>JBDTOI010000094.1:0-15455 GCA_039933315.1 Pyrinomonadaceae bacterium
GCCCCTTCTTTTTGCGCGACGGAGAGGGGCGGCCACGGAGTGCCGCCCCTACAATTCTTGCGGAGCCTTTCCGTTGGCGGCGGACCGCAAGCAGCGAAGCAAATTACACTTTAAGACACTACTTCAGGGCAATCGCAAACTAACAGTTTGCGTTACACTAGTGAAGGCGGCCGCAAAGTGACCCCAATGGGAGGGATGATGCAATGAGAAGAACTATGACGAGTTGCGAGAAAGTATCACGGGCCAGGAGGGGGCTCAAGCTCGCTTTGGGAGTAGTGATGTTGGCTGTCATCGCTATCGGTGTTTCGGCGCAAACACCCTCTACCACGCCTCCCGACAAACGCGGTCTCGGCATCGACACTGGCACGCCCGCCAACACATCTCAGGCAGCGCCGCAGGCAAGAGAAGCCAAACCCGAGCTCGTGCTGCAAACCGGCTACAACAATTTCTTCGGCGCGACGCGAATTGTTTTCAGTCCCGACGGGCGCCTGATCGCCACCGCGACCTTTCGCAGCAGCACCATCAAACTCTGGGAGACAGCCACCGGGCGGGAATTACGCAACCTTTCCAGCGGCACGCAGAGCGCAATGGGCATGGCCCCCTTTGTTGCTTTCAGCCGGGACGGCCGGCTGGTAGCCGCGGCCACCGGCAACAACTCGGTCAAGATCTGGGACGTGACCAGCGGGCGCGAATTGCAAACGCTTTCCGGTGGCGAGGGTTCAATGGCGGCCTCGCTGGGCGGCATTTACTTTATCGGCTTTACCCCCGACGGTCGCGTAGTAACCATCAGCGATGCCATAAAAGTTTGGGACCTAACATCCGGACAGGTGCTGCGTGCGTTTGGTTCCGTGTCTCTCAGCGTTTCTGGTTTTTCCGGCGGTGATGGCGGCGCCGCGCTAAGCCCCGATGGCAGCCAGCTAGCCACCGTCATGACCATGGGAGGCGAAAAACCGCAGATAAAGTTTTGGGAAGTGGGATCCGGACGGGAAGTGCGCTCAGTCGATCTCCCGGACAAGGAAATCAACAGCGCCGAAGTTTGTTTCACATCCGATGGGCGCGTGCTGTTCGCCGGGGCTATCGAGAAGCGTCTGAGGCTATGGGACATCACGGGGAAACAGACTGAGCGCGAATTGGGCCCGACTGTGAAGGACTTCAGCCTGATCAAGTTCAGCCGTGATGGCCGCCTGCTGGCGCTATCGGAAGGTTACAATATAAAAGTTTGGGAAACGGCGACGGGCCGCGAGTTGTCAACTTTCAAACTTCCCAATAGCGGCATCTTTGTTCAGGGTAATGCTTCTATCAGTTTCAGTGACGACGGGAAGCGGGCAGCTACCGGAGGTTTTGATACGCCGACAGTGCTCTGGGAAACAGAAACCGGCAAGCAGTTGCTCCGTATGAATGGCCGCACCAACATGGCCTACAAGGTGGCGTTCAGCGACGACGGTACACGCCTTTCCTCAGGCGGCCGCACGCGCTGGGATCTGCGCACCGGTCGTGGCTTGCGCATCAACGGGGCGCCGTCAGACAACAGACTCGGCATTCCCAGCCCGGATGGCCAGTTGCTGGCGGCCTTCGCGCCCAACAGCAATGTAGTTGCAATTCTGGAGACGCCTACCGGGCGCCAATTGCAAACTTTGACACCGGCCAGCGGTGGAGGAGTCGTGCAACGCGCCGCCTTCAGTGCTGATGGCAGGATGGTGGTGACCACGTACGGCGCGAGTTCGGAACAGCTACAGAATCCCCTGACGGGCACTGGAGCCTCGAGCAACATGAACCAGATAAAGATCTGGGATGTTAAGTCGGGGCGGGAACTGCGCTCATTAACGGTCGCGAATGGGGTGACCGAAGTTGGGTTCAGCGCTGATGGTCGCTTGCTGGCCTCACTCGGTTCGATGGGGCAAATTTCGCTCTGGGATACTAATTCCGGGAGCAAGCTGCGGGACCTGAATTCTTCGCCGATGGACAAACTTGCCGCGATGGGCAATCCGGGTTCGATGGGCAACCTTGGCTCGATGGATCCCAAAGAGCTCGCAAAAATGGCAGGCAAGATGGGAAAGCCAGGGCAAGCTGGAAACATGCCGCAGATGCCGAACCTAGCAGACATGACGGCCATGATAACGAACAGCATGGGCGCAATGTCGGCGGGGACGATGGGCCGATCCGTTACTTCAGTGGCCTTCAGTCCCGACGGGCGCACGCTGGCAACGGGCGGCGTTGAGTCAAAGTCGAATCTGGATCTGATGGCGATGAGCGGCCTGGGCTCGGGACAAAAGGGACAAAAGAAGAATTCCTCGCGGCCGCCTGATCCCGAGGAGATGATGAGGAACATAAAGTTCGAAGCCATCGGCCAGGTCGTACTTTGGGACGTCGCCGGCGGCCGCGAGATCGGAGCCCTCAAGGGTCACGGCAAAGGCATTACCCAGGTCGCTTTCAGTCGCGATGGGCGCCTGCTGGCTTCGAGCAGTACCGACAACACGATCAGGATTTGGGATGTGGCGGCGCAGAAGGAGCTGCGCACGCTTACCGGCCATTCTTCAAACATCGAGTCGCTCGACTTTAGTCCCGATTCCCGCTTGCTGGCATCGGCGGCCGATGATGGCGGCACCTTTCTCTGGGACACAGGCACTGGAGAACATTTGTTGACGCTCATCTCGCTCGATGATGGCAGCGAATGGATGGTGGTAACGCCACAGGGTCTATTCGACGGCACGCCGGCTTCATGGAACCAGATCCTCTGGCGCTATAACCAGGACACGTTCAACGTGGCGCCCATCGAATGGTTCTTCAATGAGTTTTATTATCCGGGACTGCTGGGTGAGATCCTGGCCGGCAAACGGCCGCGCGTGGCCCAGGATGTTTCCCGGAAAGATCGCCGCCAGCCAATAGTGAAATTATCGCTCAGCGGCGAGCCGGCGCCGGCATCCGGAGTCACTTCGCGCACAGTCAAATTAAGAGTCGAAGTCACAGACGCGCCCGCCGACAAAGATCATCCCCAGGGCAGCGGCGCGCGCGATCTACGTTTATTTCGCAACGGTTCTTTGGTCAAGGTCTGGCATGGCGATGTGCTGAACGGCAAACCAGCAGTGACGCTCGAAGAAGAGATTACCATCGCCGCCGGACCAAACCAGCTGACGGCCTACGCCTTCAACAAAGACAACGTTAAGAGCAAAGACGCCGCATTACCGCTAACCGGCGCCGAGGCTCTGAAACGCGCCGGCACCGCCTACGTCATCGCGGTGGGTGTAAACGAATATGCAAACCCGCAATACAATTTGAAGTACGCGGTGGCCGACGCCGAGAGTTTTGGTCATGGCATGCTTTCTCACCTTGCCGGTTATGAACGCGTGCTGGTGGTCCCCCTCATCAACGAGCATGCGACGAAAGCCAACATACTTTCCGCCCTCAGGCGATTGGCCGGCGCCACCGATCCGCCTTCTCTTAAACCTGGAGCGCAAATTTTCGATTCAATAAAACGAGCACAGCCCGAAGATACGGTGATCATCTACTTCGCCGGGCATGGTACGGCGCAGGCGCAACGCTTCTACCTGCTGCCGCACGACCTGGGCTACACGGGCGATCGAACAAAGCTGAATGAGCAGGGTTTGCGGACCATTCTTGCAAACAGCATCTCAGATATAGAGTTGGAACAAGCGGTCGAAGGTCTGGTAGCCAACCATCTTTTGCTGATCATTGATGCCTGTAACTCGGGGCAGGCGCTGGAGGCGGAGGAGAAACGCCGCGGGCCGATGAACTCCAAAGGGCTGGCCCAGCTGGCTTACGAGAAGGGCATGTACATACTTACCGCGGCGCAGAGCTATCAGGCAGCACTGGAAACGGCACAACTTGGCCACGGACTACTGACGTACGCGCTGGTTGAGGAAGGTCTGAAGACCGGAATCGCTGACAGCGAACCGAAGGATGGAATACTCATCGCGAGGGAGTGGTTGGACTTTGCCACCGAGCGTGTGCCGCAGATGCAGGAAGAGAAGATGAAACAAGCGCGCGGCATGGGGCTGGAGCTGACTTTCACCGAAGGCGAACAGAACATCGCCGATCCGCTGAAGCGCAGCGTCCAACGCCCGCGCGTTTTCTACCGTCGCGAGTTGGAAGCCAACCCGCTGATAGTGGCGAAACCGTGAAAGGATTGTAGGGGCGGCACTCCGTGGCCGCCCCTCTTCGGCAAGAGGAAGGGGTGCCTTGTAGGTAAGTTGAAGGGTGCGGACCTGGTCGTGCAAAAAGTAGAGGGGCGGCCACGGAGTGCCGCCCCTACAAATGTTTAGCCGAATGGCTAGTCCACTGCGAAGCCGATGTTCACCACCGCGGTAATGTCTTTGTCGATCGAAGACGTGTCGTTCATGCCGCTGTCGGACACTTCGTTTGAGTCGGCGGGAGTGATCTGCAGTACGCCCATGCGCGCGGTGCGCACAGCGCCGACGCTGCTGCCTGTACTCTGCGCCACCTGCCTGGCCCTTTCCAAAGCGTCCTTGGCCGCTGCGCCCAGCATCTCGATTTTCTCGGGGCCCAGTTTGGTGTAGAGATATTGCGGCGCCATCGATTCGATCAAAATGCCCTGGTTTATTAACTCAGTCGCCTGTCTCGCGATTTGCGCAATCTTCTCTACGTCATTCGATCGTACTTCCAGTTCCTGACGCAGCGAGTAGCCGGTGATTTGCCCGGTGTCCTCTCCATCCGCATTCTTGCCATGCAGCGTGTCAGAAGTAATTGACGAGATGGTGATCTGATTTTCGGCTATTCCTTTGCTGATCAGGTAAGACTTCACCCGCGGCACATTCTCGGAGAGGGAGCGGTACGCGTCAGCCAGAGTAGTCGCTTGATACGAGATAGCGGACTTCCAGATCACGAGATCGGACTTAATGCGCTTGCGGGCTGAGCCGGTGACCACGATGGTCTGATCGCCTCGTTTGCCTTTAACAAAAGCGTAGCCGCCGATGATGGAGGCCAGCACCAGCCCGATAGCCAATGCCACTCCGGCCCCGAACCCTGATCCAAATCGTCCATCGCTCATAGTGGGGGATTCCTTTCGTGTCCAAAAAACGAAGCCGCACAATACACCAGGAAGGTGCGGCACTCAAAGGTTTCGCGAGGACACAACCCCGTTGGGGTTGGACATTTATCGCCAATCATCGATGACGTAAACGCCTGCCCGGTTGTATCCGGGTTCATTTGGCCGATGCATGGCCACTCCCTGAATGTCGGTGCGGAAGGCGCGGGCCATCATTTGGGCGTAGGCTTCCTGGCGCGCAGTGTTGACCCCGGCCACGATGCGTGACAATCCACGTGTTGCGGCCATGTCTTCACAGGCGTCGAGCAACAGTTCGAAAGCGCGCGCTGCCCCGGGACCGGAACGCACGGCGGCAAATTTAATGTAGCAGGTACCGCTGCCCGCCTCTGTATTTGGCCCGCAGTGGCAGACGGCTAATCCGTTCAGGGTTGAACCGTCCCACAGCAGCACCGTCTCACCCAGATTTTGATCGGCCACGGCCCTGATCTCCCTCGTTACATCCAGACCTTCATAAACGGAGTCGGTAAGTTGGCGGCATGTGGCGAGGGTGGTATCTGCTTCACTTTGCGAGAATGCCGACCATTGCGCCGCGCGGTTGGACCGAACAATTGGCTTTGACATGACCGCGGTCAGGAAGCGCGGCCAGAAACCAAACTTCTGGTACAGGCCAACGTGCTTCTGGCTTTGGGCAAACGTGAAGAGGCCAGCATGTTTGGTGCCCCACTTCCCGAAACACTCTATGATCGGTTCCATGAGACGTTTACCAACACCATGGTCCCAGTGGTCAGGACGGATTGTGATTGGACCAAAGAACCCAACGCTGCCCCAGTTAGTCGCAAAGTTTGAACCTATGAATTCTCCATCCACTTCGGCCCCGAATGCCGCTGCCGGATCAGCCAGCCAGCGCGTCTTAACATAGTTGGCATCACCCATGAACATCGAGGGATCAGGAAGGTCCAGAAACGTGCCAAAGGCCATGCGCATGGTTTGGTCGGCGGCCGGCAGATCGCTTTCCTGGAGGGGTCGCACCAGGATGTCTGCTTCCAGGGCTACTTTTTCTGGTTGAGTTTCCATGGCGTTCTGAACGTATAGTGCGGAAGTTCTGCTTGCTTGTCTCATTCACACCTGGCTTCAGCCAGGTGATCAGAGGCAGCTATTAATTCATAACCGTTGTAACGGTTTACCGCTGAAACCGTTACAAGGGTAACAATATACCTGGCTCATCAATGTCCGACATGCTTTAGCTTGTCGTCGCGATTCGCAAACACTCAGCAATGATACTACCCGTAACGTCCCACATTGAGAGTTCCCAAGCTAGACGACAAGCTGAAGCATGTCGGACATCGGTGTGAATGAGATTCTCCATGCTGCTGGCCTCACTGGCTCGTACCGGCGCGTTCTTCCGCCGCCGCTTCCGGCTTTTGGGTTTCGGCTGGCGGCTTTTCTCCTAAAACGACGAGCACGCTGTGCGGCTGGCCGTCGTCTTTCAATCTCACTTGATCATCGGACTGCAGTGCGCCGTCCACTTCAACTCGGGCGACTCCCCGGCTGATGCCGATCGGGTTTTCAACTTTAATGCGATAGTGCGTGGCGCCGCGCCGGTAAATAATCTCGAACTCGCGCCAGTTGCGCGGGATGCAGGGATCGATTTGTAAGTGTTCGCCGCGCAGCTTGAAGCCGAGTATCGATTCCAGTCCCGCGCGATACATCCATCCCGCCGATCCGGTGTACCAGGTCCAACCGCCGCGCCCGGTGTGGGGCGGCACCGCATAAACGTCGCCCGCGGCCACGTAAGGCTCGACCTTGTACTTGTGCAGGCCGGCCCGCGTGGAGGCGTGGTTGATGGGATTCAAAAGCGCGAACAGCTCGCCCGCGCGATCTCCTTCGCCCAGCATCGCGTAGGCAATCAAAGTCCACAGCGCCGCATGAGTATATTGCCCACCGTTCTCGCGTACCCCGGGGACATAGCCTTTTATGTAACCCGGATCGAGCGCGCTGTTGTCGAAGGGCGGTGTGAAGAGGATTACCAGGCCATCCCCCCTTCTAATCAAATACTCTTCGACCGCTGCCATCGAACGAACGGCGCGATGATGATCGGCAGCGCCGGAGATTACGCCCCACGACTGCGCGATCGAATCGATGCGGCACTCCTCGTTCTGCACCGATCCCAGCGGAGTGCCATCATCAAAGTAAGCTCGCCGGTACCAATCGCCGTCCCAGGCTTGCTGCTCCAATGCATTCTTTAGCTTCTCCATATGCCTGCGGTAACGGGTGCCGCGGGCTTTGTCTTTATGCAGATCGCAAAGCGGGGCGAAGCCTCCCAGGATTGTGTAGAGAAACCAGCCGACCCACACGCTTTCCCCTTTGCCCAGATGTCCGACGCGGTTCATACCGTCGTTCCAATCGCCGCCGCCCATCAAGGGCAGGCCATGGCTACCCACGGCGAGACTGCGTTCGATCGCCCGCACGCAGTGCTCGAAGATTGTTCCTTGTTCGGCAGAGACCACCGGCTGCATATATGATTCGTGCTCATCGGCAGCAAGGAGTGGAGCTTCGAGGAATGGCACCCTCTCCTGCAGCAGCGAATTATCGCCAGTGGTACTCAGGTAAAAGGTAACGACATAGGGCAGCCATAGCAGGTCATCAGAAAAACGTGTGCGCACGCCCCGACCGGTAGGCGGATGCCACCAGTGCTGTACGTCACCTTCCTTGAATTGATGAGCCGCGGCGCGGAGAATGTGCTCCCGCGCAATCTCTGGTTTGGCATAAACGAGTCCCATCACGTCCTGCAATTGATCGCGAAAACCGTAAGCGCCGCCCGACTGATAGAAAGCCGAACGCGCCCAGACGCGACACGAAAGTGTCTGGTACACGAGCCAACGATTCAATATCGTATCCATCGCCGCGTCCGGAGTGTGGACTTCGATAACGTTGCCAAACTCTTCCCAGTAATGGGTGACTTCTTCGAAAGCCTCATGAACTGTCGCCAATTGCCGGTAGCGTTCGTTCACGGCACGTGCTTCAGCGATCGACTCGCCCTGGCCCAGCAGGAAAGCGACCTCGCGTGCTTCGCCTGGCTGCAGCTCGATCAGGGTCTGAATGGCAGCGCACGGATCGAGGCCGGCCCCAGTCCGCCCCGACAAGTGGGCCCGGCCCAGGGCCGCCGGCTGGGCCAGCGATCCGTTGCGACCCACGAATTCTTTGCGATCGCAGGTCATGGTCCGTTGTACGTCGCCACTCGTGCCGGCGAAAGCGATCCGGGCCGCGAATTCATTGTTGTAAGGATTGCGCGCAAAAATTGCGCCGGCGGTGGCATCGATTTCGGTGATCACATAAGGCGCAGCGGAGTTACGCGAAGCGCCCAACACCAGCTCGTTGTAATTCGTTACCGCCAGCCGGCGTGGCCGGTCGGTCCGGTTCTGGAGTCTCAGTAAAGAGATCTTTACCGGCGCCGCCAGCGGGACGAAGAGCAGCAACTCCTGCGAAATGCCGTGGCTGGTGTGCTCGATGACTGTGTAGCCTTGACCATGGCGGATCAGGTACGGCTGCGCTTCGCGAATTGGCAGAGGCGTGGGAGTCCAGGACGCGCCGGTGTCCTCATCGCGAATGTAAATTGCTTCGCCCGCTGGATCGCTGACGGCATCGTTGGACCATGGAGTCAAACGATTGGCCTGGCTGTTCACCGACCAGGTAAAGCCCGATCCGGTATCGGTAACCTGGAAGCCAAAGTCCACCTTGTTGGCAATGATGTTGGACCATGGCGCCGGTGTCCATTGTCCTTCGCCCAGCGCCGTCACATATTCGCGTCCCCCGTGGCCGAATCCACCCAGCCCATTAAAAAAGGCAAGTTTCGGCGGCGTCAGCACCGGCTCAGGATAATTGCGCGACGGCGCCCGCGGCAGGAACGGCGGGGGCAGGGCATCCTCAACCGGCCGGCGCACCAAGTGCTCTTCCAGCGTGCCTCGCTCGGTAACGAAAACAGCCCGCGCCACCGCGTGCAAGAGGATGCGGTCGGCTTCCGGCATCAGTTCGGCGCGGCGCAGATAGACCCCGCCGGGTTTGTCCTGCAGTGCCTGTAGCCCGGTGGTGCGCACGAGTGCCTGGAGCCCGTCCTGCAGCGATTGCGCATAGCTGGCGGGATGATCATTCAGAATTACCAGATCGAAGCGCAGCCCTTTCAGGTGCAAGTATTCGTGGGCGCGCACAATCTGACGCACCATGCCCACGTCCTCCTCCTGATTTATGCGCACCAGGACGATCGGCAGATCGCCGCTGATGCCGTAGGGCCAGAGGTTTGATTGCGCTTGTGTATTCAGCGCCAGCACATACGGGCTCGGTCTGAGGGATGGATCGGAGTAGAGCACGCGGCCCGCCAGTCGCTGAAAGAGATGTGCTTCCTCAGCGTCGATGTTCAAGTGACTCATTTCCACCTGGGCCCTGGTCCACGCCAGGCGGGCTTCGCGCTCGAAGATGTGCGGGTCGTGATACTTGTCGGCCAGCGCCGTAGCTTCATCGCGCGAGTGGGCGACGGCGGTGGCAAACGAAACCTGCGCCGTTTCATTAGGCAGCAGACGCATGCGGCAGCGCAGACTGAAAACCGGATCCAGCACCGCCCCGGTGGTATTTGAGAGAGGCCTATCCTCCATCACCGCGATGGGATCAGCCGGAGTATGGCCGCGGCCGACAAAACGCGCCCGGTCCGTTTCGTATTGCACGACTCCGATAGTCTCGCCGCTAATGGCAATCACGTGCACGCCCCAGACCGGTTCATCCGAAGATGAGCGCTGGCGCCGGTGGGCCAACAGCGCACTTTCGGCGGCAAAGAATTCCGTTTCCACGAACAGATTGCTGAAGGCCGGATGGGTAGCATCGGCGGCTGGAGGCGCCAGCACTATCTCGCTGTAACTTGTCAGCTCGATCTCGCGCGGCCGGGTTGAATAATTTGTCACTGAAACACGGCGCAGCTCGGCATTATCTTCAGCCGAAACCACCACTTCCGTGTGGGTGGAGATACCGGCGTCCTGGCGCCAGAAATCGACTTTGTCTTCCGAGAATGAAACTTCATACGCCTGTGGTTCGCGCCCGACGGGCTGATATCCGGTGGACCAGACGGCGCCGCTACGCACATCGCGGACGTAGCAGTAGCTGCCCCAGTTGTCGCGCGTGACGTCTTCGCGCCAGCGCGTGACCGCCAGTGGGCCGCATCCGGAATACCCGGAGCCGGCGCTCGTAATCATCACACTGTAGGTTCCGTTCGAGAGTAACTGCGTGCGCGGTGTAGGCAAATGGGGCGTGTCGTAAACACGCGTGACCAGACCAGTCAGAGTGCGAACGACGCGTCCGGTCAAAACTTCTTCCGCGCGCGGGTGGGCGGCAGTGACGCCGCGCGGAATGCGCTCCTGCAATAGCAACTCGGTTGCCTGCACCAGCGGCTCATCATGAAACCGCCGCTGCATGATCTCGCGGTTGATGAGATTGTCGAGCGCCACCAGGCTCATGCCCTGGTGATGGGCCATGAACGCGCGAATGAAAACCCGCTTCTGATTTTGGGGCAGCCGCTCGGGCGTGTAATCAATTGCTTCAAAGAATCCGTAGCGCGCCAGGGCCCCTTCTCGCTCAAGCAAACGCAGGTTTTCGATTGCCTCCTGGGGCCGCACGGCGGTGGCCAGCAGAGTTGAATAGGGCGAAACGACCAGGTCTTCGCTCAGCCCCCGTTTCAATCCAAGGCCGGGCACCCCGAATGGACCGTACTGATAAATTAGATGCAAATCGCGCACGTTGTAGGCGGATTCGGAAATGCCCCAGGGCACACCGCGCTCGCGGCCGTACTCGATCTGGCGGGCCACCACGGCATCGTAGGTTTGACCCAACAACGTTTCCTCGTAATCCCGCATGACCAGCAAAGGCATCAGGTATTCGAACATGGTGCCGGTCCAGGAAATCAGCGCGCGACTGCTATCCACAGAAGTGAGCTGGCGACCGAGCCGGAACCAGTGCTCCTGCGGCACGTCGCCTTTGGCGATGGCTATGAAACTAGCCAGCCGTGATTCCGACGCCAGCAAATCGTAATAAGAATTATCGTGCCTTCCTTCCGTAACGTTGTGGCCTATGACAAAGACTTTCCGTTCCTCGTCCAGCAGGAAACCAAAATCCATGTCATCGAAAACTCGGTCGCAGGTGTTCGCCAGCTTTGCCAGCCGGGTCGAGAAAGTTTTAGCTGCTTCCGCTGCTTGTTCGATGGCCCGGGTCAGGACTTCCAGGCCACTCAACGCGGCGTCTCGCTCAGCCGTCGCCTGGGGCAGACATTGTTCGAGTTGAGCGCGCAAGGCCGCCAATCTTACCAGCGCCCGGTCGCTGGTTTCCGTAATCTGAGAAAGGTTGGGAACACTCTCCAGCGCGCTGTTTATTTCTTCCCACTCAGAAGCGACTGCCGCACCACAACTGCTGATGATCGGTCCCAGGTGCCCGGTCAGCGCAGCGCCCCACGGGACCAGCAACTCAAAATCGCGGCGGTAGCCCCTGGTCTGATGAATCAGCGAACCGATCCACGAGCGCAACTCCAGGAAGGCTTCGTTTCCATGTTCGTAAGACAGGGCGCCCACGATGTCGTCAATCACGGACGCGTGCTGGCCCATCGAGTCAAAGAGGTCGGCCCACGCAGCCAGTGTTTTCGGCGGGCCGGAAGAAACCAGGCCGGCACAGGCTTCGATCTCTTCGCGCAGTTGTTTGGTAGTGACAACCTCGGTGCGCTGCCGCACGGCGCCCAGGCGGCCCGCTTCTTCCTGCAAGCAGAAGATCGTGTCGGCCAGTCCCTTGATGACTCGCGTATCGAAAACCTGCGTGTTAGGTAGCTCGACGCATGCTTGCTTGAGCGCAATCAAATTCCCCGCCAGGTTGCCACTGTCCACCGTGGAAATGTATAGCGGCGACAGTGGCTCCAGCGTGCGCGTTTCATACCAGTTGAAGAAATGGCCGCGAAAGGTTCGGAGTTTACCGACTGTCGCAAACGTGAGTTCGAGCCGCTCTGCCAGCTCTACGCCGCTTATGTAACCGAAATCATGCGCGGCTACTGTTGAGAGCAGGAGTAACCCGATGTTCGTAGGCGAAGTGCGATGCGCGATCACCGGCTGCGGGTCTTCCTGATAATTGTCCGGCGGCAGCCAGTGGTCCTCGTCGCCGACGAAAGTTTCGAAGAAGCGCCACGTGCGACGGGCGATCAGACGCGTGTGGCGCAGGTCTTTGGGATTTAGCTGCGTCCGCTTTTTTGGCAGATGACGGCTGACCCAGAAGGCGATCAACGGCGACATCGCCCAGGCCAGCAGAAAGGGAGCAGCCAGCGGTAACGACCTGGGCTTGAAAACAATCACCAGCGATGTAGCCTCGACGATCATCAATTCCGCCGGCCACATCAGGCGCAGAAAGTCGGCAATATTGTGCTTGCGTTGTCGCTCGGCCTGGAGCGCGGTAGTCCACTCCAGCAGATGTCGGTCGGAAAAGAGTTTGCGCCACGCGGTGCGCGCGATCGCATCCGACATCAACGCGGCCTGATGAGCCAGAAAGGAGATACTCAGCGCCACCTGCCCCGTGTGCGTGCGCAGATCGCCCCACACGCTCCAGAAATGGCTGGTCCAGGCGATGCCGCGCGGATGAAGCAGCAGTCCTGCAGTGACATGGGCGTAAATGGGAAAGGCGAGTACCAGTAGGGCGAACAGAGTCCACCACGCAGGCGGGCCCGGCAGCACGGTCCAGCCGGCGACCAGCAGGAAGAGCATGGCCGGGGCCAGCAGACTACGCCGCAGGTTGTCGAAGATTTTCCAACGCGAAATCAGGGGTATCCGGTTGGCCCGTTTCTCTCCATGCGCATCCCGCACGCGCGGCAACAGGTAACCCGCGATTTGCCAGTCACCACGAGTCCATCGATGTTGCCGCATCGCATAAGCGTCGTAGTGAGCGGGATAGTCGTCGAGAAACTCGATATCGGTAACGAGGGCGGCGCGCGCGAAAATCGACTCGAAAAGATCGTGGCTTAGCAGTGAATTCTCGGGCACGCGATCGGCGAGCGCCGCTTCGAAGGCGTCCACGTCGTAGAGACCTTTTCCCGTGTAGATGCCTTCGCCAAAGAGATCCTGGTAAACGTCTGAGGCTGCGGTGGTGTATGGATCAATGCCGGTGTTGCCGGAAAAGACGCGAGCGAAACGCGAGCGCGATGCGCTCTGGAGCGACATGCTGACGCGAGGTTGCAGAATGCCGTAGCCGCGCGTTACCCGGCCCACTTGCGCGTCGAATTGCGGACGATTGAGCGGATGAACCGCTTTGCCTACCAACCGGCGGGCAGCATCGCGCGGCAACTGTGTGTCTGAATCCAGGGTGATGACGTAGCGAACCTGGGCCATCAGTGAGGGTTCGGCTGTGGCCACTACAAAAGTGGTATCGCGCGCGCCACGCAGAAGGCGGTTAAACTCATGCAGCTTGCCGCGCTTGCGTTCCCAGCCCAGCCATTTCCGTTCGCACTCGTTCCAAAGCCGGCGGCGATGAAATAAATGAAAGCGCGGCCCCGAGTCTCTGGAGTACTTCTGGTTTAATTCTTCGATCCGGTTCAACGCTGTTTCCAGAATGGCCGCGTCGCTGTCTAATTCTTCCGCCGGGGCATCCACAAAATCTCCCAACAGACCGAAATAGATACGGTCGTCCTGATTTGCCAGAAAGTGAATTTCCAGCTTATCGACGAGTTCTTGCGCTGTTTCCGCACTGTCGTAAATCGCGGGCACTACCACCATCGTGCATGCTTCGTGAGGAATGCCGCGCAACGTATTGATCATCGGCAACAACCGCGGCGGGAACGTATGGGTCAGGTCCCAGTTCAGAACACTCAACGCGAGATCGCTGGCCGGAATCACAGCCAACAGCACCACGGCCACCAGCAGGGGCCAGCCGGCCCCGGCGCGCCAGGCGCCGGTAATGAGCAGCGCCAGAATAATTCCGGTCATAAAAGCGACAGCACTCAGGTAGATCGCGGTAGGGTGGCGCAGAACAAAACGCCGGGCACGGTCGATCAGGGGCGCACGGTACGCGAAGGCTCGTTCCAACAAAGGCAGACCATCGTCTATGAGAAAGTAGCCGACGTGGGCGTGCGCTTCATTAGCCGCGTGGGCCTTGTGCGCTTCGCGCGCCAGTTGGACCGTCGCGCGGGCTATTTCCATCTCGCTGGTTTTGGTTCGCTTGCTAATACGCTCGATGACGTGGCGATAACGATCGCGAGTGTCAAAGTCCATGCGCGCGTAAACGCCGGCCGGATCCTCGGACAGCAGCGGATCGATGAGACTGACTTTTTCGAAGAACTCTTTCCAGTCGAGAGTGGAAAGCAGCCGCATGCTGGTGATGATGTTTCCGACGGTGATCTGGGCCGCGGCCTGTCGCTGGTGTTCGGTTTGTACCACTTGCTCGGTGGTCAGTCCCTGACGTGCCAGGGTTTGTTCCACCCAATCAAAAACCGGAATCACCGCCGGATCCTGCTCGCGTAAACGCTGAGTTAACTGGACCACAAAGGCGCGCGGGATTTCGCCTCGCTTTCCCAGGCGGTCGGCCAGCAAGGGGACTAACTCGCCAGGTTGCCGGCGGGCCACTTCCAACAAACGATCGGCAAACTTGTCCGCCTCTTCGCGCTCAACCCTTGACGAAACAATCCTGGTCGCCAGCCGTCGCAGGTTTTCCACGAGGGCCAGTCGCAGCGTAATGGGCACCGCCCACAACTCACCTATCGAAAGGGGCGAAACTTTTTGGTAAGCCTTGATGAAGCGCCGCAGGGTTTCGGTGTCGAGGCGGCTATCGGTATGCGCAATCAGTGCCAGAGCAAAAGCATAAATACGTGGGTAGTCTTTTAACTCACCGTCGGCGAGTTTGGGGAGTTCTTTGTAATAGCCGCGGGGCAGGTCCTCGCGAATCTCGCGCACCTGTTCTTCGACGATATGAAAATTGTCCACCAACCACTCGGCCGCGGGCGAGATGGTGCGCTCGCTGCGAATGGCGTCCGCCAGCGCATGGTAGGCAGCAAGAAGTTTGCGCCCATTCTCTTCCAGGCGCGGCAGCAACAAACGGGCGCGCCGCGGACGGGCGGCGATTTTGTGTGATTGGGCGAGGGTGGCGGCAAACTGTTCCAGCCGCTCTATGCTGAAGAGCTCTTCGCGAATGGGCTCGTCGCTCTTCGCGTCCGGGGGACGCTGAAATCTTCCAAAGAGCGTTGAAAAGAGTTCACCCATGTTGAGCCTTAAGCGGAGAATTGGATGTGAAAGGGGTCTGTTTCGAGTCTAGGATACCATGAGTGGTCTGTCCCTTTCCTTTCCCCCGGGGCTCGTCGTTCTCAACCTACGGGAGCATGATCTACAATCGGTCGCTTTATAGAGTGATCCGGAAGAGCGAAATGGGTTGGAAGCGG
>JBDTOI010000095.1:0-15433 GCA_039933315.1 Pyrinomonadaceae bacterium
GAAGCCAGGTGTTAATGAGATTTGGATACCCCCTCTGCTCAGTTACCTGCCCCGTTCAGATATAGTAAACTGGTCTTCCCCTGTTACTTTCCCCGTGATTCTCCCACTGATAGAGTATTGTTATGCGAAAACTTACCATCATCATCGGGTTAACTTTTCTTTTTGCGGTGGGGTTGTTTCAAGGTAATTCACTGGCGGATGGTTCTTCCGGAAGCCGCCACCGCACACAAAAGCGTCGCGCCCATGCCACGCGAATCAATTGCTTGCCGCCAGAAACAAAAGCGGACGAGGTGATCTCGTACGGAATGAATGGGCGCGGCAATATCACTGTCGAGAAGAAACTCGCGCAGCTTAAGGCGCGCTGCCGGAATCGGAAGCTGGTCGACGCAAAGGGCCGCGAGATTCGCTTCTTTAAACCGTCCTGCTGGGGCAATCCACCGGCCGATTACGCGGAGATCCAGCAGCGGGAAAACGAAGAGCTGGAAAAGCTGCGGAAGTGTTACACGGTGATCGTGTTTGGGTGCAACCCGATGATCCAGTAGCGCATCATCTTGTGGTTGCTCTGATTGTAAGCCGGATGAAAATGAATGATTAATCTTCGCAAACATCGCTTCGCATATATCCTGGCCGGCCTGGCCGTGGTCATGATTTCTGCGCTCCCGCTTTTTTTTAGTGCCAGTTGCCGGAGCTTGCAGCAGACGCAGGCGGAGCTAAAAGCCCGCGAGACACTGCGCACCATGACGCGCGGCGGGGTGTTTCCAGCAGAGGATCCCGTTGCGCGCATTGAATCAGATTTTCCCCGAACTACCGCAGCCGCGCTCGCCCGCATTGTGCGAGCGCGCATAAAGACCAACGCGCGTGACTTCACCGGCGCTGCCGGCCTGCTCGATGACGGCAACATACGAAACCACACCGCCATCGGCGACTATGCACTCTTTATGCGCGCCAGCGCATTGGACCAGGCAGGCCGCCGGGGAGAGGCCCGCGCCGCTTATGAACAACTGGCGCGCGACTACCCGCGCTCTTTGCGCACTCGCGAGGCACTGCTGCGCAACGCGCAACTGCTAAGCGAAGACGCGCAGTTTGCCGCGGTGCCGGCGCTATTGAATACGCTGGCGGCGGAAGATAATGCCGCCGCGTTGTTGCTGACTGCGAAAGCTTATGAACAAACCGGCGACACCACGCGCGCCCTTGCCGCCTACCGGCGGATCTACTTTTTCGTTCCGGCCACAGCGGAAAGCGCCGAAGCAGCCAGCGCCATCACGCGGCTAAGCTCCACTACTGCGCCTGCCGGCGCCGAGGAAGCCGGTGCGCGCGCGGAAAAACTTTTTGCCGCGAAGCGTTACGGGGACGCCTTTGACGCCTACACCGAGGCTGCCCTGCGTTTCCCCGCGGTCGCCACTCCCGAATTACAACTTCATCGCGGCGTCGCCGCGGCAAACGCCGGGCGCACCGCCGATGCCATTGCGGCCTTGAACAGCTTACCCGGTTCGGCAGGGGAAATTCGCGCCGAAGCGCTTTATAACCAGGCCATCGTTTATGCGCGCGCGCGCAATTGGCCACAGGCACGCAGCGCGGCGGAAAGCCTGCGCAGCGCCTTCCCGCAAAGCCTCTGGACCCCGCGCGCTTTTGTTCAGTTGGGCCAGATCGCCGGCGAAGCGAATAATGTCGTTGATGCCGCCTACTTCAATCGCGCTGCCGTCAACTTTTATTCGGGAACCGCCGAGGTGGCCCAGTCGCAATTCAATCTGGCCTGGGCAGCGCACGAGGCAAAAAACTTTACCGAGTCTTCGCGTTTACTTACCGAGCACCTGGCGTATTACGCGGACAAGAATACCGACAACCGCGGGCGCGCCGGCTACTGGGCCGCGCGCGATTCCGAACGCGCGGGGAAACTTGTCGAAGCCCGCGCCCTCTACCAGGGACTGCTGGCCCGTTACGATGCCAACTGGTATGGCTACCTGGCAAAACAGCGGCTCGACACGATGACTCGCAACGGGAATGTGCCGCGAAAAGATTTTTCCGCGGATTCGTTAGTGGGACGCGCCGTTGCCAACTTACAAACTGTTACGGTCGCGGAAGAAACCGCGGGCGCGGCTGAAGATGAGCGCATCAGGAAAGCGGATCAGCTTTCCCTCATCGGCACGGATGATTGGGCCTTTGCTGAACTTGCCGTGGCGCTGCAGGCTGCTCCGGCCAGTCCGCGCGTCAATCTCGCCGCCGCCCGCATCTATCGCGCGCGGGAAGACAATGTGCAGGCCCTGAACGCTTTGAAGCGCAGTTATCCTGACTACTCGCAGATGAAACCGGAAGAGCTGTCGCGGGAAGAGTGGGACGTATTCTATCCGTTGGCTTACTGGGACATCATTGTGCAGGAATCGCGCACGCGCAATCTCGATCCGTATCAGGTGGCCGGGCTAATCCGCCAGGAAACAATTTTTGCTTCGCGCGCTAAATCTCATGCGAATGCCTATGGCTTGATGCAGTTGCTGGTGCCGACGGCCAGGGTGACCGCGCGCAAGTATGGCGTCGATCAAACCATAACCGCCGAGTCGCTTTACGAACCGCGCTTGAACGTGAAGCTGGGCACGGCATACCTGCGCGATCAAATCGACAAGTATGGCCGCATCGAGTACGTGGCCGCTGCCTACAATGCGGGCCCGGGCCGCGCGACGCAATGGCGCGCTTCGCTGCCGCTGGAGCTCGATGAGTGGGCCGAAGCGGTGCCTTTCAAAGAGACGCGGGGCTACATCCAGGGCGTGGTGCGCAACCGGCTGCAGTATCTTCGGCTTTACGATGAGGCGGGCAAGTTTCGCCCGGAAGTAGGAACGCGGCCCGTAACCGCATCACCGGGCGCCACACCATCGGCGGTGGACTCAACGGTGCGCAAGTTAAGAGTAGTTGGCAACGGCAACGAGGAATAGAGAAGTAGCGGCTATTGAAACTTGAAGGTTTTCGGAGTTGGGGTTCACGCAGAGGCGCTAGGAAAGGAAAGACAGAAGGCGCAAAGGAGAACCACTCAACCCTTTGCGCCTTCTGCTCTTCTTTTCTTAGCGCCTTTGCGTGAAACCTGCTAGTCACCCAGGCGAGCCCTGTTATCGGAGACACACCAGCATGAAAGCTTTCTATCGCTTCGTATTAGTATCGGGGCTGTTGCTTGTCTTGTTTACGATCGCCCCTAATCAATCTTTTTCCCAAAAACGTCCCCCGGCAAGTCCCGGTGTTCTAATCGTCTCCACCCAAGCCAACGCGATAGTCTGGGTGGATGAGATCCGCCGCGGGACGACCGACGCTTCCGGCAAGCTGAGCTTAAAGATCCTGCCCGGCAGGCACACGTTGCGGGTGCGCGCCACTGGATTCAAGGAAGTAACCACGCCGCTGCTGCCGGGGAGACGCGGAAGTATTGCAGTCAAGCTAGCACCCACCGGGGACAAGGCTGAGCTGGCTTTCCAACAGGCTGAGACCGCGCGGGAAACAGCGCGGGATGCGGCGGCGAGGGAGCAGGCCGCCGAACTTTATCGTCAGGCCATCGATCTCCGTCCGGCGTTTCCCGCAGCGCATGTTGGGCTGGCCCGGGTGTTGATGGAATTAGGTGATACACCTACTGCGCTGGAAGAAATTGCGGCGGCGCGGCGCACCCGTCCGATTTACCCGGAAGCGTCCGCGGTTGAGGGGCGCATCCATCGCGATAACTCTTCCAATGAGAAAGCCATCGCTTCATTTCGCCGGGCTATTCGTGAAGGGCGCGGTTTCCAACCTGAGGCCCACGTCGGACTGGCGCGAATCTGGGAGGGCGAGGGTCAATATGGGAATGCCGTCAGCGAGTATGAACTGGCCATCAAGCAACTTTCAGAAAGCGAGCCCATAATTTATCAACTGCTGGGGGCTGTCTATGAGAAGTTACAGAAGCCTAAAGAGGCTGTTGGCGCCTACGAAAAATACCTGGAGATTGCTCCCAATGGCAGCTATGCGTCGGCCATCCGTTCCATCATCGATCAACTGCGCCGCGAAGCCGCCGGACAACAGCTGCTGCCGGAGTGAAAGAGTGAAAGCGGGCCACAGATGAACGCGGATCGTCGCGGATTTCAGAAAACCTTTTGAGATGTCTTTGTTTTTTGCATCAGCGGTTATCCGCGCAAATCCGCGGCCCCGCCTCGTATCGTTTATTAACCAGCCCTTGCTAACGCGAGGGCTTGTGCTTACCATCTCGAAGTCGCTGCGAAACTACATCAATGACTGTTCCCGCAACCGCGCATACACACGTTTCCCGTAAAGCCAGTCTCTTCACTGAGTCCGTCATTCGCGAGATGACGCGCGAGGCGATGAAGTATGGCGCCGTAAACCTCTCGCAGGGGTTCCCTGACTTTGCCGCGCCCGAAGACATCAAGCAGGTGGCTATGCAGGCAATCGCCAACGACGTGAACCAGTATGCGATCACCTGGGGCGCCAAAGACTTTCGCGACGCCATCGCCCACAAAACAAAATGGTATCTCGGCCTGGAGATCGATCCGGAAACCGAGATTACCGTTACCTGCGGCTCCACCGAAGGCATGATTGCGGCGATGATGGCGACGGTCGATCCGGGGGAGGAAGTGGTGGTGTTCGAGCCGTTCTATGAGAACTATGCGCCTGACGCGATTTTGTCGGACGCCCGGCCGCGGCATGTGGCTTTACGCGCACCGGACTGGAGCTTTGACCCGCAGGAGCTACGGGCAGCTTTCAATGAAAAAACGAAAGCTATCATTATCTGCAATCCAAACAATCCTACGGGCAAAGTCTTCACCCGGGCCGAGATGGAATACATTGCCGGGCTTTGTCAGGAGTTTGACGCGCTTTGCTTCACCGACGAGATTTACGAGCACATCATTTACCCGCGCGAGGGAGCTGAGATTGCGCACATCTCGATGGCGCAGATTGAAGGCATGCGCGAGCGGACCGTAATCGTAAATTCAATGTCGAAAACTTATTCGGTGACGGGCTGGCGCGTCGGCTATTGCATCGCCCCGCCACAGATCACCAGCGCAGTTCGCAAAGTTCACGACTTCTTAACAGTAGGCGCCGCAGCCCCGCTGCAATCGGCGGGCGCTTATGCCTTGTCCCTGCCGCCCTCGTATTACGACCAACTTCGGGCTGAGTATGAAAGGCGCCGGGATTTGATCTTGCCGGAACTGGAAAAAGCCGGGTTCAAAACTTTTCGCCCCGACGGCGCTTACTACATCATGACCGACATTTCGGCCTTCGGATTCAAAGACGATGTCGAATTCACCCGCCATCTGATCCGCGACATCGGCGTCGCCTGCGTGCCGGGCTCAAGTTTCTACAGCGATCCCGCATTGGGTTCGCAGCAGGTGCGATTTTGTTTCTGCAAGAAAGACGAGACGCTGTTGGCTGCTGCTGAGCGGCTCGGTAAGCTGCGGGGATAACCTGGTCGAGTTTTCTTACCTCTTCAAGAAATGACTAATCACTCACATGCCTCTCAGATTCGTTGATTCGGGCCTGGCCCTCATCGTGATGCTCTTCGTAGGTGTCGTAGAGACCACAATTGCGCAACAGCCATCCTGGCAAAAAATCGCTCCCGTTGGGGAGTCGTTCACGATCTTGATGCCGGCTAAGGCATATGAAGGTTCTGACCTGATTCCTTTGACCGAAGAGGATCCGGTACCGGGGCATGAGTATTACACTTTGTCAGGCGGCAAGCGCTACATGGTCGTATCATTCATGAAAACATCAGGAGACAAAGTTCCAGCCTTATCGAGCTTTACCAACTTCATGCACGCTATCGAACGAGGTTTCAAGAGCAATGAAGGAGAGACTAGACGGTTGACGTTTGATGACAATATCTCTGATGAGTCAGGGATCGTCATGAAGTATCACCTCAAGCTGGGCGAGTATCCGGGAGTCGCGCGTTTCCTGGGATCAGGAAACGCATTCTATGCCCTGATGGTAATCGGCGCTGAGGAAAACGACCCGGACGCTTTACGTTTTATGTCGTCATTTGTGCTCGGCAAAATCAACACCAACTCTCTATCGAGTGGCATAACTGTTCCCCTGGTCACTGTTGTCGGTGTAAATCCGGATGGGGCAAAACGTGACGATTCCCCTTCCCCGCCAGATCCCTGGTCAAGACCAATTACGGGAGGCGTGCTGAACGGCCGAGCTATTTCACTTTCCCAACCAAAATATCCCAAAGCCGCCCGTAAGGCCGGTGATTGGGGGAGAGTAATTGTTCGGGTGCTGATTGACGAACGAGGGAATGTCATATCGGCTAAGGCGCTGGAAGGGCCGGAAACCTTAAGAGCAGCAGCGGTGGACGCAGCGAGTAGATCCAGGTTTACGCCAACACGGCTAGCGGGCCATCCAGTAAAGGTCTATGGCGAAATCATTTACAACTTCGAGCGCTGAAGAGGTCTCAAAAATGATCAAGTCGGTCGCTCTGTTTCTTTTCTCTTTCTCCCTTCTTGCCCTTGCCGTCCTCGCCCAGCAAGTCGCCGATCCCAATTTCGACGCCACGGTCGCGCACCCTGCTTACACGAAGAATAACCCGAAAGTGCTCTTCGACGAGGCCCACAACAATTTCCATACGGCCGGTGGTCGTTACAAACCCTTCGCCGATTTGATTACGAATGATGGTTACCAGGTGATCCCGAACAAGCAGAAATTCTCGGCTGAAACTTTGAAGGGCTCTGACATTCTGTTGATTTCGAATGCCCTGGGCGCGCCGCGTATGAACGATCCGGCCGCCGGCAACCCGGCCTTCACTGACGAAGAAAGCGACGCGGTACGTGATTGGGTAAAAGCGGGTGGAGCGTTGTTGCTGATCGCGGACCACGCGCCCATGGGTTCTGCCAACCAAGGTTTGGCCCAGCGATTCGGTGTGGATATGAGCAAGATGTTCACAGTCGACAGTCAGAATTACGACACGGAATCACAGAACCCCGGCTTCATCATTTACACGCGCGAGAGCGGCCGGCTGGCTGATCATCCCGTAACGCGCGGCCGCAACGAGAAGGAGCGCGTCAACAAGATCATGACGTTCACCGGGCAATCCCTGAAAGGCCCGGCGGACAGTGTGGCTTTTCTTAAACTCGCCGACACCGCGCTGGATGCGATGCCGGGACAGAACACTAATCCCGCTTCAGCTGCCGGACGCGCCCAGGGAATCGCCCTGAAGTTTGGTAAAGGTCGAATGATCGTAATGGGCGAAGCGGGCATGCTTTCAGCGCAGCTGATAGGCGCGCAGGGAATGCCGTTCGGTATGAACCGACCCGGGATCGACAACCGCCAACTGGCCCTGAACATCATGCACTGGCTCTCAGGCGTCCTGAAGTAGAACCGCCTAATAAGCCACAGATTAACGCGGATAAAATGGATAAGAAAGATTGGGGCAGGAAATTTTCTGATCCGCGTAAATCCGCGTTCATCTGTGGCTGGTCTCCTCTATCCGCCGCCAGCCTTCGCTCAAACTCAAGATTGTCAATAATTCGTCAAAATATCTTCGGGCGCGAAGCCCATTTGCTGGAGGCGGTCGCGGCTCTGCGCGATCATCTCGCGCGAACCGCAGACTAAAGCTAAGGGAGATTTCAAATCAGGCAGGACGTGATCGAGGAGCGATTGCACATAGCCGGTGGGGCCGGACCAGTCGTGGCCGTCGGGGCGCGAGATCACCTGGCGCAATTCAACTCCGGCCGCTTCCCAGCCTTCAGTTTCGTCTCGATAACAGAAGTCATCAGGCGTGCGCGCGCCATACAACACCACCAGTTGGCCAAAATCTTGTTTGCGCTTTAGCACGTGGCGCAGGACCGACCTGAGCGGGGCGACGCCGGTGCCCATGGCGACAAAGACCAGGTCCTTGCCCGCCTGCGCGTCCAGTGGAAACCCGCGGCCGGCTACTCCGACTAAATCAACCCGCGCCCCTTTTTCCATTTCGTAGATCAGAACGCTGGGGCCAATAGTGCGCTTCACCAATATCTCCAGTTCACCATCATCAGGGGCGCTGGCGAACGCAAAGTAAGCGGGCCCTTCGCCGTTAACGCGCAGCATTGCGACCTGTCCGGGAATGAAGGAGATGCCGTGACCGTTGGCGGCGCTTTCCGGCAAGAGGTCAAAAGATCGCACATCGCGGGCCTGTTCACGGATCCCGGTGATGACGAGCGGCAGTGTTTTCGGTGCTTCCATACAACTTGTCCAGTGGCGTTTGAATCCGAAGCAGTGTAAACGATCTCCGAAACAAAACGTAGAAGCCGGTGGTGCAGTTTGGCAGTCTCAATTGCGATAGGCTCTCGGGTGATGTTGTTCTGAAGTTGAAGGGAGTTTCAGATGAGGTTTCGCGCAAAGGCACTAAGAAAAGAAAGCGGAAGGCGCAAAGGGTTGAGTTCTTCTTTGCGCCTTTTGTCTTTCCTTTCTTAGCGCCTTTGCGTGAAACGGCAAGCTACCCAGGCGGGCCCGTGATCAATACAATCAGTAACCTCGGTGCTAGAATGGTGAAACATATGGTTAGTTCCAATCGTCAACAGGATCTGCTAAGAAACTTCAACATCGCTGCGGTATTCGTCGTGTTGATACTGGCGAGTATCGGCGCCCAGGCGCAATCCGGCCGGCGCGCGCCGAAGGGAACGAAAACAGTTCCCACGATCTCGGGTCCCAGGGAAGTCGCAAAGCCTCCCGCTCCTGTTAAAGACGATCGTATTCCGCTGGTCGTCGCCATCGAAGAGCACAATCCTTTTTCCGGCATCCCGTATTACCTGGCCGGGACCGTGCGCGACACTTGCGCGGTCCATTTGCGCGCATCGTCATCAGTCAAAGTTGAAATCGTCGGGCGCAGTATTAGCCGCTCGGAGGCGGTCAAGCGGGCCAAAGCGGAAAAGGAAATCTATGTTGTCTGGCTGCAGATCGAGAGTGACGCCTTCGATCGGACTGGCAGTAGCAATGAATCGCCGGAAAGTTTGTACGTTCGTTACACAGTATTCACGCCGGTCACCGGGAAAATAAAAAGCTCGGGCCGCACTTCTCAGATCTCCCGGACCGGTAGGGGCGGGGTGCTGGGACGAATCCCCACGTCGCGCGGCAGTTCGATCTATTCTGAGTATGCCTTGAAGGAAGCAGCGCGCGAAGTAGCCGAACAAGTTCTGGAAGCTTTCAGCATCCACCCGCCTGACAGTCGCCTGCCTTAAGAGATTTAGCCACGGATGAACGCAGAAGAAACGCGGATAGGAAAATACCTTTTGCAAGATAAGTGAGGATCGCATTCGCCAGGCCTTCAGGGGCCTGGGATTCGTCTTCTTGTGTTTGTGTTCCTGATCCGCGTATCTCCGCGTTAATCCGCGGCTCGTCTTTTTTGATCCGCCGTTAAGGGGCCACTCTCGGCTTCGGCGTAGAGCTTATCGATTACATCGCGATATTTTTCATCAATAATCCGCCGCTTCACTTTTAGGGTAGGAGTTAGTTCGCCGCTCTCAATCGTCAACTCATGAGGGAGTAAGGCGATGCGCTTGACCCGCTCATACTGGGCCAGGTCAGGGGTCACTGAGGCGATTTGCCGGTTGAACAAATCGATAATGCGCGGATGCCGGCATAGTTCTTCGTGCGTGGTGGCCTCAATGCCCTTCAGCCTGGCGTAGGATTCGAGGCGCTCCCAATCAGGCACGATCAAAGCCGCGGGGAATTTTCGATCGTTGCCGATGAGGACCACCTGGTTGACGAAGCGCGATCCCTTTATCAGTTGTTCGATCGGCTGAGGTGCGATGTACTTACCGCCGGAAGTTTTTAGCAGCTCTTTCTTCCGATCGGTGATGGTCAAAAAGCCGTCGCTATCAATGGTGCCGATATCGCCGGTCCTGAACCAACCATCCTCAGTGAATACTGCCCGGGTTTGTGCCGGCTTGTTCCAATAACCACGCATCACATTGGGGCCGCGCGTCTCAATCTCACCGTCTGCGGCCAGGCGCACTTCAACATTTCTGATTGGCTTGCCAACCGTGCCTATACGGTTGTCCTCCAGGGTGGATGCCGTAATGACCGGAGAAGTTTCAGTCAGGCCATAACCCTGCACGATCGGCAGTCCCGCGCCGGAGAAGATGTAACCGATCTCTTCGGAGAGGGCGGCGCCGCCCGAAACAAAAATGCGAATGCGTCCACCCATCCCCGTGCGCCACCTGGCAAAGATCAGGACTGAGGCCAGCTTGTTTTTGAGTGACAACGACAGCGGGACCTTCTGCCGTATCGATACCAGCCGGGCCTTCGCTTTGCCTGCCTCGACCGCCCAGTCAAGCAATGCGTTATTCACTTTTCCAGTGGCGGCGGTTTTGTCTTTAATGCGCGCGTAAATCTTTTCGAAGATGCGCGGCACACCCACGAATACCGTCGGATGCACTTCGCGCATGTTCGCGCCGATTTGTTCCAGCGACTCGCCAAAGTAAACGCTCATGCCATGATGTAAATACATGTTCATGGCCTGACGCTCGAATACGTGGGACAGCGGTAACACGGACAGCGAGACGTCATTTTTGCCGAACTCAAAATTCTCTGAGGAATCGATCAAATTCGAGACCATGTTGCCATGTGTCAACATCACGCCCTTCGGCTCGCCAGTGGTCCCCGAGGTATAGATGATGGTCGCCAGGTCGTCTGGTCCACTCGCCCGGGCCAGTTCCTCGCTCAGGTTTGGCTGTTGCGCCTCGAGGTCACGTCCGCGCGCCTCCAGTTCCTCCAGACTGAGATAGTTCGGCCTGGACGCGTCCCCTTCAAATAGCACGATGTGCTCGAGCGCTTCGCAGTTACCGAGGGCCGCTTCGACTTCGGCAAGTTTCGTGGGGGCTGAGACAAAAAGAACACGGGCGCCCGAGTCCCGCAGAATGTAACGCACCTGCGGCGGCATCAAGGTGGGATAAATGGGAACGTCGCAGGCGCCGGCAAAGAGGCAACCGCCATCCGCCAGCACCCACTCCGGGCGACTCTCCGAGAGAATTGCCACCCGATCGCCCTTGCGGATACCCAGGGCGTAGAGTCCCAGCGCAATGCGGCGCATGCGCGTCAGCATTTCGTCAGAAGAAATCGAACGCCAGATACCGCCTTGCTTGTAGTTAAGGGTGTCTGATTTACGGTGGTCACGAGCAGCGCGCTCGAGCACTTCGGGAAGCGTAGTAGGCTCGTCAGGACTTAATGGTACGCGCATAGGCCCAGCCGCCGCCGCGCCGGATTTGCCAAAACTGAGTTCGTCGCGAGTCTCTACCATACCCCTCTAATACCAAGGTCACACTGAAGTTGTCATCTGCGCTTCTTACAAGAAAAACGTTCGGCCGCGGATTAACGCGGATGTTCACAATCTGAAAAAGCCAATACCCAATGGTTTGCCTGCTTTCCTCTGATCCGTGTTCATCTGCGGAAACCTGCGGCCAAATGTCTTACCCCAGGTTCACTTGACCCCTACCCCGTTAAGAAAGATATCCAGCACCTGATCGGCCATGGGCGCCAGTTTGTAGCGCCGTTTGGAGATGATCCAGTTGGTGGCCATTTCATCGAGCGCCCCGAACAGAATCTTGGCCATCACTTTCGCATTCAGTTCCCGGCGAAACACACCCGCTGACTGGCCCTCCTCAAAAGTGGCGCGGATCAAGCCCAGGTATTCGGCGAAACCCGCGGCGGAAAACTCTTCCATGAACTTGGTGGAGCCGCGCAACTCTACCTGAAAGACCACGGCCAGATCGCGATCGGCGCCCAGGCGCTCCAGATGCAACCACGCGATGCGGCGCAGCTTCTCGCGCGGGTCTTCAATGTTCTCCAGTTGCTTGCGACCGTCGGCCACCGCCTGGTCCACACTGCGGTCGAAGATCGAGTGCAGTATTTCCTCTTTGCTTTTGAAGTAAAGGTAAACCGTGCCATCGGCCACCCCGGCGGCGCCGGCGATGTCGGCAACTTTGGAATTGAAGTAACCATTGCGCGCAAAGACCCGCGTGGCCGCGCGCAGGATTGCCTCCCGCTTGTCGGCAACGTTATGACGGGTTGAATGGGAAACACGGGCGGATTTCATCTTTGATTCTTAGGACTGGTCAATAATGAATGAATCGTCACTCAGCGTAACCTGAGCAACCCGTTTTCGCAATGGGCAGCTAGATGGCGAACAGGCCTCCCGCCTTCTGCGCGTTTCTTTTGCTCAAGCCAGTGCGAGAAGTACGCGCTCCATCACTGATAGAACCTTCGTGATTGTTAGTACTGTTCCTATTGACTGGCAACTTGATGACACCGGCGCGTACCCCAGGAGCCGTTGGACGAATCGCTGGTAAGCGTCGCAGCTATTCTTACTTCAAAGGCGGTCGGAGTCCTTTTCTCAGCAGCAGAGCCAGGAAGAGCAAGGGTGCGAATATAACGAATTCAAGCAGCAGGGTCTTGAGGATTTCTATCGCCGGAAGTTTGGAAGGCACTTCAGAAAGTCCCCACCAGCCCAGCACAAAGCGCGCGCTGGAAAAAGGCCAAAGCAGCTCTATCCCGGCTCCCACCTTACTGGTCAGGTAATCCAGGATGCCGTGTGAGGAGAAAGCCAAGCCAAAAGCTACTGCCTCCCTGATCCGCTTCTTGCCAAGAGACAAGGCAAATAAAAGAGTAACCAGGAGACCAAGCACAAGAGAATGGGAGAACCCTCGGTGCCAGGCTTTCGCGTCGAACGCAAACACCAGGAAGAAATCGAGGTCGGCCGCTGCCGCCAGCAAGGCCCCGAGGACGAGGGGTGCAGCGAAGCGCCTTGTTGACAGAGGGTGTAAAGCTGCGACGAGGCTTGCGCCTAACAATCCATGAGCAATCGGCAGTGGCATATTGTAGGTCCTGTGTTGTTCCTCTCTGTCGCACTCATACTTCAATCCACCGCGGAATTAAACCGGGACACTACCGAAACATCACATGTATTGACAACCCCAGGGCGAACGATTAGATTCGCCCGACTTACAATTGCCGTGTGCGGGGCGGCCTTCCCCTAAAAGGAGATTTGATATGAACAAACCCTCTATGCGTCGAGCGGGAATTGCCGGCGCCATTTTTCTGGCCTTTGTTTTTTTAGTCGTGCCAATCGCCTTGCGCGCAGCAAACACTACTCCCGCGGTACTAGAAGCCTGCATTAACCCGGGCAATGGTGGGATGCGCCTGGTGGATGCGACTCAGGTCTGCCATAACAACGAGACGCGCGTGCAGTGGAATGTGGAAGGTCCAACCGGGCCAACGGGGCCAACCGGACCCACTGGACCAACCGGACCTACTGGCGCGACAGGGCTAACCGGACCAGCGGGACCCACAGGCGCGACCGGACCCATCGGGCCCACCGGACCTGAAGGCCCTCCCGGACCTTCATCTGGCGGAGGAGCGCCCTATGTTTGGATTTGCTCGCCCGGTCACTGGCCCAACTCCGGGTCCACTACCAGGGCTGATGTCTACATCTTTAACGGGAGTTCTGCGACCGCCAATGTTACCGTGAATATTCTGGGCCGTGATGGAACCAATCTGGCGGGCGCGAATGTCCCCGGGTCAAGCCCTGTCGTAACTTATCCTGGTGATGCGGCCCCGGTCCCGGTGCTGCCGGCCCATACCAGAGATTTCCAATGGCTCATGCCGGTAACCTCTCCCGACAGCCCTAACATTTCGTACACCGTCAGAGTTGTTTCCGATGAACCCGTAGTGGTCAGTTCCAACTTCGACTTCGGGGGGAGAATGCCAAACAACTGCAGCCTGTTACCGAAATAGGGTCGCTCGCTATATTCGCTCGACTCAATCTGCAGATAACTAAGGCCCTGATCCTATCAGGGCCTTTTCACCATCTACACAGTCATAAGTTTTCCGTTAGGGCGTCCGCACCGGCAGCTCGACGTATGAGAGGAAGCGGTTCGATCGTGAGATGCGCTGGGTGGCCGTTTGGAAGTCGCCTTCCCGGGCCCGGAAAATATTCGCGACAAACTTCTGCGGCTTACGGTTCACCAGCCTTCAGCTCTCTATTCATTATCCAGCAGTCTGGTGGTGTGTTCAGTGACGCTGGCTGGCTGGGCCAACTCTGAGGTTCTCACCTGCCTTCCGCTGATCCCATTCATCCCAATGTTGGAGACAGGAGGCAGAGCGTTGCTCTCCACTCCGGTAGCCAACCGGTACGGCTGTCCCTGACTGGTGACGATGGGGATTTCTTCGAAAAAGAGACGCGAGTAAATCATTAATGCTATGCCGGCGAGAAAAACGAGGAATGGCACCAGCAGCGGACCAGGCCCATCGACGGCAAAACCCAGAAACAGGAAAACGGGGAAAAGGACCACGCTAAGGAACACCAACTTCCCTCCCCGCCTGATGCCCTGCCGCCGCGGCGACGTTGATGACATTGGTAGTTTTTCGGAGCGCGTCATGGCTCCGCCGGCCAGCCACTCAAGCAGGCCGGCAATCGGCAGGCCGCACCGCGAACAGAACCTTGTATCCTCGGAGACTTGTTGGACACCGCATTTAGGACAGTCGCCCCTGCTGGCAAAGTTCAGGCAATGATTAAGATCAATGCGTGCGTGTATGTTGACTGAAGTGTGACGAACCAGCAAGCTCAACGGTCTATAACTGCGGTGGCGGAACGAAATGGTGACGCGGCTCTGCCTTCTCTTCCAAGATCTGAGATCTCAAATCTGAGATCTCAAATAAAAACCATCCAAAGCGCAGTCGCCGCTGCCCTCTGCCGCCGCACTCCAAAGGGGTTGAGCCTGTACCTTTAGTTTGCCTGTAAGCGATAATCCGCCTTCACAATCACATTTGAACTGGAGGAATTCCGATGGACACTTTCCTGCGCGACCTCCTGGCCCACGCGGGCTGGGCCAATGCTGTTTTCTTTCATGCCTGGGATAAGTCGCCGGCCCGCGATCACGAGGAGTTGCGAGCGCGTGTGGGTCACATCGTAGGAGTCCAGCAAGGGTTCTTGTCAGTTTTACAGGGCGAGCAACCAAAAGGACCACCGGGAGGTCCACCTCCGACTTTTGACGAACTAAAGGCCCGCGCCGTAACCAGCCATGCCGGCCTGCGCGACTTCGCTGAAAATCTCGATGCCGATGCCTTGTCACGCACTGTGCATATCCCCTGGTTTCCGGATCCGCCTTGTGTCATCACCATCGCCGAAGCATTGGTGCAGGTGGCGATGCACACGCAGCACCATCGCGGCCAATGCATGACTCGGCTCAAGGATTTTGGCGGCGAGGCGAAGAACGTTGATTGGATCATATGGCTGTGGAAACAAAAGCCAGAGCCGCGATGGAGCTAAGTCGCTGGGTTCTGATCCGCTCCTGCTGGCCTTTGAGGGAAACAACACGCGGGCCTGCCCGGGTACATGGCGGTTTCGCGCAACGATTATGAGTATTCTCTTCTTGGCGCTTTCGGTCCTTACTTTTCTTAGCGCCTTCTTAGGAAACCCACTCGTAAGTTGTTGATCTGCGTGGTG
>JBDTOI010000096.1:0-15344 GCA_039933315.1 Pyrinomonadaceae bacterium
TCCAACGTGTACCCAGGGTAGCCGAAGCGGCAACCCTGGGCTGGAGGGCAGAACCCTGTTGGGGTTCCCGGCTGAAATACCACCACGCAGATCAACAACTTACGAGTCGGTTTCCTAAGAAAGCGCCAAGAGGAAAATCAGAAGACGCAAAGCGTTGAATCTTTGCCGCCGCTGCTTTCTCAGACGCGCAAACTAACAGTGTGCGTTACGTCAAACCAGTTCGCCGGCCGGCGGATCGGGAGCGCGCAGCGCAAACTTTTCAGTCCAGCGAACCCGCCCGGTAGCCTGCATCACCACGAACAGCGTAACGATCGATCCGATGGTGATCGCGAGGCCAGTGAATCCCTGCAGGAAGAAAGCGTACGAGAACATCACCAGGTAAACAAACTGGGCCAGGGCCGCTTCTCTGGTCGCAAACCGCAGCCCGACGACCAATCGCAGGTAGCTAATTACTAAAAAAACCGAAACGATGGATGCCAGCGCAAAAGCCAGATGTATCGAGACGTGATCCACCAGGTAGGCCATCAACAAATGGAACGAGAAAAATGCCGCGGCCAGGAAAAAGTAGTTCATCGGATGCAGGTCGATGCCGCGCTTGGTGGTAATGATCAGCATCAGAAAGAAAAAGAAAAACAGTGACACTGGCGCAAAAAAGCTGATGCGGCCGGCCAGCGGTCCCGGCTGTAGCTTCTCCGGCATTACCATCGCAATCTGGTAACCCGACATGAGGTTCTTGTAAGACCACCTCAGGTCCCAGCCACCATCTATCTCGTGCTTTTCCGAGGGTGACACCGTGTTGTCGGGAAAGTCGATATCTTTGAAGTTGGTCTTCATGTTTAGTGAAAAGTCTCGCACCTGGGAGACATCGCCGCTACCAAAGCTATAGCGCCAGTCGTTGAGCCCCTGTGATCGATAAGCGACCTTCAGAGTAGCCAGGCTGCCCGGCGCCACTCGCACCACCCCACTGGCCGAGTTTTTCTCGTTGGTGGTAGTTACCGGCGTGCCGTCAACGGCAAAGACCAGATCATCATAGATAGCCTGGGCCGCGGGGAAATTGAAGGTAAAGACCACCTGCTGTTCTTTGTCGCTGGTATTACGGAAACCGTAAAGGCCGGCGAAGCCAACTTTGTACGTGTTATACCAGAGCAGCCCTTTCTGCCGGTGCTCCAGGTCCAGAGCCACATCGATGTGGCTGCTTTCCAACGGCAGCGGCACCGCTATCGCCTGATCAACTGTGCGAATTATTTTTATCCCGTTTTCGGTGGTCTCTTGCGTCTTCGGCACGTGCTGGGTAAAGGCAGCGGCGGGCGGCGCCTGATTCTGCGAAGAGCCCCAGAGTGAAGCGACCTTATCCTGCGACACCGAATCAGAGTCGTAGGTGCGCGTAAAGATCGTGCCTCCCAGGATGGCCCAGGCCACTGAGGTACAGATGAAGATAAAAACGATGGCGATGATTCGCTTGGTCATGGATATACCCGGTATCTTTGCCACTTCAGTTTCTGAGTGGAACGGGCGGCGTGATTCAAACATTATGTCCTCCTTGAGTTGTTACTTTGATTCTCAACGGCCGCTGACTTTTCAGTAACGTGGCTAGCCACAGATGTCATGTGTAGCGAGCAACGGCATCTGGCGAAATCGATCTAACCATTTGGCATCATTCCTCTTCGACGCGTAGCGTCGGCATGAATTTAGCCCGGCCTTTCAAGGCCGGGCGGGCGCGGGCATTCGATCCAATCGTCGTCGCGTAGCGACGATTGAATTGATCGCACTCTCAGGCGTCACTACGCGACGAGAAATCCGGTTGACTCTTTCCCGGCCTTGAAAGGCCGGGCTAAATTCATATCGACGCTACGCGTCGAAGCAGTTGATCGCGTCTGCTCCGGTTCGCATGTGGACTCAGATATCGAGTCTGGGGCCACGAATCAGAAAGCCAGTTCCGCGTCCAGCGTTCCTTCCATATCCGGGAACGATCCCCGCCCGAAAAATACGTGCCAGGCAAAAGAGTTCAGCACAGGCAGACGCATCGCCGCGCAGCCCAACTCGATTAGAAACGGTTGTCGCACGGTCGCTGCCATGCGGCGCATCCAGATGCGCGAGACAAAACGCGCCCGAAACAAATTTCCTGAGTAAGCCGCCAGCGCGCCGGCATCGCCATGCTCCAGGTATTCCGCTATGACTTTTGCCGCCAGAGTCGAAAGGCGCATGCACGGATCTAGACCTCCTGCCGTCAATGGTGAGACTGCCCCCGCCGCATCCCCGATTAGCAGTCCCTGTTCATTGGCAATACGACGTAAAACTCCACCCACCGGAATGCGACCTCCCCGGCGTTCGAGTACCCGGGCCCGTCGCAAATCCACTATGCTATCCAGGCTGTTACGAAAAGTCTGCAACGCGGGCAGCGGATCAAATCGCGATGGGTACCCCGCCACGCCGATGTGGACCTCTTCACCATCGTGCACGACCCAGGCCAGGTAGCCCGGAGCGATACGCGGATCGAGAAAACAATGAAGCCGCGGCGGCCCTGCGAGCGGCACACTCGTTAGCACTTCCTCGACGCCCACAATCCATTCCTGGTTCGTGTCCAACCCGAGTCCTTTCCCGACCCGCGAACTGGCTCCATCAGCTCCGACCAGGTAACGGGTCTTGACCCGTTGGAGAGGACCGTCCCCATCCAGTTGCACGATTAGTTGATTCTTTGCTAACGAGTGGCCGCCATACTTTGTACCCGGCAGCCAACGCACTCCCGCGCCCTGACACTTCTCGAGATATGACTGGTACAACAAACCCATTCGTCCGACGCGAAATTCATCATGCGGGCTGGACAGGTTCATGGGTCGACGCGCCGGTGAATACAACGTTACGTCCCGCACGGCCGGGCCCAGACAATTCTCCGGAAAGTAGAAGTCTTCCAGGGTGCGACGGACAAATATTCCGGTGGTGTGAATGGAGTGGTGCAGCGAGTCCTTACGATCCACCAGCAGGACGCGCAGGCCCCGGTGCCCCAGTAAGCGGGCGCACTGCAAACCCGCCAGGCCGGCTCCGATTACAACTACATCAAATTGTTCCATGGAATTGAATTCAGTTCAGAGTTGAAATCGCGTCGTCTTATGCCAGGGACTGTTTTCATGGCCGATGATGAAACGGGTCTCCCATTCACCCTCGTTTACCAGGAGCGTGGGATTCTTAGCATCGGCCGGGAGATCAAAGGCGAGCGTAGTCACATAACTTTCACCCGGTCGCAGCGCCGTGTTGACGGGCGTTCCCGCCAAACCGGATTGCGCCAGAGCTCTTTGCCCCGCCTCCGAAGGACTGTAACGCCGGCCCTGACCGTCAATCACAGTCACGACGCGGCTGTTCGGTGTCAGCTGCCCGTTTCCTCTCTGTGAGCCGATAGTCTTTTCGTCGAAACGCGACTTGAGTGTCACCGTGGTGAACATGCCCGCGGCGCTGGCTTGGGCGGGCGGATTGCCCAATGTTTTTGACTGCCTGACATCGGCAATTGAGTAAGCGAGATGACAGTCGATCTCGCAGAAGTGTTTCTCCTGACCGCGGGCGAGCACGCGCTCCTTACTGGAAAAGGCAAAAAGAAGAACGAGGCCGACATAGAAAGCCGCGATTACGATAACAGCCAGCAAGGCCAGGCGGGCCCAGTTGAACCTTCGCGCCACCAGGGAGTAGATGAGAAAGACGCCCACTAACAGGATGACAAAACCCGTTCCCAGAAACGCCAGCACGCCCAGTGGGGCTGAGAAGTTAACATTCGTATCCAATGCGTTTCTCCGTAGCGAAGCAAAGCGCTCTGCCAGGCAAAGTCGAAAGACAAAAAAAGGGGGCGCGTCTAACTGCGACGCGTCTGATGAATCAGGGCCTCCATGTGGCCGATGTAATTTTCCAGCGCCCGCCGGCCCGATGCCGACAACTTGTATTCAGTCTTAGGCAGCCGGCCTGCAAACGATTTCTCGCAAATAATGTAGCCGGCCTCCTCGAGTTTGCGAGCGTGCACGCTGAGGTTGCCGTCAGTCGTATGCAGCAGTTGCTTCAGGTCGTTGAATGTCAGGGATGGATTCCCTGCCAGCGCGCTGATGATTCCCAGGCGCAAACGCTCATGTATCAGCCGCTCCAGCGACGGCGCCGGGTGACTTGTCTTGCTGGCGTGTGTCTCGCGCAACTTGCTTGCTGTGGTGCCGGCCTTTCGTTGAGTTGTTTGTTTTAAAGCTGACTTAGCCACCGTGCCTCCTTGCGATAATGGCTCCAAAGACGATATGCAATCCGCCGAAGCCCGCCGCCATAAAGATGTTCCCCCACCCCACGGGGGCAAAAAGTGCGACCGCCCCCAGCAACATGAAGCAGAGACCCATTACCGGAACTACTTTGACCGAGAACATGCCGCCAGTAACCACGCCGGTACCGTAAAGCAGCAACCATACGCCGGGAATGAGTCCCGTCAAGCCCGCGCGATAAAGGGCCACGGTCAGCAATGCGCCCACGAAAACTGGCGGGGTCAGGCTGAAAGCGACCTTGCGACCGGGACCCGAAAGCAAAGGCACTTGTAGGGCGCGCGCCTTTCGATCCATGGTCCAGCCGGCAATAAGAACCGAAATAGCTGCCTCAGCCAGCCAGATATACAACCAGGCCGTGGCGGTGGTTTGGCGCCACGCGAGATACGCTGCTATCAGCGCGGTCGATCCGATCACCACCTGCCCCCAGCCGGGCACCGCCGTGAAATAAGCTGATCGCTCCATGGTCTCGCGTATGTAACGCAAGTTATCCATGGCCCTTTCGTGCAACGCCGGCGGCTCTTCCTGGGGTGTTCTAATCAAGCGAATGGAAGTCACAAACCCATCATAGGGACAGTGTCACTGCCGTGTCAAGTACTTTGCCGTCCAAAGCCGGTAAGAATTCTTAGGGCCGCGCAGCCTGGCGCCTACCGCGAAGCGGTTGTGTCCTCCAGCCCAGGGTTGCCGCTTCGGCTACCCTGGGAAACGATCAGCACAAACGTTTCCAACCCTGAAGGCGTTGTGCCGTTTTCACAGCACGCCCTTGCAACGTTCACATCGTTACGACATTGGGAAATGACACAACCCCTTTGGGGTTGGAAAAGCTTGCATTCATCGTTTCCCAGGGTAGCCGGGGCGGCAACCCTGGGCTGGAGGGCACAACCCCCTCGGGGTTGGTAGCTTCGCCGATTTCCTTTCGGACTAACAGAGCTTCGTGAAGTCACCCTCACCGACTCTTGCGTTGTTCGCGTTCGAGCAATTTACCTTTGCGTTCTGTGCCCCAGCGATAGCCAGTCAGCTTGTTGTCCTTGCCGATGACACGGTGGCAGGGGATCACCAGCGCGACTCGATTGCTGGCGCAAGCGCGGGCCACCGCGCGCACGGCAGTGGGCCGACCGATGCGCGTCGCAATATCGCTGTAGGAACTCGTGCTGCCGTAGGGAATCTCTTTCAGCGCCTGCCACACCAGCCACTGAAATGCCGTGGCCTGTAGATCGAGTGGTAAATCAAGATGAGGCCGGCGCCCCTCCAGGTGTTCGAGGATCGCGCTCACGGTCTTCTTCAACACGTAGTCGTCACGCTGAATAGTTGCGGCTGAATACTCCGCTCTCAGAGCACCTTCCAGTTCACTATCAGATTCGCCCAGCGTCACTGAACAAATGCCTTTCGAAGTAGTCGCCACCAGCAGCCGCCCCAGCGGAGAATCGACTACCGTGTAACTGATACTCATGCCGCGTCCGCCTTTGCGGTAGGTCGCCGGGGTCATCCCCATGCGCGACGAAGCTTTCTCATAAAGGCCGCGACTGGATCCATAACCGGCGTCGTACAGCGCACTGGTAACCGACTCGCTGTTTTGGGCCCGGGCTTTGAACTGGCCCAACCGGCCGGCCTCGGCGTATTCGCGCGGCGTAATGCCCATCACTTTTTTGAAAGTTCGCTGCAGGTAATGCGGCCTCAGACCCGTCTGAGCACCCAGCGTCGTCAGTGTCAGAGGCTCTTCCAGTTGCGTATCGATGGCGCGACACACCTGGCTAATCACCTCCAGGGCCGGGTCGGCAATAGGAATGGTGCGCGGTTTACAGCGACGACAGGCGCGAAAACCGGAGCGCTCAGCGGCTTCGGGTAATAAGAAGAATTGCACCTGCTCGCGGCGGGGGCGGCGCGCAGGGCAGGATGGCCGGCAGTAAATTCCAGTTGAGCGGACGGCGAACACAAAGCGTCCATCGTTCGAGTTATCGCGGGCCAGCACGGCGTTCCACATTTCCGAGGCCGGCGCTACAGCCTGATTCTGATTTGTCATCATGTTTTTCCTCAACCTTTCGAGGGTCATGATAGAGATTGGTTGAGGTGTGATCTATCCGAATCTTGCGTTCAAACCTGTGGCGTTCTTCATCTCTTTTCATCTCATTCACACCCGGTTTCAACCGGGTGATCAGCAGACTATCTGAGCTCCCAAACCGTTTCAACGGTTTACCCTATGTCGGGAAATCAGAAACCGTTGAAACGGTTCACAGATCTTAAAGCAGACTAGATCACCCGGTTGAAACCGGGTGTTAATGAGAAGGGTTCACCCGAAGGTCAGCGCCTCCTGGACTAATCGCTGCTGCTCCAGCAGGTGGATTGAATACGATCCAATCGCGGGACTGGCCGAGGGTGCGCGGCCCACATAACGCGGGCGTCTGTTGCTGGTTGCGAGGTCTTCCAGGCGCTGCTCAATAAATGTCCAGCCGCCCATGTTTTTCGGCTCTTCCTGCACCCAGAGAAGCTCTGCCAGATTTGGAAAGCTGGTAATGATCTCCTGCAGGCGTCGCTGCGGAAAAGGATAAAACTGTTCCAGCCGAACAATGGCAATGCTCTCTGCTCCTGATTTCTTTCGCCCCTCGCTCAGATCGTAAAAGACTTTGCCGCTGCACAGGATCAACCGCTTCACCTGATTACGATCGGTGACTTCGCCGTCTTCTATCACCGGCTGAAATCCGCCATTCGCTAAATCGGAGACGCTAGATCCGGCGGCCGGTAAACGCAGCAAGCTCTTCGGAGTAATCACCACCAGGGGTCGCTCGAAACCGGGCCGCACCTGGCGGCGGAGCAGATGGAAATACTGGGCAGGAGTGGAGGGATAGCAAACCTGCAAATTGTTTTCCGCGCAGAGTTGAAGAAAGCGTTCGAGTCGCGCGCTCGAGTGTTCCGGACCCTGGCCTTCGTATCCATGCGGCAGCAGCATCGTCAACCTGGAAGTCTGTTTCCATTTATCTTCGCTGGCCGCGATGTACTGGTCGATGATCACCTGCGCGCCGTTTACGAAGTCACCAAATTGGGCTTCCCACATCACCAGCGCATCTTTGGCGACGACGGTATAGCCATACTCGAATCCGAGTACGCCTTCTTCCGAGAGCGAGCTATCAAAAACTTCGAACCGGGCCCGCGGATTGTTTTCCGAAGACAACTCGGCCAGTGGCATCCAGGGCTGGCCGGTTTGGGTGTCGTACAAAACCGCGTGCCGCTGGCTGAAGGTCCCCCGGCCCGAATCCTGCCCGCTGAGACGCACGTACGAGCCGTCGATCACCAGCGAGCCGAACGCCACGGCTTCGGCAAAGGCCCAATCCATTGGCATCGCACCTTCGCCCATTTTGGCTCGGCGCGCCAGTTGACTGACCATTTTGGGATTGATGTTGAAGCCGTCCGGCACAATGGCAATCTGCTGTCCGATCTTTCGCACCAGCTCAGCATCAATGCCGGTGTCGACGACATCTGAGCCGTCAAGTTCAGGCAGAGGAGGCTGCAGTGTTTGCGCCGGCTTTTGCTGTGCGGCAACTTCTTTGGCGCGCGCCTGCGCCGCCTCGTAACGTTTCACGCGCTCCTGGATCAATTGCTGAACACCGGCTTCGTCAATCACGCCTTCACGAATCAACTTTTGCGCATACTTAGTGCGCACACCCGGATGCGCCTTCACGCGCGCGTACATCAATGGCTGGGTGTAACTCGGCTCGTCAGTTTCGTTATGGCCCAATTTGCGGAAGCCGACTATGTCGAGCACGACGTCCTTGTTGAATTCCTGACGATAGCCCAAAGCGATCCGCAGCGTCCGATAGGCCGCGTCCGGGTCGTCGCCATTGACATGGAAGATTGGCAATTGCGTCATGCGCGCCACATCGGTTGAGTAGATGGTGGAGCGCCCTTGTTCCGGAGACGTGGTAAAGCCGATCTGGTTATTGATAATGATGTGGATGGTGCCGCCGGTGCGATAGCCTTTGAGCTGGGCCAGGTTCAGTGTCTCCATCACGATGCCCTGGCCGGCAAAGGCTGCGTCACCGTGCAGCAGCACCGGCAACGCGCGATCGATTGCTTCCTCGCGCGGGACTTTGGCGCCGGCGATCATCTCATCCTGCTTCGCCCGCACCATGCCCTCGACCACCGGATCGACAAACTCGAGATGGCTGGGATTGGGCGACAGCGTCAGCTCGACCTTGTGTCCGCTGGCGGTCTCGCGTTCGCCGACTGCGCCCTGGTGATATTTCACATCACCTTCATCGGCGGGGAAGTTGGGGTGCACGGATCCTTCGAAGGAGGTAAAGATGCGTTCGCAAAAGTGGCCGATAACGTTGGCGAGCACGTTGAGGCGGCCGCGATGTGCCATGCCCAGGGTAATATCTTCGACTCCTTGTGCGCCTGCGTCTTCTATCAACCGATCAAGCAGGGGAATGATGGTCTCGCACCCTTCGAGTGAGAACCGTTTCTGGCCTAAATACTTCGTGTGCAGAAACCTCTCGAATTGTTCCGCCGAGATTAGTTTCCAGAGTATTTGCTTCCTGATCTCGTTATCGATTGGCTCCGGCTGCACAAACTCACGGCGAATCTGCTCGCGCAACCAACGCTTCTCCTCTTTGCTTTGAATATGCCGGTACTCGATACCGACCTTGCCGCAGTAGGCCCGCCGCAACAGATCCAGTATGTCGCGCAGGGTAGCGCTCTCGATGCCGCCCAGACCGCCGGTGATGAACTCGCGGTCGAGATCCCAGATCGTCAGACCGTAGGTTCGAATGTCCAGCTCGGGATGCTCCAGGCGCGGCATCGCGTGCAGCGGGTCGATGTCGGCAATCAGATGACCACGCACGCGATAGGAGTTAATGAGCTCCATCACCGCAGCTTGTTTGAGCGACTGCTCGCGCATCTCGTCGCCGCCCGCCAGAAACGGATTGCGGTCCACGGCCCAGCGCAGCGGCGGATGCGGGATTCCCAGGTCAACAAAGATGTCGTCGTAAAAGCGATGTTCGCCGATCAGTAGCTCGTGAATCCGCGCCAGAAAAGCTCCTGACTCGGCCCCCTGAACGATGCGATGATCGTAAGTGCTGCTGATGGTGATGGCCTTACTGATGCCGAGCTGCGACAAAGCCTCCGGCGACATGGCCTGATACTCCGCCGGATACTCGATGGCGCCGGTGGCGATAATGACCGACTGGCCGGCCATCAGGCGGGGCGTTGAAGCCACGGTGCCGAGGGTGCCGGGATTGGTGAGCGAAATAGTGGTCCCTTGAAAGTCGGCAATCTGAAGTTTGCCTGTTCGCGCCTGATTGACGACCGTGTCATATGCCGTCAGGAATTCAGAGAAGCGCAGCCGGCCGGCGTCCTTGATGTTCGGCACCAGCAGCGTGCGCGTGCCGTCTTTCTTCTCCAGATCGATAGCGATGCCCAGGTTCACGGCTTTACGCTTGAGGCGCACCGGCTTGCCATCGCGGACCTCGAAGCCGTCATTCAATTGCGGGTATTCATCGAGCGCGCGCAGGATGGCCCAGGCAATCAAATGCGTGTACGACGCCTTGCCGCCCTCGTTTTCCTGCAGATGTTTATTTATCGTGCGACGGTTTTCATCCAGCAGCTTAACCGGAATGCGACGCTGCGAAGTGGCGGTGGGGACATGAAGGCTGGCCTCCATGTTCTCTACAATCTTGAGCGCGGCGCCGCGTATGGGGATTGCCTCGGCCTCAGTCTCGGCCGTTTGCTGGACTGGCGCGGGCTTCGGTTCAGGGGCCGGCGCCTGGGCTTTCGCCGGGCTCGCCGCTGTCGCTTTATGGCCATCGCCGCCGCCAAATTTGGCGCCATCGCCATCTGCTTGTGGCAATGTGACGCCGCCACCTTTTGCGGGCTCCGTTTTTGCGGGTGACGCTGATTCGCCCAGCAGCTCGGCAAAGTATGCGCGCCAGGATTCATCTACCAACGTTGGATCGCTGCGCCAGCGGCTTAACAGCCCTTCGACATAAGTCGCGTTCGCGCCAAAATTCTCGGCGATAAGTTCGGATAAATCTGTGTTAACTGTTGATGCCAACTCTTACCTCAAAATGGAGATCTTAGTCCGCGAAGCGGACGAGCGAAAATAGCCCAGCACTTCAGTGCTGGGATTCCCAGGAGTCGCAAAGCTAGTCCGTCGGACGGACGACTGAAAGGATTTCGACCTGGCTTTAAGAATAGCAGCGTCAGCCGTCCGTTTCACGGACTGCGTCTCGCTCGAATTCGAGATCCCAGCACTGAAGTGCTGGGCTATTTGCACTCGTCCGCTTTCGCGGACTGCGAGCGCGGACCGTTACCCTTCAGCAATTGTTTTTCAATTAATAGACTAGCACCTTCCGCTACGGTTTGCATCCGGCCTGTGAATCGGCTCAAGGACGGGGGTGGATGTGTGAAAATACTCGAATTAAGGTGCTCCCGGTGTTATCTTAAGCGGCCAAATTGCGGTGTTTTGAGTACCGACTTTAGTCGGGCTTTTCTCAAGACACCGAACAAAGCCCGACTAAAGTCGGTACTCTGAACACCGCTGCCGAAACGAGCCATTAATGTCAAAACAAACAATCAAACCGCACTCGCAAAACAAATCGATGCTGATTTTGATAACTCTGCTCACCATTCTGTGTGCAGCGCCGGTCTTCGGCTATAGTTCCCCTTCCGATCAATCGCTAACAACCATCATCTTCATTAGACACGCAGAGAAGAAGGTCGAGCCGGACAATCCTGATCCTGATCTGAGCCCGGCCGGCGAGGCCCGCGCACAGGAAATAGCAAAAATGTTTGGCGATACGGGCGTGAACGCGATTTACGCGACCCAATTCAAACGCACGCAACAAACCGTGAAGCCCCTGGCTGATAAATTGGGGATACCGGTTACTCAGGTGCCCGCAAAGAACAGCGCCGAGGTAGTAAAACAAATCCGTGCCCAGCACATGGGAAAGGTGATTTTTGTCGCCGGCCATAACAACTCGGTGCCGGAAATGATCGCGGCCCTGGGCGGCCCGAAGTTCCCGCTCATTCCGGAAACCGAGTTTGACAATCTTTACATCCTTACCATTGACGGAGAGGGCAAGGCTAAACTGATCAAACTGAAATACAGCGCCACTGTGAAGTAAGCAAAACAATTAGCCGCAGATGAACGCGGATAGGCGCGGATAAGTCAAGAAGTCAGTACCGCCTGCGATAGCGGGCGGGCCCCACACCCAAACAACGACGCTCAGATAACTGAGGACTACATGAAGAAGACCAGCAAGACTCCCAAGCCCAACCCCCAACCCAACCGGCTCGACCGCCGTTCCTTCGTCAAGTTCATCCCCGCGCTCGGCGCCGCCGGTCTGGCGGCTTCACAACTGCCCTTGAGCACAACCGCTCAAACACCAACGCCCACTCCGTTGCCTTCACCATCGCCAACGCCGGCGAGGGTCACCAGGGAGATGCTGCGCAACACGGAGAGGCTAATCGGCATTGAGTTTACTGACGCGCAGGAAGCGATGGCGCTGAATAACGTCAACACTAATCTGGATCGGTACGAGACACTGCGAAAGATAGATATTCCGCTCGATACTGAGCCGGCCACAGCATTTCATCCGGCACCACCGGGAAAGACATTCAATTCGCGCGCGCTCAAGTTCAAGCTCGGCAAAGTGGAAGCGCCGGCCTTCAAGTCGGTGGACGATCTTGCCTTCGCGACGGTGCCACAACTTGCCGAGTTAATCCGCACAAAGAAGGTTTCCCCACTCGAGTTGACGAAAATGTATATCGCCCGGCTCAAGCGCTATGGGCCAAAGCTCAATTGCACCGTCACCCTCACCGAAGACCTGGCCCTGGCGCAGGCCGGCGCCGCCGAAGCTGAAATCAAGCGCGGCAAGTATCGTGGACCGCTGCACGGAATTCCCTGGGGCGCAAAAGACTTGTTTGCCACCAAAGGGATTCGCACCACCTGGGGCGCGGAACCTTATCGCGACCAGATGATCAACTACGACGCCACCGTCATCGAGCGCCTGCGCGCCACGGGCGCCGTGCTGGTGGCAAAGCTTTCGATGGGGGCGCTGGCACAAGGGGCCAAGTGGTTCGGCGGAGTCACGCGCAACCCCTGGCAGCCCGATGAAGATCGGATGGGATCGAGCGGATCGTCTGCGGGTCCGGCAGCCGCTACGGCCGCGGGGCTGGTTGGCTTCTCTATCGGCACCGAAACTCTGGGCTCGATCGTTTCCCCTTCAACGCGCTGCGGCGTGGTTGGACTGCGGCCGACGTATGGCCGTGTCAGTCGCTATGGAGCGATGGGACTAAGTTGGACCATGGACAAAATTGGACCAATCTGTCGCGGCGTCGAAGACTGTGCCGCGGCGCTGGACGCCATCTATGGTCCCGACGAGCGCGACATCACGGTTGGCAACGTGCCGTTCAACTGGTTGCCGGACATCCCCCTCAACAAGCTGCGCATTGGATACATCAAGACGGAATTCGACGGCGTTCCACCCACTAACGAGGCCCAACGCCCACAGTTTGAGCAGCGACGCACCATGTACAACGACGCATTGGAGGCATTGAAGAAGGCAGGCGCAAATCTTCAGCCGATCGAGATGCCAAAGTTCTCCACTACCAGTTTGCGCATTATTCTGGTGGCGGAAGCAGCCACAGCGTTTGATGATCTGACGCGCAATGGCGGAATAAATCAATTGTCCGGACAGGACGCGGGTGACTGGCCCAATACCTTTCGCTCTTCACGTTTCATTCCGGCGGTGGAATACCTGCGCGCGCAAAGAGCTCGCACGCTGCTGATCCATGAAATGGACAAACTGATGTCCAACTGGGATGTCTTTGTGTCGCCGGCGCCGGGGAGCACAAGCTTGCTGATCACGAACTTGACGGGACATCCGGCTGTCTGCATGCCCTGCGGTTTTATCAACAAACTACCGCAATCCATCATGTTTACCGGAAGGCTTTACGACGAGGCGGCGCCGCTCAGAGTAGCGCTGGCTTTCGAGCGGGCGACCCAGTGGCACACGATGCACCCCAAGGTTGATTGGACCTAAGCATTGTTCGTGTTGCTTCGTGAAGTTTCGTGAAAGCACGAAAGAACACGAATAAGAGTTTTGTTGCGTGCTGGTGCAGTTTGAATTTAACGCTGAAAGCGTTCGCTAATTCCAGCCCAGGGTTGCGCTTTGGTAACCCTGGGAAAGAAGCCCCACATTTCCAGAGGACGCAAACCCTGAAAGGGTTGCGTCGGGGTAACAGCAAACCTGTCGCAACTCCTTCAGAGTTGCGACAAGACCAACAGCATCTTATCCCAGGGTTTCATAGCAAACCCTGGGCTGGAATTAGCCAACGCCTTCGGCGTTAAGTTCAAACTATCAGTACCCTTTTGTGTTATCCCTTGTTTCCTGTCTAAGTCTCTTCCTGGGTGGCTTCCAGCAGTTGGGGTAGATCGAGCACCAGGACGACGGTGCCGTCGCGCAATTCAGTTGCCCCCGCCACTCCTCGCCAACGGGCGGCATGACGTCCCAGGCTGCGCACTAAGGCCTGATGCTCGCCTTCAATACTATTAACTGCCAGAGCCACGTACTCGTTTCCTAACCATGTCTTAGCGGTTTCGCTTGCCGCTGAGAGCTCGTCACCCAACCACAGACGGACAATCAACAAAGTCATCCCCAGAACATCGTGTCCGCCATTGCCATGTCCCAGTAGCGATCGCAAATCTGCCAGCGGCACGCTCTTATCCCGCCACTTAATCTCCTTCACACTCGATCCTGTTTCGGTTGTTAAGTCGTGTAGCGGTCCGCTGTGCACCACGTGGCGAGCGTCAATGCTGTAGAGATGATCCTCGACCTGCACCAGCACGGAGGGCACGAGCGCAAGGGTGGCTGGCAGGACCATCTGAAAAGTAGTTCCCTGACCGGGGTCGGTCCGCACCCGAACTTCGCCGCCGACATCCTCCATCGCTCGATCGACTATCTCCAACCCAATGCCGCGCCCTGAAGTTTCGGAAACCGCTGTCGTAGTGGAAAAGCCGGGCCGGAAAATCAGGCGCAGACACTGCTCCAACGTCACGCTTGCCGTATTATCTATGATCTCCAACTGGGCGGCGGTCCGGGAGACCCGATCGGAATCAATACCACGCCCGTCATCTTCAACGTAGATCTGGATACGGTTGCTTTCCGCCAGCGCTATTAGTTGGATGCGGCCGCGAGATTTCTTTCCTGCAGCCAGGCGCTGGGCGGGAACCTCTATTCCGTGGTCGACTGCGTTACGCACCAGGTGCATTAACGGATCCGCGATAGCGTCGGCCAGCAATTTATCGATGGCAATTTCACTGCCCGCTATCTCGATGTCCACTTCCTTGCCGGTGCCGCGCGCAGCAATGCGGCCGGCCCGGGCAGCGCGTTCAAAGGTTTGTGCCAGCGGCACCATGCGCAACTTAATAAGGCGATCTTCCAGCTCCAGAAAATGCTTCTTGATGCGCGCCAGTTGCGCTCCGGTTTGAGAACTGGCGCCCCCTGCTCCAGAGTTAAGCGCCACCAGCTCCAGCGAGTTAGTCGTATCTCTGAACAGCTCGCTGGCCTTGGCAATCAAGTCGTCCAGTTCGGCCAGGTTCACCCGTACGGTGGCTGCGGCAGCGATTTCCGGCAAGGCACTTTTCGCCTGGGTTGCAGCCGAATTCGGGGCGGCTCCCTTTCGTTCCAACTTTATCTCGTCGATCGTAACGTCCCTGGTGGCGCCGATCTCCATGGTTACCTGGCGCACATCAGCCACGGTCGCGTAGAGCATACGGAAGCTGATCTCTCCCGGGTTGCTGGTTTGCGGCACGGGAACTGTAGCCACGAGTTCGCCCCCTGCTACCAGCCGTTCAGAGAGGCGACGGAATTCCTGGTCGCAAGTGAGAATGGGAAAGTTTGCCGAAATGATGAAGAGGCGGCAGCCCTCTTCCAGGGCTTCGCGCAGGTGTTGCTCGTCATACTGACTAAGCGCTCGAGCCAGATCTTCGGGCAAGAGTGATCGGGAACTGACCACTGGAGCAGCCTCGTCCCGGAAAGCTGATTTCGCAATCTGCCGCAGGCGCGGCAGCAA
>JBDTOI010000097.1:0-15172 GCA_039933315.1 Pyrinomonadaceae bacterium
CCTGCTCGTGATGCATGCCGTGAATCACGCTGCCGGCGCCGAGGAACATCAGGGCCTTGAAGAATGCGTGCGTCACCACGTGAAAAATGGCTATCGCAAACGCGCCCACGCCGCACGCGAGAAACATGAAACCGAGTTGCGAGACAGTCGAGTAAGCCAGGACCTTTTTGATGTCGTTTTGCGTAATGCCGATCGTGGCCGCGAACAATGCCGTGGCGGCGCCTACCACAGCCACCACCAGCATCATCGTTTGCGAATGCTGAAAGATGACGTTCGTGCGCGTCACCAGGTAGAGGCCGGCAGTGACCATCGTCGCCGCATGGATTAGAGCCGACACTGGAGTAGGTCCGGCCATCGCATCCGGCAGCCAGACGTGAAGCGGAAGCTGGGCCGACTTACCGCAGGCGCCTATGAAAAGCCCGAGGGCAATCCATGACAAAACGCCCCACTGGCCCAATCCTTCAACCGGAAGACTCGCGGCCCGCGACATCACCTCGGTGTACTGCGTAGCGCCAAAGGTGCTGATAATGCCAAAGATGGCAAGAATGAAACCAAAGTCGCCAATGCGATTAGTGACGAACGCTTTGCGCGCGGCGCTGGCGGCCTCTTCGCGATCGAAGTAATAGCCAATCAGAAGATACGAGCAGAGGCCAACGCCTTCCCAGCCCACGAACATCATCACGAAGTTCGAGCCCATCACCAGCACCAGCATAGAAAACATGAACAGGCCCATGTAGGCAAAGAACCGGTAAAAGCCGGTGTCGCCATGCATGTATCCGGTAGCAAAAACAAAGATGCAGAGGCCCACGCCGGTGACCACCAGCATGAAAACTGCCGAGAGCGGATCGAGCTGATAACTCCATTCGACGTTCAACAGACTGGCGCCGGCAAGAGTGCGGATGCCGCCGCCAGGAATCCATGTGAATGCTGTCTGAGTACTAATGTAAGGATTGGGCCATATCGGGTGACCACTGAAGCCATAGGAAAAGACTGCGGCGAGACTGAGTAGAAACGATAGCGCGATCGAGCCGACGGCTATCGCGCCGATGAGTTTTTCGGAAAAGCGAAACTTGCGGCCAAGAATGCCATTGATGGCGGCCCCGGCCAGCGGGAGTAACGGAATTAACCAGATGTAACGATGCATAGCCTTAACTTGTCAGTTGTTAGTGGTTAGTTGTCAGTTGTTCCTGTTTGGTTAAATGTCGCAGATAAGCAATCACGCGGTGTTTTGCAACTAACTACTGACCACTAACTACTGACGAATTTTCTACCATTTCATTATGTCGATCTGATCCACCCAGATCGTTTCTTTGTTCCGATAGAGCGCGATCACAATTCCCAGGCCAATAGCGGCCTCAGCAGCGGCCACTACGATTACAAAAACGGTAAAGACCTGTCCGGCCAGAGAGTTCATGTTGCCGGTGTCCTGCAAGTAGCGCGAGAAGGCTATGAAGTTTAAGTTGGCCGCGTTCAGAATCAATTCAATGGACATGAAGATGACGATGATGTTGCGCCGCGTCAGCACTCCGGCGACGCCGATAATAAAAAGGAGCGCGCCCACCACCAGGAACTTTGAAAGGTCAGGGTTCTTGATGCTGTGCACCATGATCGACTCGCCCGTCGCATCCTGGAAGAGCCAAAAGCAGATTGAAGCTAGAGAGTGACTCATGGATTTGACCTAAACGGTGCTCAGCTTTGTGCTTTGCGCTTTGTCCTTTGCGCCGAACTACGCCGAAGGAGTTAGCCGCTCGCCGTTGAATCATCGTTTTTGAGCTCTTGACGACTTTTTGTGCAAGCCCTTAACCCGTTCCTAAGTTCCAGGAGCAAAGTTCAAAGTTCCCAGTTCAAAGCTCCTTTGGTGAAGCGTGCTGCAACACTTCGGGATCCACATCGTCAGCAGCGGCTTCCTGTTTGAGCGTTCGGGCCAGCATGACTGAACCAATGATTGCCACCAGCAATAAGACGCTGGCAATTTCGAAAGGCAAGGAAGCGAACGTATATAACTTGTTTCCCACGCGCTCGGTTTCGCTCGTGATTCTGCTGGTACCGGTCGCACCGGCGGCTTGCCGCGCCTCGGAACCGGCGCGCCGCCCGGACACGGCCGCTAACTTCGTCTCATCGCGCTTGAGCAGCCCCTGAAATCCAGTGTTGATGGCAAACATCAGTCCGCCCACCAGCAGCAAGCAAAAGAAGAGACTCGCCGCCACCTGCGCCGGACGGTTGAAAATGGCGGCTCGTCCTTGTTCTTCCGCCCCGACATTTACCAACATGATTACAAAGATGAACAGCACCATCACGCCGCCGACGTAAACGAGTATCTGGACGCCGGCGATGAATTCAGCGCCCAGCAGGATAAAAAGCGCGGCCACGGAAACCAGTGATGAGATCAAAAACAGCGCGCTATGAACAGCATTGCGCGCCATGACAGTCAAAAGCCCGGCGAAGATCGCCGAGATCGAGAAGATCCAAAAGAAGACTGCTTCCCAGCCGGATAGGACCATAAGATTTAGGATTGCGGAATTCGGATTTCGGATTAGAGTTCGCGGGTTAGGGCTTGATTAATCCGCAATCCGAATTCCGAATTCCGCAATGTTTCATTTGAGGTATTTGACTGTTTCGCGCCCCTGCTCCAGCATTTCCCGGTTCCAGACGAAGCCGGCGCGTGAATACGTTGCCAGCTCAAAATCCTGTGTTAGCTCCAGACAGGCAGTCGGGCAGGCCTCCTGGCAAAGCGCGCAAAACATGCAGCGCGACGTATCAAAGATAAACTCGTCGAGCACCTTCTTCTTGCGCGGCTTGCCGGCCACCATGATTTCAATGTCCATCGCCAGAACGTCGATGCAATCCTCGGGACAAGCCAGCGCGCAGAGATTACAGGCAATGCACAGCGTGTCATGTGTCTCAGGATCCATGTTGAGGCGCGGGGCGCCGTGAAACCTCGGCGCTACGTCGGGACGGACTTTCGGGTACTGTTCCGTGTAGATACCTTTGCCGGCGATGGCGTCCCGATCGGTAAGGGCGCCGACGTTGTACTTCAGCGTAAGGCCCAGGCCCTTTAGCAAGTCCACCATAAAGAAGCGTTTCAACTTCTGCGTGAAGGTGGCCTGCGGAACAGTTACTGCGGGCATAATTGCAACTCCAGTGGCACAGACTTCAGTCTGTGATTCATGTATCCAAGCTAAATCCTACCGCTTGAAAAATGTCTTGACGCGTAGCGTCGCAAGCAATGGCCTCAAACTATGATGGTCTTCGGCAATTCTAGCATCTATCCTTACTATTCTTTACCAACTGCCGGGACCGGGGCCGGCGTCAAAGGCGCTACCGCCGGCTTGCCTTGCGGCAAATCGACCAGGCGAATCTCCCGGCGTTGCTTCTTCAGATTGAAATCACGCGACCGCCAATTAATCGATGACAGCACGGCCGCGGTCAGGAATAACCCACCGATACCGAAGGCTACCATGATCGCTTTACCGGTCGGCGTTAGATTAAGGCCTTCTGAAATTGACTCGATCGTTTTAAATCCGCGCCAACCGTCGACCGCCTGTACCGTAAAAATTGCCAGGGCCGAAATGACTATGTTCGTGAGCGCCGCCGGCAGCAGCCACTTCCAGCCGATGTCCATCAGTTGATCGTAACGAAATCGCGGCAGGGTCCAGCGCAGCCAGAAATACAGGTAAAGGAGCAGCGTCATCTTTACCAGGAAGATGACAATACTCAGGGCGACGAAAAGATTGTGATACCCGGCGGCCTCGAGTTTATAAGCAAACGGGAAATACCAGCCTCCGAGATAGAGCGTGGTTGCGATCGCCGAGACCACGACCATGGCTGCATACTCGGCCATGAAGAACAGCGACCAGCGCATGCCGGAGTATTCGGTATGGAAGCCGGCCACCAGCTCCGATTCGGCTTCTGGCAAATCAAAAGGCGCCCGATTGTTTTCGGCGATGCCGGCGATAACGAAGATGATGAAACCGAGTGGCTGGTAGAACAAATACGGCAGGGGCCCGTCGACTGCCTGCACATGCACAATGCCGGAAAGAGACAGCGTGCGGGCAAACATTAAAGCGCCGATGATTGATAACCCCATCGAAACTTCGTAAGAAACCATTTGGGCGCTCGAGCGCAGCGCGCCCAGTAGCGCGTATTTCGAGTTAGACGACCAGCCCGCCAGGATCAAGGCCAGCACGCCCACACTGGAAACCGCCAGCACAAACAGCAGGCCAATGTTGATGTCCGTAATCACTCCCCAATCCGGACCGAATGGCACTACGGCGAAAACCACAAAGGCCGCGACAACGGCGATGTATGGCGCGAAGAAAAAGATCCAGCGGTCGGCTTTGTCGGGAATAAAGTCTTCCTTCACCAGCAGCTTTAGCCCGTCGGCCAGCGGTTGCAGCAATCCCCAGGGCCCTACGCGCATCGGTCCCAGGCGCGCCTGCATGAAGGCTGAGATCTTGCGTTCGGCGTAAGTTGCATAGGCTACCCACACCGCTACGATCGTGACCACTGCCCCGATCTGTATGAAGGGCCAAATGACATGGTTAATCGTCTGCTGGTCGAAAATCTTCAGCAGTAAGTCGTCTATGAAGTTGATTGGCGCCAGGAGCGCAAAGGCTTCCATGTTCGTTTAGCTACCGATCGATCTCACCCAGAACAATATCGAGCGTGCCAATGATTGCCACCACATCCGCCACCAAATGGCCGATGCACATTTGCCGCAACGCCTGCAGGTTAATCATTGAAGGCGGCCGCACGCGCACACGCCATGGCTGAGCCGTGCCGTCAGAAACCAGGTAACAGCCGATCTCGCCTTTTGGTCCTTCAATCGAATGATAGTAATCGCCGATCGGCGGTTTGACTACCTTCGGCACTTTGGCGTTGACCGGCCCGTCCGGCAGGTTATCGACCGCCTGCCGCGCGATGCGCCGCGATTGGCGCATCTCTTCAAGTCGCACCAGGTAGCGATCGTAGGTATCGCCGTTCTCGCCCAAGGGGATTTCAAAATCCATGTCCGCATAGGCCGCGTAAGGTCTCGCCTTGCGAATGTCCCAGGCCACGCCCGACCCGCGCAGGGCCGGCCCGGACAGGCCGATGGCGATGGCTTCGTCGCCGGAGATAACGCCAACGCCCACCGTCCGACTTAACCAGATCCGGTTCTCCGAAAGCACTGTCTCGTATTCGTCGATGCGCTTGGGAAAGTTATCGGTGAACTGCCGCACGTCCGCCTCGAAGCCGTCGTAGGAGTCGTTGGGCATGCCGCCGATGCGCCAGGCATGGCAGGTAAGCCGCGCGCCGAATTGCCGCTCGAAAATCTTCAAGATCTCTTCGCGTTCTCGCAGGGCCCACAGGAGCACTGTCACCGCGCCGATGTCGAGCGCGTGGGTGGCCAGCCAGAGCAGATGCGAAGCGATGCGGTTCAATTCGGTGAGGATAGTTCGAATATAATGGGCCCGCGGCGGCACAGCCAATCCCATCATCTGCTCGACAGTTTCCACCCAGACCAAACCGTTCGAGACGGCGGCAATGTAATCCAGACGGTCCCAGTAAGGAGCAATCATGGGGTACATGCGGTTCTCGGCGATCTTTTCCATCCCGCGATGGAGGAAACCGATGTCGCAATCAACGTCAATCACGGTTTCGCCGTCGAGCTTGAGGATGACGCGCAGCACGCCGTGCGTGGACGGGTGCTGTGGCCCCATGTTGAGCGTCATCTCGGGGCTATCGAGCAGCGTCTCTCTGGTTGTTGCGATTTCTACCTGATGCATATTGTCCGCATGTTTCTAAGCCGCGGGAGCAGCAGTCTCAGCCGGTTTGTAACAGCCGGTAATACTCCACGGTTCGATTACTAACCCTATCTCAGCAACTTCCCCTTTTCTTCGCTTCTCTACCAGCTGCAGGGTGACTGCCTGGGCGGCGCTCGCTTTGTTCCAGACGTTGCGCGGTCGCATTGTTTCCATCAAGACGAAGCCTGCCACTTTCGCCGCTTCCGGCGCATCGAATACTTTTGCTTCGTAGTGGGCAGCAATTTCTTTTGGAGTCATCTCTGCATTGCCGATTGCCGATTGCCGATTGCCGATTGATCGCAATCACTCCACGGAAGCGAAGAGCCAATTGGAAATCGGCAATCGGAAATCGGCAATGTCATCACTTATCTTTGGGCATCACTTCTTTCCCAAGCTGAAAGATCTCCCGCACTTGTCTCTCTTCGGGAACCGAAAGCATCTCCAGCCCATAGCCACGTCGTTGCTCAAGTTGTTCCCGCTGCACGTCGGTGAATTCCGGCAAATGGTTTTCCGTCCATTCGTTCTCCACAAACTCCAGCGCATAGTCCTTCCGCATCGGATGACCTTTCCAATCGGGCGGCAAAAGTATCCGGCGCAGATCCGGATGGTCGCGAAAGTTCACGCCAAACAGATCGAAGACTTCTCGCTCGAGCCAGTTTGCCGAAGGCCAGACACTGGTCACACTCTCGACACCTTCGTTAGCGTTAACCGCTACCTTTAAACGGACGCGCTCGTTGGCCGGAATCGAGTACAGGTTGTAGACAACTTCGAATGGCGCTTCCAGCTGATCGGGGTAATGGACGCATGTTAGATCTGAAAGATAGTTGAAAGGCGTTTCCTTATCGTCTTTCAAAGCGTCGCAAACTTCCACAATGCGCGTGGGCTCTACGCGAATAGAGATTTGCCCGAGAAACTCCGATGCTTCCCCAATAGCATCACTGAGGGTGGATTGCAGCCTCTTGACCAGAGGATGGTTTGCGGCATCAGTTGGTTTGGGGCCTTCGTCTTTTTTCTTTACCGGGGCCTTCGGCGGTCCCGGGGGCGCGCCGGCGGGTGGTGTTGCGCTGGCCCCCTGTGCTGCCAAAGCATCTTTCGCTGCTGTGGCGCGGGCCTTCGCCTCCTCGATCTTCGCGGCTTTTTCCTGGTCGGATTGTGACAGTGAAGCGTTGGAACCAGCGGGAGCGGCGTTCGCTTCCTTTGCTTCCGAGGCGGCAGGCTGTTCTGGCCCGGTCGGTTCTTGCGTTGGACCGGGCGCTGGCGGTTTACCTTCGTCGGCCATCAGGCTTGGAATACACCCTGAGATTAGAATGCGCCCAGGCTTGCGGGGCCTGGCGCGAATATGATCGCGTTAGTGCACGGAAACTAATTAAGGACGGACACGGTTTTGTAGCATGCAGTTTCGAGGTTGTCAACACACTTCGCCCCGCGATACTGACGCGTTACGACCGCAGATTTGTAGGGGTGGCACTCCGTGGCCACCCCTCTTTCGGCTTGCCACTTTTTGGTTGCAAGTCATCGGGATGAGGGGCGGCCACGGAGTGCCGCCCCTACAAACCGGCCCTAACTTGACCTAGCTTAGCTACCCCCTTATCATAACGAGTTGCAAAAGCAGCTAGGTTAGACATCTAGAGAGACAAGAAGGCCAAGAATGAAACCAGGAATTCACCCGGAATATCACGAAATCACTGTTACCTGCGCGTGCGGCGACACTTTCAAGACCCGTTCGACGCGCAAAGAGGACCTGCACGTGGAGATCTGTTCAGCTTGCCACCCGTTCTTTACCGGCAAGCAGAAGCTCATTGATACCGCCGGCCGCGTCGATCGCTTTAACCGGCGTTACGGCAAAAAGCAGCCGGAGGAAGCGGCCCCCACGCAGTAACACGTTTTATGGCAAGACCGATGGTACTAAATCGACACTAGCAACTAAGAATTACTCGACGCCGGCGTAATAACCGTCGGTCGCTCTCCGTGTTTCAAATGCACGCGCGACTGCCGAAACCGCCGGCGTTATTGTTTGTGGAGCCAGCGGGCCGCGCCATTTATGGCGCACTGGATAAAGGATCATCAATTGAGCACTAACGAAAGAGATTTAATCGTCGGCGGCCAGGCTGTTATCGAAGGCGTCATGATGCGTACTCCCAACGCATACGCGATTGCTGTGCGCAAAGCTGACGGCACCATCGTGAACACCGCGGCACGCCTCCCAAAATGGAGCGACAAGGTGCCGATCCTGAAGTTGCCCATACTCCGGGGGGGCGCCGTGCTGGTGCAGTCGATGGGGCTGGGAATCAAAGCGCTTAACTATTCGGCCAACGAAGCCTTCGCGGACGCCGAGGAAGCGGAAGAAGTTGAAATAGCACTGACCCCGGCTGTCATTGAAGGCGAAGGCGACTTTGCCGGATTGACAGGCGGCATGCCCGGCCTGTTTCCGGCGCCGACGCAGAAACGCTCCAAGGATGAACTAAAGAAAGGTGGCACCGCCGCGGCCGCTGGTTCCATTGTCTTCGCCTTGTTTTTCAATGTGCTGCTTTTCGTGGCTGCGCCGTTGTTACTTACCAACGCACTGTTCATAGCGGCGGGGTGGGCAACAACTCCCGGGACTGCCGCGGTCTCCGGGCCGGAAGCAGGTCAAACACAAACGAGCGTGGGAAGCGCCGCCACTGGCGCACCTACTGCGGCTCCGGAAGAAGCCTGGTACACGGGTTCATGGCGCACCGTGAAAACCTATCTGCATCCCGTGCGGCCTTCGATCAGTTTCAATCTGATTGACGGGCTGATTCGCATGACGTTCTTTCTGATTATGATCGTCAGCTTTTCGCTGTTGAAAGACATCCGGCGCGTCTTCGAATACCACGGGGCAGAACACAAGACCGTGTTCACCTGGGAAGCGGGACTGCCTTTAACAGTCGAGAATGCGCGTCCACAGCCACGCCAGCATCCCCGCTGTGGCACGAGTTTTCTGATGGTGGTAATGCTGGTTTCTATTCTGCTTTTTTCAGTAATCAAGTTCGATTCGCTATTGTTCAACTTTTTGGTGCGCCTCGCCTTGATTCCCCTGGTGGCGGGTTTGTCATACGAAATCATCCGGCTGTCGGCGAAGAAGGAGAGCGGCTTCTTTTTCAAGCTGATTACGCGCCCGGGCCTCTGGATGCAAAACATCACCACGCAAGAGCCGGACGACTCCCAACTTGAAGTTGCGCTCGAGGCGCTGAAGGAGTCGTTGAAGCTGGAGCCGCAACAGAGCGAGCCGGCGCTGGTGCCGCTGTCATAACCGGACAATACGATGTTAGAAAAACTGGAACAGATTGAGAAGCATTACGAGGAGCTGACCGCTCAACTCTCCGCGCCGGAGGTGATGTCGGACCAGACAGCCTACGTCAAGGCCGCGAAGCAGCATCGCAGCCTGGGCGAGATGGTCAAGAAGTATCGCGTCTGGAAATCACTGAACGAGGAACTTACCGGCGCGCGCGAACTGCTGGCGTCCGCCGACGACGAAGAGATGCGGGAGATGGCGCGCGTTGAAGTCGAATCACTGCAAGGTCAAATGGAACAGACGGAAAATGATTTGAAGTTTCTCCTGATTCCCACCGACCCCAACGACGAGAAAAACGTCATCCTGGAGATTCGCGCCGGCACCGGTGGCGACGAAGCATCCCTGTTCGCTGCCGAAATGCTCCGCATGTATGGCCGCTACGCCGAACGCCAACGCTGGCGCATGGAGATTCTCAACGTCTCTGAGTCAGGCATAGGCGGCATCAAGGAAGCCACCGCATTAATCGAAGGAGATAAGGTTTACTCCAAACTCAAGCACGAGTCGGGCGTTCATCGCGTGCAGCGCGTGCCGCAAACTGAAGGCAGTGGCAGGATTCACACTTCCGCCATTACGGTTGCCGTCCTTCCGGAAGCTGAAGAGGTTGATGTGAAGATCGATCCCAAGGAACTGCGTATCGACACATTCTGTTCGTCGGGGCCTGGTGGGCAGTCAGTCAACACAACCTACTCCGCGGTGCGCATCACGCACCTGCCAACCAACACCGTGGTTTCGATGCAGGATGAAAAATCACAGATTAAAAACCGGGAAAAGGCGATGCGCGTGTTGCGCGCGCGTTTGCAGGAGTTTGAAGAAAAGAAGCAGCATGACGCCGAAGCCAGCGAGCGACGTTCGATGGTAGGCTCCGGCGATCGCTCAGAAAAGATTCGCACCTACAACTTCAAAGAGAATCGCGTCACTGATCATCGCATCGGCCTCACCATCCATCAACTCAACCTCGTGATGGAGGGGGCGCTGGACGAGATCATCCAGGCTTTAACAACGCACTTCCAGGCAGAAAAACTTAAAGACGAAGCGGTGGCAGCGTAGACAGATCCCGCAGACTAATTTGTAGGGGCGTCCCCTCCGTGGGCGCCCCTCTTTTGTTTGACCCTCAACTCGGCGCAAAACCGAAAGTGTCTCCCGTTATACGAAGAAGGGGCGGCCACGGAGTGCCGCCCCTACAAATCATTGTAGGCGCGCGCGCTCGGCTGCGGCCCAATCGCAGAGCGCCTTCTTGTCTTCCGGTGAAAGCCTGGCATAGCGGTGAAGCGGTGTGTAGGAACTAAGCGGCATCGCGCCACTCTCAACTTCTTCGCAAATCTCCTGCAGTCGTTTGTTCCGCTTCCGTTGATCGTAACGGCCCCAGTCCGAAAAGTTCAGACGCCTCCGCCCTTCGTCCACATGCTCGGTGACAAACCAGGACACGGGCGCCACGTTTGTGTACCAGGGCCAGGCTGTTCGGTTCGAATGGCAATCGTTGCATGAACGGGCGAGGATCGACGCTACCTCCGGCTTCATCTGGGTGTGCGCTTCGATGGCCTGGGCATGGTCAATCGGGGGATTTGTGCGGGCGGGCCGTTTGAACTGCGCAGCCGCAAACAAACAGACGACCACGACAACCAGTGCCTTCAACATTGTCCTCAGCAGTTTCATCGTTTCTTTCGGGCAGCAGCCCGCCGCATAAGGCTCTCAGTATGAAGACGGGTGGCCGTTAATTTCGTTAACACACTCGGACTAATGTCCCGTGCAATTGTTTGTGCAACGTTCGATCTTGATATCGCGAGTCGCACGCAACACGCCGTCACTTCCCCGCTGAACTGACAGGATGGATGCGAACGTTCCCTTCCCACCGAGCTTTTGGCGTTGCTCCGGAGTAATGAAAAGATCATCCTCGAACAAGTATTCGTCGATCCAGTATTCCGGATAGTTAGGGCCGGAAACGTAAGCGTGGATATGCGCCGGGTTGCGTGTTCCCGGATAAGACCCCGGCTTGATCGTGCGAAACTCATAGCGGCCTTCAGCGTTCGTGCGCACCAGGCCATGTATGCGCGTGTTTCGGTTGTCTCCTCCGGTCGTCGAATAGCGGCCGGTGGCGTCTGTCTGGTAAACGAAGAGATTGATTCCCTCCAGCGGCGTGCGCCCATCGGGAGCGTAGATAGTGCCGGACACGATTAGAGGTGGGCCGGGCTCACTATCGTTAACTATAGTCGTTCGCCAGGGCACATTCCCAGGGCCACCGACCGAAGCCGTCGACGAAAGAGCGCGCGCCTGTTGCGTGCAGCCCATGAACGCGAGGGCGCCAAATTCCAGGGAGAGCAAAACAACTGCGAAAATCGCAACGCGCGTAAGATTCTTGCGATTCAAACGAGTTGCACGTCCTAACATTTCTTTTCACCTCCGGAAAACTTCGGACTCAACTTGTAGGGGTGGCACTCCGTGCCCACCCCTCCGTTACGCAGCGGCTACATGGCTGGGCACCCCCGAGACCAGGGGCGGCCACGGAGTGCCGCCCCTACAACATTTCAACGCTTTCCTTGTAGTCCCCTAATTCTTCCCAGCCCGCTAGTCCAAATCCTGGTCAACGTTTTCTTTGTCGGCGAAGGTAAGTTGTCACGCCAAACTGTCTCCAAACTATCTTTCCATAGTTGCAGCATCTGCTCGTTTAGTTGCAACACGCCGTCGCGAGTAACCCCGTAAGGCGGCGGCGCCAGCTCAATCATTCGATCGCAGACGCGGGCGCGATCTTTTCCCTCAACGCGCGACAGCATATGCCACAAGGTTAGCGTATCGCGCGGACGAGCTTCGCGCAGTACGACTTCCAGCGCGCGTGTTTTCGATCCGCTGGCGTCATCAGGCTTGAAATCAAACTCCGCCAGGGCCAGGCGGGCAGGCTCTGAAGCATCTTCAAAGTATGGCGTGCCTGGTCCTATTCCCGAGCGGGTTTCACAGGCCGCGCCCGCCGGAACCATCGATTCACGATTCTTCAACTGTAGGGCTACCCATCCCGACGTGACCCGCAGCAGACTCCCGCCTTCTTTGTTGACCTCGAGTGTGTAGGCGCAACCCAGATCCGCGGCCACGGCCGACGGTGTATCCACGAAGAACAGACGCGGCGGCGCCCAAATATGCGCGCTCATTTTTCCCTGAGCCAGCTCGAGCCTGTGTTCGGTGGCACCTGTCTGCAACAATCGCACACGGGTGTTGGGATCGATTTCCACCTGGCCAATAGTCCCCACGTCGATTTTTGCTCGGGAGGCCCCGTCGGTCTCCAGCCATTCGCCGATCGCCAAACGGCCTTTCTCATTCATGACTGTTGCACCAATGCGCGGCGCCCCATTTAAACGCGCCACCTGCCAGAATGGCCGTGACTCTCGCGCATAAAACCAATAACCCCCCAGACCTGCAGCCAGCAGCAATGTCGCTGCGATGGCCGCGAATTGCGGCTGGAACAAACTGGCCCAGGATGATTTCTCTATCGACACTGCACGCGCGGAGACCTCTCTCGAGTTGATGAGACCTTGCACTTCGTTCCACAGAGAGTTCGGCGCGGAAAGCTGTGGCAGTTGCTCCGCGAATTTTACGCCCAGCTTGATTTGCTCAAACTCTACACGGCAGCGCTGGCAGCCGATCAAGTGTTCGGCTACGCCTTGAGACGCCGCCGGAGACAGCTCGCCATGGCAGTAGGCCGACAGGTCTTTCCCGATGTGATTCGAAAACATCTGTGATCTCCTGATACTTAATACTCCTCAGCACAGCCGCGCAGATTCTATTCGCTAACTTGACCCCGCAAATGCGCCAGGCGGCCGGCGAGCGCTTTATGACCCCGGTTCAGCCGCGAGCCCACCGTGCCTGTAGAACAACCAAGGACGATGGCGATTTCTTCGTATGACAACCCTTCTATGTATTTAAGCAAAATGGGCAGCCGCAACTTCGGTCGTAGTTCACCGATAGCGGCCTTAACGGCGTCGGCCATCTCGGCCCGGGCATAGTTTTTTTCCTGCGGACGCCGGTCTTCAATCCGGCTGGCGGCGACCGATTCGCCGAAAGGCAGGAACCTCCTGCGCCGGCGCCGTTCGTCGATGCACGCATTAACTACCAGGCGGTAGAGCCAGGTGGTAAACGCTGAGTCCCCACGAAATTGTCCGATCGTCGTCATCAACTTAAGAAATATCTGCTGTGCTACGTCGCCTGCGGCCGCTTCATCGCCATTGAAAGAATAGACCGCTATGGAAAAGACCCGATCTTTGTACGCTTCAAACAGCAGCCCAAAAGCTTCCCGGTCGCCCTGCCGGCAGGCCTCAATTACGCGCTCGTCGATTATCGGTTCAGCCATTACAGCGCGCGGCTCCATCCATTTCCTCCGTTTTTAAAGGCGCCGAACATTAGACGGGTGCGGGCGAAGCTTTCTTCCAAAACAATTAATTCTTGCGGAAACAGTTCAAGGCGGCTCGGCGCCGCCTTGAAGTCTTTTGTGGCACAGACTTCAGTCTGTGTCGGATCTTAGAAAGTCGTTACAGCAAAGTGGCATCACAGACTAAAGTCTGTGCCACTTATCTCGTGACATGCACAAGCATCTCGGTCCCTGACTCGAGCTTCAATTCCTTGCTGCCCTGCACTGCCAGCGATCCCGCCCCGCCGGCGCCGCCGAGAATCAGGCCAATAGCAGCGCCTTTGCCACCGCCGGCAAGTCCGCCGATGATAGCGCCCGCTGCCGCGCCGATGCCGCCACGCTTCAGAGTCTGATTCGTACGGCTGCCTGACTGAACTCCGCCCTCGTCATCGGTCCGGGCGCCACCATAAACGCGCGTGACATAACCGTGAAGCGGATTGGTGCGCCCGTCAGTGGTCTGGATGGTGTCAAACGCCAGCGTCATCGTGGTGCGGCCCTTTACCTTTCCCGATTTGCGAATAGACGCGACGTGCCCTCGCGCCGTCGCTTCATTGAAACGGGCCGGATCGAGAACGGTCGTGGTGAAGCTGTCACCTACGCGCGATTCCTTGCTCGACAACGTTTCGTTCAGGCGAACCTTCAAGTTCGTCCCGACCGGGACTACCGAGACTATCTTCGGCGCCGGTCGCCTAAGCCGCGGGCGCCTGCGTGTCTGTGCCTCGCCAATTATGGGCAACGCCATTAACATGGCCATCCCCATCAACAATGGAACTGTCTTAGTGAATCTGAATCTCATCGTCTTCCTCCCATAAAAACAAGCCGTCCAGGTTTCGGTTAAAGCGTGGTGCTGGAGCCCTCCCGCTAGTCCGATCTCAGGGGGCCAATTACTGCCAAGAATATTCGGGGGAATTTTATTGCTCGGTATTTGCAGCATACCACAGAAAGAACGAGGTTGCCCTGATGGCGGATTACTGTAGGGGCGTGATCAATCTAACTTCTGCGGGTTTTGATATAGGTCCCATAGGTCGTATAGGCCCTATGTTCTCTTGCGGTTACGACGCAATAACCTGATCGACGAGATCGGCCGCAGTCCCCACCTTAAGGGTCTCATCACCTTCCAGATAGCGCCGGCGATGCACTGCCCCGTCGGATTCAAAGATATATGCTGAAGGCGCCTCGCGCATGATGATGTCCTGCAAACGCATCAAGCCGTAGAGCAGAGCTTCGGGCCGCGGTGGGCACCCGGGAATATAGACATCGACGGGAATGCAGCGGTCCACCCCCTGCATGGTGGAATAGGAATCAAACGGCCCCCCGGTTGAAGCGCAGGCCCCCATGGCAATGGCCCACTTGGGCTCAGGCATCTGATCGTACACGCGCCTCACCACCGGCCCCATCTTCAACGTCACCGTGCCGGCAATGATGATTAGATCACTTTGGCGCGGACTGGGTCGAAACACGCCGGCGCCGAAACGATCGATGTCGAAACGTCCGGCCCCGGTAGCAATCATCTCGATAGCACAGCACGCCAGCCCGAAAGTCATAGGCCATAAGGCAGACTTGCGCGCCCAGTTCACGACTGGCGCAGCCATGTCCACTGCCTTTGCGCCCACACTCCGCCGCAGCGAATTCATCACCGAATCAACGGTGGTCAGGACGAACCCTTCTTGATGTTCTGCCATAGTT
>JBDTOI010000098.1:0-14866 GCA_039933315.1 Pyrinomonadaceae bacterium
CTCAACGGCGGCAGCTCACTTCACGCCGTCGTCAACGCGCCATCCGGATCAGTGGTTATCAACGGTAACGCTCAGCTGGTTGGAACTGTCTCCTGTGATCATTTGACGATAAACGGCGGCGGGCTGCTGCGTCTCACTGAGAATGCCCTGCCTCACTTGAATCAGCCGCCGGTGGTCAGCGCCGGATCGGATCAGACGATTACGCTGCCGAATGCAGCAACGCTTAACGGTTCTGTCACCGATGATGGATTACCGCAGGACAGTTCCGTCAATGTGGGCTGGAGCAAAGTCAGCGGACCCGGCGACATCACGTTTGCGACAACAAATACGACGGTCACCACGGCCACCTTTAGCCAGGCGGGAACCTATGTCCTGCGCTTGACGGCCAGTGATTCCGAACTAGACACCAGCGCCGAAATAACAGTTGCGGTTCTGCCACAGAATCAATTCCCGATTGTCAGTGCCGGAGCGGATCAAACAATTACCCTGCCCGACCAGATCGCCTTGCAAGGCATCGCCAACGATGATGGTCTCCCGGCAGGGGCAGGCTTATCTGTTTCCTGGAGCAAGGTCGAGGGCCCGGGCACCGTCACGTTCGGCAACGCTACCGCGCTGGAAACAACGGCGAAATTCAGTGCTTCGGGTAACTACCTGCTGCGTCTGACCGCAAGCGATTCGGAACTAACTACGACCGATGACCTCGCCATTACCGTCCGTGCGCAAAACCAACCGCCGAACGTAAATGCCGGCGCGGATCAAATAATCACCTTACCGAGCGGAGCTAATCTGAATGGCTCTGTTAGCGATGATGGCTTGCCTGCCGGCAGCGCGTTAACAACGACCTGGAGCAAACTCAGCGGTCCCGGAATAGTAAATTTCAGCACCGCGGAAGTCACCGTTACCAGCGCGTCCTTCAGCCAGGCCGGCACTTATGTACTTCGCCTGAGTGCTACCGATTCCGATCTTTCCGCCAGCGATGACGTGACGATCACCGTGATCGATTCGAACGTGCCGCCCCATGCAGACTTCGTTGTTCCCCAGTCAACCGGGACTGCCGGCGCCTTTGTCATCGCCTCTTCGGGATTCACCGGGAGCGCCTTCGCCGCCGCTCAGCTTCTCGACGCGAACACCGGCACCTACTGGCAGACACAGGGAATCAGCAACCAGTTCGCCAAAATGCAGTTCTTCGATCAGCAGATGGTCTTCATTGACCGCGTCCGGCTGCAGGCTGCGCAGGGAGCGGTTAGCAACTCAACTGTGAAGGACTTTGAGGTCCGGATTTCTTCAACCAATGAGGATGATGCGAGTTTCGCGACCGTGTTGAGCGCAACGCTTCTGAACACAGGTCAACTACAGGAGTTTGTTTTCGCGGGAGGCCCTATGCCCGCGCGCTACATCAAGCTCGTGCCGCGAAACAATTATGGCAACCCTAACAATATTGAGTTGGCCACGTTTAATCCCGTGGCAGTCGGCAGTGCTGACAGTCTCATTTCCCTTCCCGGACGATCGAATGTTGCGCTCAGCGAGTCTCCGGCCCTGGCGTTTAATGGCGGAGCCATTTACACCTCCAGCTATCCCGGCGGCGCCAGTTCGCCCAACAACTTGCCTGGCTATTTCCTGGGCGGCTGGCAAACCAGCGCCACCTCAAATCAGTTCGTTACCATTCAGCTTGGCGGAGAAAAAAGTCACACGCTGGAAGGGATAAGGTTGGCGACATGGTATGACTCGGGCGGCGGCTTCGCCACCGCCGTTAAGGACTTTGAGATCTGGACTTCCCACACAACGCCCGATGATCCGTCCTTTACTCGAGTGCTTTCGGCCAGCACCGCGTTTGTTCCTTATGCCCAACAGTTCCTGTTTCCTGGCGGATCTGTTCAAGCCCGGTATGTGAAGTACAGGCCGCTCAACAACTGGGGCGGCGGGCCCACTATTAACACTCAGGCGTTTGATGTCATTGCGGCGGGGACGGCCCGGGTTATCGGAGTATCCGCAGAATCCGGGATCTTACCGAGTTCGGCGCAAGCTGCTTTTGACGGCCTCACCAACACAAACTGGATTGCTACCGGAAGCACTACTAACGTTTGGGTCAAGACGGCGCTCGCCGGTGAGGCAACTCATCAAATCTACGGCGTGCGTATCCTCCCGCTCTCAGACATTTCCCACCAGCAGGGACCGAAAGATTTTGAGATCCGCGTATCGACCACCACGACTGGCGATAGTGCGTTCACCACCATTTACAGCGGCACCATGGCGCCGGTTTTCAACTCGCCGCCGCAGGAGTTTCTATTCGGCAATTTGATCGAGGCTCGTTATGTGCAGTTCGTTTGGCAGAACTCGTACACCGCTTCGCTGGTGGCCGTTAAAGAACTGGAAGTCCTGGCGGCGCCTGATTTAGGATCCGCTATCGTTGGTTTCTCCAGCCAGGCCGGCAACCTGGAAACTGCCGCCAACGTTCTCGATCTGGACCCAGTTGATCGGCCGTGGGTTACTGCCAGCGGTCAGAATACTAATCAGTGGCTCAAGCTGGTGCTGCCCCGCGCTGAGCAATGGACCATCAATCACATCGCGCTAAGGCCGGGTCCTGCCGCCAACGACCTCAACAGATCGCCGAAAGACTTCGAGCTTCAGGTTTCCACTACAGACTCAGCCGATGGCTCGTTCACTACGATCCTTGCGGGTAGTCTGATCAACTCGTCGCAGTTGCAGGACTTCTACTTTCAGCCGATGTCCGCCCGCTACGTGAAACTGTTGCTCAAGAATAACTATGGGTCTGGCCAGATCGGACTCAGTAGTTTCTATATTTTTGCGACAGATTTGATCGGCACCGATACGCGCTTTGTCGATCGTTCGACTGATCCGGACGGCCGAATCGTGTCCTGGAACTGGAACTTCGGGGACGGCACTACCAGTAGTGAGCGCAACCCGTTTCACACGTTCTCTGCGCCGGGCGACTACACGGTTTCTCTAACGGTTACGGATGAAGCTGGGCTGAGCAGTACTCGGCAAGCTCAGTATCACGTCGCACCAACACTGAAGGCTGATCTTGCTTGCTCGCCGGTGATTTCCCATGAAGGAGGTGAACTGGTTCGTTTCACTGATACCACCTCGCTGTTAGTGGCAGCGACCGCTTTTCGGCACTATGACTTTGCCGATGGCAGCGCGGTTTCGCAAAGTGGTGACACTAGCTTTCATACCTTCCAGGACAACGGCAATTTTTCCGTGCGATTGAGAATCGGGGATCCGCTGGGGATCCAATACGCGGTTACGAGAGACGTTACAGTGCTTAACCTGCCTCCCTCGGTTGATATTGATCCGGGCCATACGATCGTCTGGGGCCAACAGTGGACCAGCGTGCCCAGAATCTCGGATCAGAGCGCAATTGATCGTCAATCCTTGCAGGGCCAATGGGATTTCGGCGACGGCCAAAAGTTCCAGTGCGTCAACTGCACCAATGCCAATGCCAGCGTTACTCGCATCTACAGCAAACCGGGAAATTACAACGCGGCGCTGACGATAACGGACAAGGATGGAGGCATCGGATTCGATAGTGCGGCGTTCACGGTAAACAAACGCCCGACATCATTGGTGATACAAAGCCCGCCCGCGATGACATCGGGCGCGCCGCTCATCATTCGAGCGGAGTTGCGAGATACGTTTGCCAACCAACCGCTGGGTGCTAAGCCGGTCCGCATCATTTTAAACGGGGCGATCTTCAACGCCGTGACTGGTCCAAACGGGGTGACTGAAATATCCGTGCCGATGCCGGCCGGAACCAGGCTGGACCTCATAACGGGCTCATTTGCCGAGGACGGTTTCTATCTCAGCAGCGGTGGTGCCGGAGTGCCGCCCACTGCCGGTGCCACACCACTGAGCGACACCCCGAGTCATCAAGGCAAAGACTTCTGGCTGATGTTTCCGAATGCCTATTTTGGCGGGGGTTTCGGTACCCAGAAACTTTTCATCACCTCAGCAGTTTCCACCAGCGGCACTGTAGCCATTCCCGGGTTGAACTTTGCGCAGAATTTTTCAGTCCCTGCTAACGCCACGGCAACTGTGACCCTGCCCCTGGTCCAGGTCTTCGACTCCGATGTGATCCAGCTAAAAGGCGTCCACGTCACTTCGCAACAACCAGTCACCGTGTATGGCATGAACCAGCGCGGCTTCACCTCGGGCGGATTCCTGGCCCTGCCTGTGAACTCACTCGGAACGGACCACCTCATTCTCACTTACAGCAATATGGGCTTTTCGCCTTCGAGCGAATTAGGAATCGTGGCAGCCGACAACGGCACCATCGTCACGATCACACCCTCGGTCACGACGGGCAATCATGTGGGTGGAGTCCCCTACACCGTCGCGCTCAACCAGGGCCAAACCTATCTGTTGCAGAACACGGTTCCCACCATCCTGGGAGATCTGAGTGGCAGCCAGATCACATCTGGCAAACCCGTCGCCGTCTTTGGTGGGCACATGGCGGCGACGATCCCTGCGGAAGCGGGATGCTGCGCCGATCACCTCGTCGAGCAATTGCCGCCCACCAGCGTCTGGGGCAAACGCTTTGCCACTATTCCCCTGGCTACGCGCAGCAAGGGAGATTTCTTTCGCTTCATAGCAGCGGAAAATGGTACCGCCATCTACTTAAACGGAACTCTCACAGCCAATTTGAATCGCGGAGAGTTCGCTGAACGAATACTAAAGGACCCGGCTGAGATCATTGCCACCCGGCCAATTATGTTGGCCCAGTATTCGACAAGTATTTTTTACGATAACGGCACGACCGGCAAAGCCGACCCCTTGCTGATGATCGTTCCGCCTTACTCGCAGTTTCTTAATCACTACGTAGTAACCACTCCGCCCACCGGGTTCACCATTAATTACGCCAATGTGGTAGCGCCAACTGCCCTATTGAGCGGCCTGACGATTGACGGCGTTCCGGTCCCCTCAGCTAGCTTCAGTCCGATTGGCGCGAGCGGTTTTTCCGGCGCCCAGATTCCACTGAGCGTCGGGGCGCACACGCTCGACGGCCCGGCGGGCTTCGGTGTTCTGGTTTACGGCTACGCGCAGGACGAAGGCTATGGTTATCCCGGAGGCATGAACCTGTCAGCCCCGGTACACCGGACGAATGTCACCCTCGCACCGGAAGTCTCGAGTCATTCAATCAACACGCAAGGCTGCGTTGTGGCCACCGCTACCGACGAGAAACAGACTCCACTGGGCGGTCAGACACTCAACTTTCAAGCCAGCGGAGCGAACCCGGCAAACTCGTTCGCCGTGACTGATGCCGCCGGCCAGACGTCGCTCTGTTACGTGGGAAGCAATGCCGGGACCGATCAAATACTGGTAACGCTCGAGAGCATCCAGGCCAGCGCATCTATCGTCTGGACGCTGCCCAATCAGCCGCCAGTGGTTAACGCCGGTGCGGATCAGAGTGTCCCGCAGCCAGCGGCTATTCTGCAGGGCTCTGTTAGCGATGATGGTTTGCCTGCTAATACGCTTGCCATTTCCTGGTCAAAAGTTAGTGGGCCGGGCAACGTCACATTTGCCGATCCCACTTCCGCCTCGACCACTGTGACCTTTGAGGCTGCTGGCCCTTATCTACTCCGCTTGACCGCCAATGATACGCAGCTCACCGCCAGCGATGATATTCAGATAAATGTTAGTCCCACTGCGTTGAACCAGCCTCCGACTGCCAATGCCGGAGCGGATCAAACCGTTACCCTCAACACCAATCTGATTAACAATCCCGGTAACGAAGCTTTGCTCGTCAACGGTGAAATCCGCGGTTGGATCGAAGTCCAGGGAACAACCTGGACACAGGGTTCGACGAATAGCGCCGGCGGCTTCCCCGGAGCGCAGCGCGGTAGTGCCTATTTCTACTCCGGCAATCAGGCCCAGGCCGAACTGGGCCAGGATGTTGATCTGTCAGCCTACGCAGCGAACATTGCAGCCGGTACGCAACAGTTTGAATTCAAAGCCTACCTGCGTTCATTAGCAGAAGATCTGCCAGACGCCGCCCGGGTCGTGGTGGAATATCGCGACCATACGAACACCGTAGTCATCGCCACTTTGGATTCAGGCGATATCACTTCAACCGGCGACTGGCACCTGACGGAAGACACTCGTCTTGCTCCCCTGGGCACGGGCTGGGTACGTGTGCGCCTGATCGCGACCCGCAACAGCAACGCCTCCGGTGAGGCCGGCAATGAGGCTTTCTTTGATTCCATTAGCTTGCGCCCGACCGGCACAGCGGCCGTGAAACTCAGCGGCGCAGTTGTCGATGATGGCTTGCCCGCTGGCATCAGCCTGACTGCCACCTGGGGAGTAGTAAGTGGCCCGGGAGCGGTGATGTTCGCCAATCCGAATGCGGCCATCACCGGCGCTACCTTCACGACGGCCGGGACCTACGTGCTGCGTTTGACGGCCAGCGACGAGGAGGCAAATGCCGGCGACGACGTTACTGTCATCGTTAACCCGGCCAATCTGGCGCCGCTGGTAAATGCAGGAACTGACCAAACGATCACGCTGCCTGCCACGACCCGGCTTGAAGGTACGGTTACCGACGATGGATACCCTGCGGGCAGTAGTGTGTCTATTTCCTGGAGCAAAGTCAGTGGGCCGGGCGTGATCCTGTTTGCAGATTCAAGTCAGTTAACAACCACGGTGAGTTTCAGTGCTGCCGGAGCTTACGTTCTCCGCCTGACTGCGGATGATTCGGAATACGATGCAGCCGCTGATGTCACTATCACGGTCCATCCACAAACTGACCAGGTGAACGACCCACCCGTGGTCAAAGCGGGATTTAACCAAACAATTTCACTGCCGCTGGACACCGTAACCCTTAACGGCACTGCCACAGACGACGGCCTACCCGCAGGCAGCACGCTGACTGTTACCTGGATGCAGATCAGTGGACCCGGTGTGGTGAACTTTGCCAACGCGAACAGCGCGGTCACCACAGCGCAGCTCAGCGTCCCGGGCAGTTATGTCCTGCGCTTGAGCGCCAGCGATAGCGTCCATGTAGCCAGCGCGGACATGGGCATAATTCTCACGCCCGAGAACCAGGCGCCTAACGCGAGCGCTGGTCCCGATCAGACGATTCTTTTGTCGCAGCCGGCGCAGCTCAACGGCAGTGTTAGCGACGATGGATTGCCCCTGGGTAGCAATCTTACAAGCCACTGGACCGCTATCAGTGGCCCGGGCGTCGTTACGTTTAGTAATCCCAATGTCACGGTAACTGGCGCACAGTTCAGCGTCACCGGCACTTACGTCTTGCGCTTGACGGCCAGCGACGGACAGCTTGCCGTTGCTGACGAACTCAGTGTGACAGTCATCGATAACGTGCCGCTGCCGGCCGTGGAAATTACCAGCCCGGCAGATGGCGACGAACTTACCGCGCCTGCGATCGTGAACGGATCAGTCAGCCACGGGACCTGGGCGCTGGAATACAGCTTGAACAGCGACGACGGCGCTGCGAACCAGGTTTGGACTGAGACGGCCAGGGGCGAGGGCCCGGTGATGAATGGACCACTGGGGACACTCGATCCGACCTTGATGCTCAATGGCATCTACTCGCTGCGGCTCAAAGCCACGGATGCGTACGGGCAAACCTCGTTCAGCTCGATCAGCGTCGTAGTTGATAAGAACTTTAAGGTGGGCCACTTTCAGATCGCGTTTTCCGATCTCAACGTCCCGCTGGCCGGTCTGCCCATCGAAGTAATTCGCAGCTACGACAGCCGCGATAAGCGCGTCGGAGATTTCGGCGTCGGCTGGACGCTGGGCCTCCGCAGCGCCCGCGTCGAGAAGACGGGCGTGCTCGGCTTTGGCTGGCAGGCGACAGTTTCGAGTGGCTCAATTCCCACCTATTGCCTGGAGCCCAGCCGGCCCCACAAGGTCGCAATCACTTTCGGCGACGGCAAGGTCTTCAAGTTCCTGGCTTCCACCGCCATTCACTGCCAGCAATTTGTCCCGGTTACTTCAACCCAATTGACCTTTACGCCGGAACCGGGTACGCACGCGACCCTGGAGGCCATGGGACCCACCGATGTGCTGGTGGAAACACTGGGCAGCCTGCCCGGACCTGTGCGGCTCATCAACCAAAACAATCCCGATATCTTCAACGCCGGCACGTTTCGTTTGACGACAGCGGAGGGCGCGGCTTTTGTGATCGACCAGCGCCTCGGTGTTCGCAGCGTCAGGGATCCCTACGGCAACACCCTTACGATTGATGCTTCAGGGATCATTCATTCTTCCGGCCGGAGCATCGCGTTTACCCGTGACCCCGCCGGCCGCATAACGCAAATCACCGATCCGGATGGCAACGCGCAAAGCTACAGCTATGACTTAAACGGCGATCTGGTCGGTTACCGTGACCGCGAAAACCAAACCACAGCCTACACCTACAATTCCGGCCATCACCTGCTGACGATTACCGACGCGCGCGGGACCACGCCTTTGCAGAACCAGTTTGACGCCGCCGGCCGCCTGATCGGACAGACTGACGCCTTTAACCACACGCTTACTTATGACCACGATTTAGTGGGGCGCGTTGAGACCATTACTGATCGCCTGGGCCACTCGACGCGCTACGAGTATGACGAGCGCGGGAACGTTCTGCGCCAGGTGGATGCGAAGGGCGGCGTCAGAAGCTTCACCTATGACGCCCTCGACAATGTGCTGACGGAAACTAACCCGCTGGGGAAGACCACCAGTTACGCCTACGATTCAGCCGACAACCGCACCAGTGTCACCGATCCGTTGGGCCACGTAACGCGCTTTACTTACAACGCGGCGCGGCAGGTGTTAACTACGACGGACGCTCTCGACCGCGTAACGACGAATACCTACGATGCGGCAGGCACCAACCTGCTCACCACTACGAACCCACTGGGCCATACCACGACCTTTATCTACAGCGTCTTCACGGGCCAGCGCATTTCAACGGTCGATGCGCTTAACCATCAGACTAATTACTCCTACGACGGCAACGGACGGTTGCGTAGCGAAACGGACGCCCTCGGCCATGTCACCAGTTACACCTACGACATAAACGGCAATCGCAAGACCCAAACCATCACGCGCACCAACGCGCAGGGCCAGCCGGAGACGATCACGACCAGCTACGAGTACGACAAGCTGAATCGCCTGCTGCAGACGGTTTACCCCGACGGTTCACTCGCTCGTGTCGAATACAACGCGATCGGCCAACAGAGCGCGACGATTGACCAACTGGGCCATCGCACGGAGCTTACCTATGACGACATGGGCCGGGTGACGCGAACTGACTACGCGGACAGCACCCACGAGGAAATGACTTACGATGCCGAAGGGCACCGCCTAACCAGTAAAGACCGCGCCGGTCATGTGACTTCGTACACCTACGACGAACTGGGTAGATTGACGAAGACGACCCACGCCGACGGCGTCTTTACGACAACCGCCTACGATGACGCGGGCCAGGTCCTTACCGTCACCGACGCGCGCGGCAACACCACGCGTTACGTTTATGACGATGCCGGCAGAAGAACAAGCGTCAGGAACGCTCTGAATCAGCAGACTGTGTTCACCCACGATGCGAACGGCAATCAGCTCACGGTGACAGATGCCCTCGGTCATACGACGACGTTCGAATACGACGCGAACAACCAGCGCAGCAAAACCATCTACGCGGACGGTACTTTTGATTCGGTTGGCTATGACGCCCTGGGCCGGAGTGTGTCGAAGACAGACCAGGCCGCCAAGACGACCCGGTTTATTTACGACGCCCTGGGCCGGCTAACAAAGGTCAGGGACGCCCTCAATCAGGAAACAACTTACGCTTACGACGAAATAGGGCAACAGCTCTCGCAAACCGACGCCAACAATCACACCACGCGCTTTGAATACGATCAGCTCGGCCGCCGGGTGAAGCGGATCTTGCCGCTGGGCCAGATCGAAACCTATTCGTATGACAACGGCGGCAATCTTCAGAGCCGGACAGACTTCAACGGCAAGGTAACGACCTTCACCTACGACGCTATGCGGCGCTTGCTGTCGAAGGTTCCGGATGCCTCTCTGAATCAACCCACAATCAGCTTCTCCTACAACGCGAACGGCCAACGCGGGACGATGACCGACGCTTCAGGCGCCACGGTCTATGCGTATGACGCTCGCCACCGGCTGGCCAGCAAGCAGACGCCATTCGGCGCGCTGAGTTACACCTATGACGCGGCCGGCAATTTGTCGACCACCCGCTCCTCAAACGCTAACGGCGTCAGTGTCGATTACAGCCACGACTCGCTCAATCGCCTGGCCACCGTGAAGGACAACAACGTGGCAGCGCTCAATGGTGGGCTCACCTCGTACGCGTATGACGCAGTGGGCAACCTGCAGGGCTACATCTACCCGAACAATGTCGGCACCAATTACAACTACAACTCGCTGAACCGTCTCACTTCGATGTCCGTGACCCGTCCTGGTCTGTCGTTGGCCGGCTATTCATACACGCTGGGCGCTGCGGGCAACCGAACGGCGGTCAGCGAGCTGAGTGGTCGCACCATCAACTACACCTACGACGACCTGTATCGCCTGACCGGTGAAACGATTGCCAGCTCGCCGACTGCCACGAACAACGGCTCAGTCAGCTACCAGTATGACGCCGTGGGGAATCGCCTAAACCGCACAACATCGATTGCCGCCGTTCCTTCACAAACTTCAAACTACGACGCAAATGACCGTCTGACGAGCGACAACTACGACCCCAACGGCAACACCATCAGCGCAAACGGAAACGGCTACGCCTACGATTTCGAGAACCGCCTGACCTCGCTCGTCACTCCCAACTCATCCGTCATCACGTTCGTTTACGACGGCGACGGCAACCGCGTATCGAAGACTGCCGCCGGCGTCACCACCAACTACCTCATCGACACCAACAACCCCACCGGCTACGCCCAGGTGGTTGAAGAAATCCAGGGCGGCGTGGTTACCAAACAATTCACCTACGGCCACGATCTGATTTCACAATCTTCCTGCCTCCTGCCGTCTGCCTCCTGCCAACTGGTCTTCTACGGCTACGACGGCCACGGCAGCGTCCGCTTACTGACCGACGCCACCGCTGCAGTCACCGACACCTACGACTACGACGCGTTCGGCACCCTCATCTCCCGCACCGGCACAACGTCGAACGATTACCTCTACACCGGCGAACAATTCGACGCGAACCTCGGCTTCTATTACCTACGTGCCAGATACATGAATCCATCAAATGGAAGATTCTGGACCTCGGATACATTTGAAGGAATCACCAGGGACCCTCCGTCGCTTCACAAATACGTCTACGCTAATGGTGATTGCATTAATCGGGTGGATCCCTCCGGAAACGCCACCTCTCTTGCTGAGACGATTCAAATCGTGCAATCGTACGCGATTAGCGCAGTCGTCTTCTCGCTTTACAATCAGAGTTTTCATTCCATCCTCGCGACCATCGGCACTACGCTTAATATCATTGGCTTGCTTGGGAGTGAGCAGTACGCACACGAGTCAGTCTCTGTTACACCCGGAGGACCTGCCGCTTACGCGGAGGGCTTGGTTGCGGGTGTAGAGGTAAGCCTTGGTGTAGCTCGAAGCATTACTAACGTCTTTGTTGCTACCCGCGCAACCACACAGACTGCGTCCGAAATTGCTTCGAGCTTCCAAGGAAGCGCAAGATACCCTGGATTGGATCGGTTTAGAAACATTATTCTCAGAAAGGGGACTATTGTGTATGCCGGGGAACCCGGAGTAAACGGATTCTTCACGACTGAACGTACAATCACCAGAGCAGGCGGCGATGCCACAAAACTATTTGAGGGACTGCAGGCCGCACCATCCGAAGCAGGCCTCTACCGGCCCGGTGTTACGGCATTTGAAATAATGGAGGACACTCCAGCAGCATTTGGCATTGTACGGGCCAATCCACAATATGGAAGCGGGGGGTATCCACAGGTCTTCGTGCCAGACTGGCGTAGTCGGATGAAACCAGTTGTCAGCTATATCTTGGATAATCGAGTAGCCACCATTCCTCACTGAAGGAGAATATGAGTGCCTAAACTGAGAATTGGAGGATCGCAATTCGCCGAAACCGACCTCCAGTACGATGTGTGTTCACATCTACTCGCGATTTTACAGTTGCTCGAATTGCATGGGAACTCTTGTGAGCGCTCCATACCACTCTATAGAGATAAGTACTCAGAGCACCAACGCGCAGTGGACAAGCCAATCGATTTTGACCTCATTGAAGAGACCTTTGAGATCCCGAGCTTTATCTCTCTGAACCGGGAACGTCGGACAGTGCTATGTCAAACTTGCTGGTGCGCGATTGTAGAGAAGAACTGACGAGAACTACTTCGTAATACAGACCGGCGAGAAAAAGACCTCCGCGTAGAGGAGTCCTCCTGTCCTAGATTATTGCGGAGTCCATAGGAGCAAGCATGGGATTGTTCAAGCGAAATTCTCCAGACAAACCTCAAAGCCCACGCAATCCAGATCTTGTAGAAGCTATTCGGCGTGTCCTAAACGATCCTGCTCAGTCGAATCGTCAGACTCTGCATCAGGCCTTCTTGAATAGTAAGCTCTTGCTTGGGGTGCAAAGTTTGCCGACAGGTATATCCAGTTTTCCCACAGTGCTGGAGGACGATACCCCTGTCTCGGTTCTCACATCTGTCAACCCTGAAGGTAAAGAGGTGCTCCTTGTATTCTCAGACGTTAAGTCCTTACGTGCTCGTAATCCTTCTGTGGGATGGATAGCTATGTCTGGCAGAGATATCCTGGAACAGGCCCTTGAGAATCACTTTGCTGGAATCATTATCAATCCTGCCGGCTCGTGGATCGAATTATCGCCTGAAGAAATGAAGAGCTTAACAACTGATGACAACTGATCGAGACCTCCTAAAAGAAAAAGTAAGGAATACGCCGAAGCCGGTATTTCTCTCGCTATATCTTTCGATCGCGTTAGGCCTGCTTCTGGGTGTGCGCGCGCCGTGCTGCTGACGTCTCAGTGGGGAGACCCACGGGAAAGTCATTGCTGTTTGCAGCGATCACTTTGGCTTTCTTTACCTTCAACGGTCTTTCGCTCCTCGGCAAAAGCCGTGTGTCTTACGTGCTGATTGCGATCTTTGCTTTCTTGCCGCTGCTGGGTTCGTTTGCGGGGGCGGTGCATCTGCTCGCTTTGCTGATGACCGGCAGGATTGCATCAAGCCTTAGCGATACCATGGCGTCTGTGGTGGCACTGCTTCAGACGATCGTAATCGTAGCTCTCCTTGTCAACCTCTTCTCGTCAGGCTGCCCCCGGTAGCCTTTAGCCATGAAACGCCAGAATACGTTCAAGCCGTTTTTGAGGCTCTCACCACCCAGTGGAGTTTGCTCATGAAGCTGTCCGTGCCCAAGACCGATTAACAGTAGGGGCTGGTGCAACAGGTCGTACGTCGGGGCCGCCCGATGTGGCGGGGTGGTGCTGGAATTTAGCGAAGTGATTGTAGGGGCGGCACTCCGTGGCCGCCCCTCTTCGGCTTCCCAATCGACTCGCAAAACTTAGCGAAGAAAAGTTGCCAACTTCCGTTCAACGCAGAGACCTAATGAGGGGTGGCCACGGAGTGCCACCCCTACAAACCTGGTAAGATTGCCGCAAATCTCAGCGAAACTATGGCGTCGGTGGTGACCCTGCTTCAGGTTGGCGTAATCCTGGCGCTCTTCATCAACCTCTTGTCGCGGACCACGCGTTCCTACGTTTGGACAATCCTGCGTATGGCGCGTCCACAAAGTAATTCGGTCCCTCTCCCCCTGACGAACCACCCCCCAGAAAAACCCGGCGATCCCAAGCCTCCCACAATGCTCATCAAGCAAAATCAGACTCGATCAACGCAAAGCCCCAGCGATGCATAATCCCGCCCTGCGGAGTATTATGTGGCGGTTTTGATAGATAATTAGTTGTTCGGTGGCTTCGCTTGGGCGGTAGAACTGAATCTACCTTTACAATATGACTCGAAAGCGATTGGAACACATCTGGCGAAACCTAAGGTTCTGGCAGCGGCTTCTGCTCGAATGCTCTATCTGGGTTGGTGTCAGCATCATCATTGATGTGATATTCCGGCGTTCCCTCGACTTCGAGTGGATCATCGGCGGGTTCTCTTGGGGTATTTTCTATGCGATCGTCGATCATTCATATTTTGCTCGCAGATGGCGACCGCGTCATCACTAACAGTGTCGCTTCAAACGCAGGGCCACCGAACAAATCGTTGGACCGGAGCGGCGGTTGCGCTTTTTGCATCATCGTTGGTCCGGCGGAGCTTGAATGAATTCGCGCCGCCCGGTCAACTCAGACGTTAGCGCGCCGCCGGAACTTTAGGGAAAGAGCTGAAGATGGCTGCCTGGTGCAGTCACAGCTTGAATGGTTCCGCTTTCAGCGCGAGACTCGTCGCTGCTGAACCTTGTATGGTCGGCCGCGCGCTAACAAGTCATTGAACCGGACGCGAGTTAGCTGGCCCTTCATCGACAACTTGGCCGCGCCGGCATTGAATGCGCGCCGGTTAATTCCATCGTTGGGTGGCATCGCCTTTGGTTTCGACAATGCAGCTTGAATGATTGGCAACGACGCTCCGCGTGGTTTCCATCGCTGGGTGTCGGCAACGTTGCATCGCGCCGCTTGCGTCGTTCCTGGGCGGCGATGAACAATTACGTTGCCTGCTCACGTCGCGCGGGCCACCCAACAAGTCATTGCAGGTGAGCCGCGATTGCTCGGCTCTCAAGATCAAAGATAAAATCCAGCTTGAAGGCCACTCGCGCGGCCACCTGAATTCCACCGTTAGCGCGCCGCCGGAACTTTAGGGAAAGAGCTGAAGATGGCTGCCTGGTGCAG
>JBDTOI010000099.1:0-14580 GCA_039933315.1 Pyrinomonadaceae bacterium
CTGGCCGTTGACACCACTTCACTGAGCGTGGGCAATCACACGGTGACAGTGACCACGACTGGGGCCTGCGGCAGCGCCTCGCAAAGCGCAACGCTGACGGTCCAGCCGCCAACCGCGACTACTGACCCACCTGACCAGTCCGTTTGCAAGGGAGCGACCGCTAACTTCTCAACGACTGCATCAGGTACGGGCCCGTTCCATTACGCCTGGACTTTGGATGGCTTGCCGTTCAATGGTGACAGCTCATCCATCAGCGTGCCCACTGCTGCGCTGAGCTCCGGTCCCCACACAATTACGGTGACAACGACGGGCACCTGTGGCAGTGCCACGCAGACTGCGATTCTGACAGTGGGCGGGCCGCCAGTAATCACGCTCAGCAATAGCACCGTATCTATGTGGCCGCCCAACCACCAGTACCAGACGTTCAACGTTTCAGACTTTGTCGCGAGCGCTTCCGGATGTGATGGCGATCTCACTAACAGCGTAGTGATTGTCAACGTCACGAGCGACGAGCTTGAGGACAATCCCTCCGGCGGCGATGGTAATACCCTGAACGACATCGTGATTGCTCCGAACTGTAAGACGGTGCAACTACGCAGAGAGCGTGACGGTAATCTTAATGGACGCGTTTATACGATTACGTTTAAGGTCACGGACTCGCAGGGCAATACCAGCACGGCCACGGCCACGGTGACTGTGCCGGTTAACAATAATGGCACTGCGGTTAATGGACCCGGGCCGGGTTACTCAGTAAACAGCCTCTGCCCTTGATTGGTTTCAGGTAACGAAATGGACGCAGGCCGGGCGGAAGCCACTACCCGGCCTGTTTGTAGACTCCCCTCGATTGTGGAAGTCATTCACAAGCGGGAGTTGAGCCAGGCCTTCAATGCAAGACTCGTCCTCTGGAGGAAAGGTGAGATATGAAAAGCCCTTCTGCTAAATTAAAAAGCAATGCGAACAGGCATTTCGGAATAGTGCTGACCGTCATTGGCATTCTCGCAACAGTGCCATTGCTATCGGGCGCGTACACGCCGGCGACGACAAGCATCACCGTCGTGAATAACTCGAGCCGCGCGATTCGTCACGTTTATCTCGCGCCGACTAACGAGGAGAATTGGGGCCCGGACCAGCTCGCGCCTGCCACCATCGTTGCGGGGGGCGGGACATTTACTATGAGTAGTGTTTCTTGTTCGGCGGCGGATATTAAGGTGATTGCTGAAGACCAGGACGGCTGCTTCCTCAATCAGGTGGTCTCGTGCGGCCAAAGCTCGAACTGGACGATTACGAACGAGTCTGTTCGCGATTGCGGCAATTGATCCGCTCGACAATCAAAAACAGTTAGGGCGCCGGCACGGAGACCGGCGCCTTTTTTCTGCCGACAAGCCCTACCGCTATTCAACCGAACCCCACTCCATCAGGAAGTTGAAGCCTTCTTCTGCCATGCTTCTGAAGCCCAGGCGTTCAAACAAACGAAGCGACGGATTGAAAGTTTCGACATAAATCAGCACTCGCTTGCCAGAGTGGGAGGCCTCATCCAGCAGGCCTTGCAGGAGTGAAGTGCCAATCCCGCGGTTTCGGTATTCCGGAAGTACGGTGATGTCCAGAATGCGTGTCTCGGTTTTATCTTTTAGGACATAGAGCCTTCCCACAGCTTGATCGTCACCCAGTATCACGCTGTAGTTCGCATCTGGAAACTGCTCCCGATAGTGCGAATGTTGGGCGGCAAACTGCATTGTCAGAAATGATTGTCGTTGTTCCTCGTTCCATGGCACGAGCGCCATTTCTTCGGCTCGCGTACTCGCGTAAACTTCGAAAAGAAACGGTTCATCTGCTGGAAGAACGTCGCGCAATGTTATCGGCATAAGGTGAGATCCAGGCTAATCGTCACTTTTGCGGAGGCGGTTGAAGACCACTTCGTAAAGTGTGCCATTCGCGTGCGGCTGCATGGGGACCATAAAAAGTGTAAACCCACCCATCTGGTCATGGTCGAAGGTGTACATGCCCTGATTCAGCAGAGGCTCCCTGGGCCCGAGGAAAAAGAGGGAAAATCGCTCCTGCTGGCCATCAAGCTGAAGTTCGCCGACCTGACTGAGTTCAGTCTCAAGCGCAAGGGACTCACCGTAGGTAACGCGGAATTTGGTATTTAGGTATTTAGAAAACGTCTCGTGGTCCAGAGTAGCCGCCATTATCTTCATTCCTCTCAGCGTGACGATCTTAGGTTCGTTAAGGCTCCATCCAGGGTTACAGCCCGGTCCCTACAAACCTGGAATCCATATGGATCACTACCTCCCCGCCTTGAATTGGCTCGTTGCTTAGAGCGATAAAGTTCTGTTATTAGATCGTTCCCGGAGTGGCCGCTTGAATACCACAGGAACAACGAATGATCAGTAACTTCAAACTGCCTTTCAGTTTCGATCCGAAATCTCTACAGGCAGATCTGCAAGAGATTACTCCCGCCGTTCAGGACCTGGACGGCGTCACTTCTTCGCTTGCCACTCCATCTGATAGTGGGAGCCCGCCACGCCTGTCCTGACCAATCCAAGTGGTCCGGGTGGTACCTTTCCTTCCATCATTTTTTGATCAAGCGGTTGAAGACTGCCTGGTAATAAATACCGTCGTCGGCGCGTTCGATGGGAACAATGAAGAGTTCGAACGGCCCCATCTGGTCGTGCTCGAAAGCGTGCATCCCCTGACTCAGCATCTTGTCATTTGGGCCGCGGAAGAGAAGCGAGAATCGTTCCTGGCGCGCTGAGAGCAGGAGATCTGAAACGTCCGTTAATTCTGACTCAATTGCCTCTGATTCGCTGAGACGGATACGGAACTTTGTATTTAAGTGACGCGAAAACTCCTCGTGAGTCAGAGTTGCCATTTTTGCTTTTGCCTCTCTCGAGTGAATATTTAGTCTTTACGTCGCGATCAACTGCTCACCGGTGGTTCGAATATCATCTCCAGATACATCGAACTCTCCTCGACTCGCGAAAAGCCGAGCCGCTCATACAAACGTAACGCGGGATTTGATTTTACAACCTGAAGCCTTACCGGTTTCTTTTTGTTCACCGCCCGGTCGAGTAGCTGCATGAGTAACCGTGAACCAATTCCAGCATTGCGACGCTCAGGCAGCAGGGCCACATCAACCAGTACAATTTCGCGATCGCTTTCATCGATTAGTATAGTTCCAACCGGACGATCGCTGACGAGAATGATGCTGGCTTCAGCCTGGGGATAGCCTTCAACGTATTGCGAGCGCCGGATATCGTACTGCATTTTTATCAGCGCCTGCTTTTGCTCTTCGCTCCCATCCAGAAAGCTGAATTCATCCAGCCGCGTCGCCGCGTAAACCTCAAACAGGAATGGCTCATCATCCGAAGTGGCCGCGCGAAGAGTAGGTGCTGGTGTCGACTGCGCCATTGATTGCGTCGTTGGTCAAACTGTTACGATTCTGATATTAGATCATTTTTCAAAATCTTGTGCCAACAGAATCAAAAAGCTTCAGTTACACGAACGGGACCCGCTTCCCGAGCCTTCGCAGCGCGGGTCGCGATCTGGCCAGCAGGCTGGAAGATTATCGCGGAGACGACAATGTCGTTGTCCTTGGCATCGTCCTGGGGGGCACCCTTATCGCGCATGAGGTAGCAAAACATCTCAACTCACACCTGGATCTGGTCATCATTCGACGGCTGCTTGCGCCGAGAGAGTCCGGCTGGCCCACATGCCCTGTCAATGTCGCGGGCTGGTTGTTCATCGATGAAGAATTAGGACCGCGCCCTGCCATACCTGCCACGCCGTTGGATTATTTTGCCGCTGATGCATTGGCAGAACTGGAGCAGCGCGCGCAGATCTGTCGCGGTGGCCGCGCGCCACTTAATCTTGCCGGCAAGACCGTCATTCTGGCTGATTGCGGCATTGGGAGTGGATCGACGATGCATGCCGCTATTCGCGCCCTGCGAGTCCAGGAGCCTGCGCAAATTATCGCAGCGGTGCCGGTGTCCGATCCCACAGGACATGCCATGGTGGCAGCGGTGGCGGACGAGATCGTGTGCCTGATGCAGCCCCAAACATTCGGTCACGCCGGCATGTGGTACGTTGACTTCGGCCGCCCGGGTGACGAACAAGTGGGTGAATTACTCGCGGAGCAAACGTAAACCCCAATATCTGACACTGAATCGGGAACACTGAATGATCAGTAGCTTTAAAATGCTTTTTAGTTTCGACCCCAAACCGCTCCAGGTGGATGTGGAAAGGTTTGCATCCGATGGGTGGGTATCGCACTTTAACCAACGCTATTTCGAGGGCGAGTGGACCGGCTTAGCGCTACGCTCAGTTAGCGGTGATGTCAGCCAACTCTACCACGACCCTCAACTGAAGGGTTCATTTGTCGATACGCCGCTGCTTGATCAGTGTCCCAATGTCCAGGCGGCCCTGCGATTTTTTCAGTGTCCGTTACGCTCAGTCAGGTTCTTGAAACTCGCCGCGGGATCAACAATCAGGGAGCACCGGGACTATGACCTGGGATTTGCGGAAGGGCAGCTTCGTTTCCACATCCCGATTTTCACCAACCCTGACGTCGACTTTTTTCTCGATGCCCAAAAAGTCGAAATGAGCCTGGGCGAGTGCTGGTATCTGGATCTTAGCTTGCCGCACTGGGTCAGTAATCGTGGCGCGACTGATCGGATTCACCTTGTTATCGACTGTGAACTTAACGAATGGCTGACCGGGCTTATTCCAGTGGAGCTTGAACCAGTATCCGTCCCCGAACCCTCTGCTCCGGCCGAACTGGAAAGATTTCGTCATGCAGTATTAGGCGATCTCAGCCTTCAACAGCGGTTGCGGCTTACTTCTGACAGGACGAGCTTTATCAAACTGGTAGCTACGGTAGGGCGCGAGAATGGCTACCGCTTCACAGCCGGCGATGCTGAAGAAGCACTGGCGGCAGCCCACCAGGACTGGATCCAGCGATGGATAGATTGATCGAGGGTAGGGGGGCCGCACTTGAGGGCTGGATTCCCATCCGCCTTTATTGGCGTGACGATCAGCCAATAGTGGATTGGTGTTACCTCGGCCGAAACGTTTTCGAGGATTCATTCTTCGAGCAGACTATCGGGAAACTTCTGGCCAAACCTTTCAACATGCTCTTTCGGCACCAGACCCCGATCGAAGTACTCGGTCAGTGGAGCGAAGTGAGTCCGGGCCTGAAACCCACCGGTTTCGTCTTTCATCTTTCCCGTTCCGGTTCCACTCTGGTTTCACGGATGCTGGCGGCACTTCCCACCAGCGTCGTTATCTCGGAGGCTCGTCCGATCGATTCCACGTTGCGGGCACACTTTCACTCCCGCGAGGTAACCGACGATGATCGAATCAAATGGCTGAGATGGATGGTGAGCGCGCTGGCCCAGCGACGGCGGGGAGATGAGAAGCATTTTTTCATGAAATTTGATGCCTGGAACATGCCGGAGCTGCCTTTAATCCGGCGCGCGTTTCCTGAGGTGCCGTGGATCTTTGTGTATCGTGACCCGGTCGAGGTGCTGGTTTCGCAGATGTCGCAACGAGGTGCACACATGGTGCCGGGCGTGATCGATCCCAGCCTATTCGGAATGAGGAGCAGCGAAATAACTACGATAAAACCGGAGGATTATTGTGCCCGAGTTCTGGCCGCAATATGTGAAGCCGCTTTGCAGAACCATCGATACGGAGGCCGCTTGATTAACTACACCCAGTTGCCCGAGGTAGTCTGGACTTCGGTAATGAGTTTCTTTGGAGTCGCGTGCCAACCAGAAGAGATTGAGGCAATGCAGATGGCCGCCCGGCGCGATGCCAAAAACCCAGTCGCAGTTTTTTCCAGCGATACGATTAGAAAAAAGCAGAAGGCTACCGGCAACATCCTCGCCGCTGCGGAGCAATGGGTTTACCCGGTGTACCAACGACTGGAAGCTGCGCGTCAAGGCTCCGGGGGAAATTTAGTTTAAGACCCGGACGGCGTCATTTCTTAGCTTGCCACTCCATCTGATAGTGGGATCCCGTCTCGCCCGTTCTTACCAATCCAAGTTGCTCAAAGAGAGCTACGGCCGGATTTGATCTGATCAGTTGCAGGCGGAAAGGAATGCTGAGCTGGGCCGCCTCGGCCATCAACTCTCTTACCAGATGTGTTCCCAGGCCGGCATTGCGGTATTGCGGCATTAAGGCGATATCAACCAGGCGAATTTCTCGATCGCTGCGCAGGACCACGATCCTTCCAATTCGCTCGCCACCCAGCATGATGATCCTGTCGTCTGTCTCCGGATAATCATTTTTGAGAAAGACTTTCTGCGCCGAGTACTGCGTCTCAAGGAAGGTGCGAATCGGCTCGGCCTCCCAACCCATGGTAGCCAGATCCTCGCCGCGGCTGCTGGCATAAACCTCGAACAGGAAAGGGTCATCCTCCGGCTCCGCCGCCCGTAGCGAGATCGATTGAAAATTGATCGCCAAGGTATCCTCCGTGATAAATGCCCTAAGGTAACTAAGACTATTGTGATCGCGTTAGGATTGTACAGATTATTTGCGCAGAGAATCTATTTGATCGGCGCACCAAACACAAAACTCCGGCAGCCACACGATCGTGCTACTGCCGGAGATTATGTCTTTTCAAATCAGGCCGGACGTCTGTCCGATGCGCATTCGAAACTCGATCTCTTCTTCGGGATCTCCAGTCGACTACTGGCAGGTGCCAGGTCCGGAGTTACAAAGTCCCGAGCAACACTGGGCGCTGCTGGTGCACGCCACGCCGCTCGCGAAGCAAGTCGCTGCCTGCGCCGGTGTCGGCGCCACTATCGTTGTGATCAAAGGCACTGCTACCACCGCCGCCACGCCCAGCGTTCGTACCATCTGCCGCCGCGTCATTCCTGCCATTGTTGCCGGCGCCACCATAGGCCCTTCCAGCAGCCGATCGCGACCAAGTTGCTCCAGCGCAAACCACACCATCCGCTCGTCCACCGGCGCGCGCAATTCTTCCGTCAACCGCCCCGCTATCATGGCTGCATCACTTTCCCCGTCACAGTGTTTCCAGACCATGGCGGCTGTCTGGTTCAGGCAGTGCGCCTGGTCCCGTTCCAGATCGTAGACCAGCACTTCCTCCGCCATTTCCTGTATCACCAGTTTCTCCCGCCGTGCCCTGGGCAACTTGTTCATGAGTTTGCTCCTTAAATGATAGCCGTCAGTTCTGTCCCGGATTACACAGACGTCGCACGTTAAGGGTCTTTCTGTGCAATCTGCGCAATCGTTTGATAACTCTTAGTTACCGCATTCGCCGTTGGTGTGCGTCACATTGGCGCTGAAACGCTGCTGATACTCTGCTGAGGTGATGAAGGAGCATACCATGCCTTGGTAGTTTCCCACATCTGCCGTCGTCAATACATTCAGCCAGAAAGCGTAACCTTCCGGCTCCGGATCACGCCGCAGGTAGCTGAAGTATTCTGTCAACACAAACGCAGCGTTGTACTCAGCCTTCTTCAGCAACGCATTATCTGCCACTGTCTGCATCACCAGTGCCCGGCCCTGCGTCATGCTGCCGCCGGTGTTGTATGCAGCTAACAGAGTCTCGCGCTGATTGCCCAGGTTCACTCCGGATCCTTGCTGCACGTTCTGCAGCAGCGCATCCACGAATGTTTCTGCCGTAGCATACGCCTGGTACTTCACCAGAAACTCCGTCCGTTGCACGAAGCCTTCAGCGAAGGCTGCCTTCTGCGCCTCCAGCTGTGGACCGCCCACTACCTGGCGGCGATCAATTGCATACTCCGCAAACCTGGGCTTCCGTCCCAGTGAGCTGGTGTAGAGCTCGTAAATGTAAGACCCAGTATCCTGGAACTCACGCTCGACGAAGAACGCCGCGGCCACATCTATGCGTCTGCGTCTGATGCATAACAGATCGGAGCCGCACTTGTTGATTTCGTCGCTCCAGTAGTTGAACCCACCTTCGTCCGGCTCGCGACCAAGGATGTCCAGATACTGCTGGCGCACGAAGTACTCGGCGGTATCCACCGGATTGAACGCATCGCCGGCCACGGAACCGGTGAAACCAGCTTCGGTGTGATTGCCGAGTTGGCTGAACGAGCGCTCGCTTGGGCTGAAGTTGTAGTTCGCCCGCAAAGGCTTGACCGTATAGAAACCGGTGGTATCCACATTCTCGAAGTAATAGTAGCCCTTCGCGTTGGTGATAGTTTTCCGCGTCTGACTGCCGCTCAAAGCCACTACGACACCGGCAATCGGTTCGCCGGCGCTTGACGTTATTCGGCCATCGACGGTTGCGTTAGCAGCAGTGGGCGAAATCATATTTCGCAAGTTGAAATCAGCGGTAGGCAGGTTCGGAGCGGTGGCGGTCACTATGTAGTAGCCTGCCTGCCCATTGGCGGTGAACTGGGGCGCGGTTGCTACGCCTGATGCGTCTGTGAGCACTGTGACACTCAAGCAGCCTCCCGCGAAGGTTCCGCTCGCGCCAGTAAGTGGCGCCGTGAAGGTCACCGGAATATTAGGAACACCGGCGGCCGCTTCGTCAGTCACTGTAACCTGAAGGTCGATCGGGAAGGGCGTGTTGAGCAGCGTGCCCTGGTTGTCACCAGCCGTCTCGTTCATCGCCGTAGGTTGCGACGCTTCAAAATTGTAAGTGGTCAGGGTGCCGCCGACTCCGATCTGGAAGGCGTCCGAGTTGCTGTCGAAGACGTCGGTCGCGCTGGCAAAGCCTGAAAGGAGCCGGATCGCACCGGTGACACCACTGGTGGAATTACGAAGCACAGCGCTGGGAAATGCTGTCGTGTAATTGGTGAACGGCAAGACGCCCGCTCCCGGGCTGCCAAAGCTACCTGCGAAGGTAGTGGCGTCCAGTCCATACCAGCCGCCCTTCAACGCATTCCAACACTGCCAGGTGTTGAGCACCGGCGTGGGTTGGGCCGGTATCGCCGGATTGAACGAGCCATCCGAAAACGTCGGCTCGAAGAAAAGCAGATCGTCAATGGTGCCATTGTTGTCCCGATCCACCCGGAGAATAAGATATGGCACTTGCTGACCATTCCAACTGGTCACGTGGGTGCAATAACCCAAAGCCGTCAGTGTCGAAAGATTTGTGCCATTGTAGTCGGGATTGCGAAACTCTCTCGACGCGTCACCCTCCGTGCCGGTAAAGATACGCAGGCTGCCAGTGCCCAGCGGCGGAATTGCCGGGCCGCTCACAAACTGAACCACGCCACCGGCCGCAGACCCGGCCGCGACCCACCCTCGTTGATTACCAGGCGAAGTCGCCAATGTCGCGCAACTCGCCACGCCGCTTAGGAACGGTGTGTAATCAAGTCCGCCGCTGGCGTTAACAATGGAATCGCCCGTGCCGCCCGGATTGCTGGCGATGGTGGGACCAGTTGCGCTGCCCCACCAGTTGTTCTCAGCGTCAATGGTCTCCGTGCCCGCGTAGGTGGCCCCAATGTTGTTACCGGAGATGTTATTGAGATGTGCCTGATTGGTACCGATAGTTCCCGCTGCCTGAGTAGAACTAAACAGGATGCCGCTACCAGCGTTTGTGAAACCGTTGCCCGTGAAAGTATTGCAGGAGATCAGACTATTCTGAGCACCTCGGTCTGCTCCAGTATTACCAAAGCTCGTCAGAGCCAGCCCATGGCGGCCGTTGCCGCTGAACGTGTTGCCTGATACCAGAACATGCTGGATACCACCCTGGAGACCGTCAAAGGTGTTGTTGCTGAAAGTGTTGTTACTGATGGTGCCGCCATAAGTGCTGGCTGGAAGGGCATTCTCACCAAATGCTCTGGTCCCCAGGTTCATCCCTGTGCCGTTGTTGTTAATGGTGTTCCCGCTGATGAGCGGATCCCGTGTCGCACTCTCGCCCACATTGTGGTTACCATCGACAAAAAATCCCGTTCCGGTTAATCCGTTAGAGATGCAGTTGTTGGTCAAATGGAAACCGTCGAAGTTGTCCGTATCGAGGTGGAATAGTCCTCCTCCTCCAATCTTGCTGGAACCATCAATCGAGTTTTGATTGACGGTGATGTCAGTGCCGGGGTCGTTAAGGAAAACACCGTTCCCTGTGAAACCGATCACGCGGTTATTGAGTAGCTGAAGATTATTAATTGGTCCGGTGTTTGACTCAATTCCCCTGGCGCCGCCTGAGAAAGTTAAGCCGTCAATCACTGAACCCGCCGACCCGGTTTGCAAAAGAAGCAGGGTACCACTCGCCGCCGTGACTGTGGACTCACCTGCCCGACACGCGCAGGCTCCGATGCCCGCCTGCGCCCCCAGGATCGTCAAAGACTTCCCCAGAACCAGGTTCTCGGTATAGGTCCCTGGTCTCACGTGAATCGTATCGCCACTGACGGCAGCAGCGTTAATCGCTGCTTGAATCGTGGAGTAACAGGGAGCGTTACCCCCGCAGGTCACATCATCATCATCCACGTAGAGGTCCGCCGCCGCCGCCGAGGTCGCCGTGGCAAAGACCATTGCGGCGACCACTAAAGTGACGCGTACTATGCTTGAAAATGAGAAACGACGATTTAGACCGGTGCAAGTGGGATAGGAAGATCTGTTGGGCACGAGATCACCTCTAGGTCGAAGTTAATTCGCCAGGGCCTGCCATTGCACGAGCAGTGGAAAGCTCTCGGCGAAGTGGGCGAGACTTCTTAGCCTTGTTGGTGGACACCCCAACGAAGCTTCGGACCCATTTGAATAGGGAATATAGGCGAACGGTGTACTTCTCTAGCAGAGGTCCGGCACATTTATGCGCTGGCTGACGAGAAAGACTCACCACTCACTATCAGGAGGGGGGTCCGCTGTTGCTGGCCTCGCCGTATGGTGCTCGGCGAGGAAGGGAGTTTACTTCTCGCAACTCGCTGAAGAAGTAACGCAGCGAACAGACTGGCCCGAGATAGTTCCCAAATTCCTTTTTCTTAATGCTTGTTCTGGACGGCAGCAGAATATGCTCACTGCGAAATCAAGTCAACTCTTGATCGCCGATCCAAAGTCGGCGATCGTCCCCCCAACCGAGCGGCGGTGGCGCGTGCGCGCAAAATCGTTTAGTGCGATAATGGCGCCGCTTTCCCAAAACACAACTAAAACGAACTTCGAGAGGTTGCCATGAAACGCTTCGTTATCTCTACAGTCATCCTCCTGCTTGCGCTCGCTTCCCTTGTCTCTGCGCAGGACAATCGCCGATTTACCATTGAAGATCTGATGAAGGTTCGCCGGGTGGGCGATCCGCGTGTGTCGCCGAACGGAAAACGCGTGGCCTTCACCATCGGCGACGTAAACTTCGATGCCAACAAAGTAATGACGCAAATCTACGTGATGCAGCTCGAAGGTGGCAGCATGAAACAACTCACCAGCGGCGCTACTTCATCGGCGCCGCGCTGGTCCCCTGATGGGAAGAAGATCGCCTTCACTACCGGTGGTCAGATCTGGGTTATGGACGATGATGGCGATAACAAGGACCAGGTCACAAAGATTTCCACCAGCGCTGCCGGACCAGTTTGGTCTCCCGACGGAAAATGGATCGCTTTCACGTCTGAAGTTCATCCGGGCTGCGGCGATGACGATTGCAATAGGAGGAAGGACGAGCAAGCCGAACAGAGCAAGGTCAAAGCGCATATCACTACCCGGCTACTCTTTCGTCACTGGGATGAATGGCGCGACGTCAAGCGCGCGCATGTGTTCGTCGTCGCCAGCAAAGGCGGCACGGCGACTGATCTAACGCCGGGAGATTTTGATTCGCCGCCGTACGCCGCGGCTTCCGGTGTCGACTATGCCTTCTCGCCGGATTCCCGCGAACTGGCTTACGTTCGCAATCCCGATGCGGTCGAAGCGATTTCTACCAACAGCGATATTTACATAGCGCCGGTAACGGGCGGCGCGGGGCGCAACATCACCGCGAGAAATCGCGGCTACGATGTGGGACCGGTCTATTCGCGCGACGGCAAATACATTATCTATCGCTCGCAGGCGACTGCTGGTTTCGAAGCCGATCGATGGCGCTTGATGCTGTATAACCGCGCCAGCGGCGCCAGCACGGAGGTGGCCCGGGGCTTTGATCTACAAGTTGAGGAAGTAGCTCAGTCGCCGGACGGCAATTACCTCTATTTCACCGCCCTCGAAAGGGGCAAGGCGCCCATTTACCGTGTGCTGCTATCCGGCGGCGCACCGCAAAAACTTATCCCGGACGTCTTTGCCACCAATTTGCAGGTAACGCCTGATGGCCGCTCTTTCGTTTTCGTCAACAGCTCGATGGCGAGGCCGGCCGAGATTTATCGCGCCAGTGAAGACGGGAGTGGAGTAACGGCGCTCACCAGCGCCAACCGCGATGTGATGGCGCCTTTTGCTATGAAACCAGCTGAAGAAACAGAATGGACTGGCGCGCTGGGTAAAAAGATCCACGGGTTCATAGTTAAGCCGACTAACTTCGACGCGAGCAAAAAATATCCTCTGGTAGTTCTAATTCATGGTGGGCCGCAGAGCGCGTGGAACGATAACTGGGGTTATCGCTGGAACCCGCAGATGTTCGCTGATAACGGCTACATTGTTTTTGCGCCGAACCCGCGCGGTTCGGTCGGCTATGGCCAGCAGTTCGTAAATGAGATTACGGCGGACTGGGGCGGCAAGGTTTACATCGATCTTATGAATGGGGTCGCGGATGTGATTCGACGTAATTCATTCATCGATAAAAATCGCGTGGGAGCGGCCGGCGCCAGCTATGGCGGTTACATGGTCAACTGGATCGAGGGACACAACAACGATCCGCGCTTCCGCTTCAAAGTGCTCGTCTCCCACGACGGGGTTTACAACCTGGAAAGCATGTACGGCGCTACTGAGGAGCTCTGGTTCACTGATTGGGAATTCAAGGGAACGCCATGGACCAACCCCTTGATGTACCGGCGCTGGTCACCCAGCAATCACGTCAGAAACTTCAAAACTCCGATTCTGATTGTTCATGGCGAACTTGATTATCGTGTGCCCATCGGCGAAAGCCTGCAGCTCTTCACTGCCGTGCAGCGCCTGGGAGTCGATTCGAAACTGCTGGTATTCCCCGACGAAGGCCATTGGGTACTAAAGCCGCAGAATTCCCAGTTGTGGTATCACACGGTGCTTGACTGGCTGGACAAGTATTTAAAGTGAACCAACGAGCGAAGACTTACCAGCCGCAGATGAACGCGGATTTACACGGATTAGACAAGAGGTGCGGCTTTTTTGTTGGTTTTTTGTTCTGTAGTCGCGTAAATCTTGTGAATCCTGTCTAACCGTCTTATCTGCGTCTATCCGCGTTCATCTGCGGCTTACTTCTGATCCGCTGCCTCTTCTGAGAAGGAGAAATTAGAATGCCAACCTGGGCCAAAATACTGATCATTGTGGGACTGGTCATCGTGCTCGGCGTGATCGCAGTTATTGCGGGCGGCGCTTACTGGTTGTCTCGCAACAAGGACACCCTGATCGCGCGCGGCAAGGCCGAAGTAACCGAGGGCCGGGACCTTGGTCGCACCACAGACAATCAGGGATGCGTTGACCAATCGATATTGCGTTATAAGAAGGAGCCGGGGTTCACCACTCTCATTGCCTCGACTCTCTACATGAGGAGTTGCCTGGACGTTAGCCGGGCCACTCCCGGCTTTTGTGACGAGGTGCCCAGGCAGAACGAGTTCACCAGGAGCGCGCACTGGCGCGCAGCGCAATGTACCAAAGTTAATCTTACCGGGGACAATTACTGCCAACAGCTCTTCGCTCCGATTCAGGACTTCTGCGCGAAGGGGCCAATGAGAGAAGACAATGACGAGAACGCAAACACTCCGTGACCGCCGAGCCTACGACGGGCGACCGCCTCGCAATTCGTGAACGGCCCGGTGGCCTGCCACTGATGCATCAGGTCTGGGGCAAGCTGCTCTTCATGCACTGGCGCATCGAGGCAAACCTGCTGCGTCCACTAATTCCTGATGGCTTGGAAATTGATACTTTCGACGATTCAGCCTGGATCGCGGTCACGCCCTTTACGATGTGGGATATTCGCGGGCTGCCCCCTTTTCTTCCGCCCTTGCCGGGATTCAGCTCGATGCACGAACTGAATGTGCGCACCTACGTTCACCTGAATAGAGTCCCCGGCGTCTGGTTCTTTTCCCTCGATTGCAATAGCGCCGCCGCCACGCTCGCAGCGCGCACCCTCTATTTCCTGCCGTACTACAACGCTGAGATTGAGCTGGAGGAGAGTGAAGGGACTATCGACTATTCTTTAGTTCGTAGGGATGCGCCTGCCGCCGAGTTGCAAGCTACGTGGAAAATTGGCGAAGCAATTCCGCAATCCCAGCCGGGCTCTTTGGAATTCTTTCTGACTGAGCGTTACTGCCTCTACAGCGAAAGCAATCAAGAGCTCCATCGCGCCCGCATTCATCATCCACCATGGTCGCTGCAACGAGCGGAGTTGACCTCGTTGCAGTCCACCATGATCGAGTCGCTCGGCTTGCCTACGCCCGCCGGCGATCCCGTGCTGCATTATTCAGAAGAAATCGCCGTAGACATCTGGCGGCTGAAAACTTTGTAGGGGCGGCACTCCGTGGCCGCCCCTTCTGAATAACGATC
>JBDTOI010000100.1:0-14554 GCA_039933315.1 Pyrinomonadaceae bacterium
GCAGTCAATCTCACCCAGGACGGCATCAACGCGATGGACAACTTCGTCAAGACGAGTTCGTTCTTCGCTATCACGACTCCATCGCTGAACTCCACGGCTGAATTCAGCATCACCACCGGCACTGTTGGCTCGGATGCAGGGCGTGGCGCTGCCCAGGTCAACCTGGTCACCAAGGGTGGTTCTAACGACTTCCATGGCGGCGCTTTCCTGCAATTGATCAATGAGAGCTACAACGCCAACACGTTCTTCAACAACTTCAATGGTTCGCCAAAACCAATACTGCGGCAGCACTTCTATGGTTTTGACATTGGGGGCCCGGTTTACATGCCCAGGTTTGGCGAAGGTGGGCCGAGCCTTTTCAGCGGGAAGGACAAGGCATTCTTCTTCTTCTCGTACGAAGCGTTTCGTCAGAGTCAGGGGAGGGCGAATAATCGCAACGGTGTCTTAACGCAGACAGCGCGGAGCGGAATCTTTCAGTACGTCGGCACGAATGGCGCGCTGCAGACCGTCAACCTTCTGGCGATTGGCAGCGTCAACGCGCTAAACCCGGTCATGACGGCTCATCTCGCGCAGATACCATTCGCCAATAATTCCAACTGCTCGACCAGCGATGGCTTCAACATCGGCTGCTACACTTTCAACGTGTCAGAAAGCAACGTGAACGACAAATACGTTGCCAGGTACGACCACCAACTTGTAAAAGACACGCGTCTGGGTTCGCATAAAGTTGAATTTGTTTATAGCAAAGTCATCACCAGTACGCACCCTGATGTTTTTACGAACGGGCTCGACGCTCCTTTCCCGGGCGGCGTTCATGGATTTCAGGCGTCAACTCGAAATCTGATCACGCCGGCCCTGGTGTCAACGTTTGGCAACAACGTTACCAATATTGTCCGGTATGGCCGGCAATGGGCGCCGGTAGATTTCAATCGCGACACGCCACCGACCGCGCCATTTATCTCGCTGCCGGGCGTGCTCGTTAACTATGACAACACGTTCATGCCCCAGCCGCGAAACACGGTCGTAAACCAGGTGACCGATAACCTTTCGTGGAGCAAGGGTAGTCACCTCTTGAAGTTTGGTGGTGACTGGCAGCAGGTGCTGGGCATAAGCAACAACGACGCCGGTATCAACCAGTTGACCCAGTTGGGAACCAATGCGGCCAATGGCACCGGGTTCACACAGGCCAACCTGCCTTTCAGCACGACTGCCAATGTTACGGCGGCAACGACCGTGTATACAGCGATCGTCGGCAATTTGGCATCTTCGAGCCAGACCCTCAATGTCAGCAGTCCCACGTCCGGTTTTGTACCTGGATTTACGCGATTCAGGACTGTCCAGGCAAGAGATCTGGCGCTCTTCGCCCAGGACCAGTGGCGGGCGAAAAGTAACCTGACGCTGAACTATGGCGTGCGCTGGGACTACATGGGTGTTCCCACCGTTCCGAACGGGCTGGCGATCCAACCGAATTATAGTGATCTGTACGGCATCTCGGGATTTGGTAATCTCTTCAAACCTACCGCAGCTCCCGGCAGCCAAACACAGCCCTTTGCTACGCTGCAGTTCGTCAGCGGCGATACGGGCATCGGCCTCTACAAGAACGACTGGAACAACTTTGCACCGTTTCTTGGTTTTGCCTGGTCGCCCGAGTTTAAGTCGGGGCCGCTCCACTTGTTGTTTGGCGATGGCGGCAGGAGCTCAATCCGCGGCGGTTACTCGGTCAGCTATCTGCATGACGGGGTCACTACGTTCACTAACCTTTTAGGAACCGGAACCACCAACCCTGGACTGATCGCGACGGCGAACCAATCAACGGTGAATGGCACCAGCCCGGCTAGTGCGAATATACGGGGCACACTGGGACCCGGCGGGGTGCCTTTGATTTTCCCGGCGTTCAAAATTCCAATTACGGACCGGGAAAACTTCCTGGCCAATTTCAGCAACGGTCTCTGGACCGCCGATCCAAACCTTCGGTCCGCGTACGTGCACCAGTATAGTTTCGGTATCGAGCGCGAGATCTTTAAGGATACGGCTCTCGAGATACGGTATAGCGGTAACTATGTCCCCAATGCATGGCGGGCATACGACATTAACGAAGTTAATATTTTCGAAAATGGGTTCCTGGGAGAGTTCCTCAATGCCCAAAGGAACCTCGCGGCCCGGGGAGGCTCAAGCTTTGCGCCGGGTTGCGTGGGCTGCGTGGCAACCCCCATTCTCGATAAGTTTTTTGCGGGGGTGGCGGCTGGCAGTGCGTACTCGAGTACCACCTTCATCGCGAATCTTAACGGAAACAACGTTGGCACGATGGCGAGTACGCTGGCGTTTAATTCCGCATACAGAACCAATCGCGAAAACCCGCTTAATGGAATTGCCGCGAACTTTTTCGTCGCAAATCCAAATGCCACCTTTGCCAGGGTTTTGACCAATGACGCCAAGTCCAATTACAACGCGTTAGAGGTCGAGTTGCGCCGCCGGTTCTCAAATGGACTGCAGTTCCAGGCGGACTACACCTTCAGCAAGGCACTGGGTGACGCTACCGATGCCCAGGGAAACAACCAGAGCGATCTGGTTAACCGGCTCACGCTGCGCGACCCGAAACTGGACTACCGCAGATCGACGCAGGACCAGACACACCGGTTCGTAGCCAACGGCATTTACGAACTTCCCATCGGAAAGGGTAAACGCTTTTTGGACACCTCGAACTGGGCACTGAGCAGGCTGGTGGGAGGCTGGACCATGGGAGCCATCATGGTCTGGTCGAGTGGTCCTCCATTCTTTGTCTCCTCAGGCCGGGCGACGTTCACCAGTAGTGCCGCTAATAATGGGGCGCAGCTCACCGGTATAACTTTCGATGAGTTTAGGAACAACGTCGGTCTCTTCAGAGACAAGGGTGGCGTTTTCTTCATCAACCCGGCGCTCCTGGACATCACTTACAATGCCTCGGGCAGAGTGCAAACCTCCAGATTAAAGCCCGGTCTGATGACGGCCCCGGCGCCGGGAACATTGGGCAATTTCCCGGTGAACAGCCTCAACGGTCCGAGTTACTTCAACTTTGATTTGAGCGTGACCAAGCGGATCCCGATCACGGAACAAGTCAGGTTTGAGTTCAAGGCCACGGCCATCAACATTCTGAACCATCCCAATTTCGTATATGGCGGTCAGAATTTTGATTCGACCACCTTTGGTCTGGTTACCACCCAGCGTGGAACCGCGCGCCAGGTGAACTTCATCGCACAGCTGAGGTTCTAGTCCGACGCAGTTCCACACTCTGGATCTGCCTCCGAGGTTCGATCCTTTTCCGGGGCGTTGTCGGAGATTTCGGCAACGCCCCTTTTCTTTAGAATCCACTGGCCGAGCCGGGTTAGGCATGGTAATGTGCCCACCATCCTGAAAATTATTAATCGACCAGCGGAAGCCGCTATTGAGGTAAATATCATGTTAGAGAGAAAAGTACTCAGACTATTGTGGGTAGTTTTGTCGGCGCTCTTTTTTGTAGTCCCGCTGGCGGCCCAGAGTATTCCTGTGGGGAGCGCCTCAACCGATACCGGTCTCGGGGGAGCGAACTCCATCACCGGCACGATCCTCGGATCATCTGGACAGCGTGTCGAGCGGCGAGTTTCCATTCGACTGCAGACCCAGACCAGGGGCGATCGTCTGACTACGAGCGACGAGTACGGGAACTTCGCCTTTCGCGGTCTGTTGTCCGGGGACTATACCGTGGTTATCAATAAGGAGGAGGGATTCGAACCCTTCTCACAAACAGTATCGATCATCCAGCCACGCGGGTTTCCCGCGGTGTCCCAGCTCATGAGTATTCGGCTTATACCCAAGCCCGGAACAGCGGGAAAGCCCGCCGTAATCAATGCGGAGTTGGCGAATGTTCCCAAGCCTGCTCTGGCCTTTTACAATAATGCCGCGGAACAAGCTAAGAAGAATGACTATGCCGGAGCGGTCGAGCAATTGAAGCTGGCGATAAAAGAGTATCCGGATTTTGCCCTCGCATTCAATGAACTCGGGGTCCAGTATCTCAAATTGAATCAGTTGGAAAATGCCGACGAGGCATTTCAGCGCGCGCTAAAGATCACCCCCGATGCGTTTCCCGCCCTGGTAAACCGGGGCATTGCCAATGTCATGATGAAGCGATATGGCGAGGCGGTACCGGTCCTTCGTAAAGCCTTGAAGAAGAATGACCAGTCTGCGGTACCCCATTATTTCCTTGGCCAGGCACTGGCAAATCTGGGTTTGTTTGAAGACGCAGAAAAGGAGCTTTTGGCTTCGTTGACACTCGGCAAGGAAGAAATGAAAGAGGCCCACAGGTTATTGGCGATCATCTATACCTCTCGGGGAGCCAAAAAACAGGCCGCGGATGAGTTAGAGGCTTACCTCAAAGTGGCTCCGAATACGCCGGACGCTGAGAAGCTAAAGGACAAGATCCGGGAACTAAGAGAATCGCAAAAATGACTTGGAGAGAGTCTTTAACTTCCCGGGAAATTGAATCAGCCTCCCAGGTGTCGCCGTCAGATCGGCGGCGCCTTTTTTTTGGTGCTGATGCAGTTTGCCGCTGCCTTGCGATAGAGGCGGTCCCATGGAGGACAGTCGTTAAATTAAGGGCGAGCGCCCGTACTGCATCACTACTTTTTTGCTAAAGCTTGATTCGGCTTCACAAAACGAGCATCATTCCCGAGGATGAATTCCTTCTACAATGAACTCTCGCTGGCACCCCTCGGCGCCGGCGATCTGATCGATCGCGCGGTGCGTCTGTATCGGCGCCACTTCATAACACTCATACGTATCGCCTCACCGCCAGTAGTTATTTCGGCGCTGGGCTCAGTTTTGGCCACCATTGGTTTTCGTGAGTTGACCGCCACCGCGAGCTCCGGCCTGCTGGCCGTTTACTTCCTCGTAATGATATCGGGGGCGGTACTCTACTTTTGCGGCACCGTTTTCAGTTTGATCGTGATGGGCGGCGCGACCCGCAACCTGGTGACGCACCTGCTGTGGAATGAACCCGTTACCGCCCGGGCCACCTACGCCGCGGTGAAGTCTCGCTTTTTCGGCTTGCTGGGCGCATCGCTGCTGGTCACCTTTTGGTTGGGGATATCAGGAGTGGTCGCTTTCATGGGCTGGTACATGGTGGTCGCTTTTGTGCTGCTGGGGGCAGTAGTACTCGCAACCGTAGCGCCGGTGTGGTTGTCGTCAGTGTTTGGCGTGGTGGCGTTCATCGGCGCGACGGCGGTGGGGTTATGGCTCTTCTTTTTCCTGGCCGGCCGGGTGGCCTATGTGCCGCAGGCAATGCTGGTTGAAGGTAAAGGCGTGTTTGCCGCCGTCAGTCGCAGCTTCGCTCTGGCGCGCGGAAATGTTCGCCGCTTAATGGCCATGGCGCTCTTCACCTTGTTTGCCACTTATTCAGCTCTGATGGTTTTGCTGGTCCCCCTCGGTATAGTCGCCTGGCTGGCTGGCATTAGCTTATCGCCTTTCAACCAGTCTGACTGGCCCGCCTGGTATTCAATTTCCTACAACGTGATCTCTCAAGCCAGCTATGTCCTGCTGGCGCCGATCTGGATGCTGGGCCTCTCGCTGCTCTACGTCGATGAGCGGGTGCGTCACGAAGGTTATGACATCGAGCTGATGGCCGCGCGGCAGCTCAGCGAGATGCCCCGGCTTGGGCACCGCGTGGCTTCGCCTTTTGCCCCCGCAATTGTAATGGGAGTTGCGGTAGACCAGCGGCGTCCGCCGCCACTGCCTCCCCCATCTATTTTAGGGCTACGCTGAAGCATTGAACTTTCAAAGCAAACGTTCCGCTGATTCTCGCGATGCCACGCTTGGGGCCGGCTTCCATCCCCACCTCACTGCCTGCTCGCAGACCTTATTAAGTAAAGCGATTTACGCCCTGGCGTTGCTGCTGATGTTCGCTGCGAGTATGCAGGCCGCGACTACCCTGCTGGAGTATCGGCAGCGTGTTGAGCGGGCGGTGGTGGTCCTGAACGGTGTTTCTTCCGGTAAGGAAACCGAGGGTGGAACCATGATTGCGGTGGGCCAGGTGCGCGGGCTGTTACCGGCTAAGGAAACGGTAGTCGCCAGTACTGGCCAGTGGGAGGTTGATAACACATGGCTGCACGAAGCCTTGAGCGACTACGAAAAAATGCCGGCCAGTACTCAGCGCGCGGACGCGCTACGACGGACCACCGAGCGACTTCAGGCGCTAGGCGTTCGGTTGGTGGAGCTGGAAAATAGCGCGCCTACCGGCGACGCCAGGCTCAGCCAGAATAAAGAGCGCCTGGCAGAGATCCTGCGGCGCTCGGAGTACCAGAAGAAACAGGCGGAAAGCAGTGCGCTGGCCAGGCTCTGGCAGCGAATCATGAAATGGCTCAGTAATCTTTTTCCCAAGTCAGCGCCGATGAGTCCCGAAAGCGCAACTACCGTTTCGAGCGGCGCGCAGTACTTCGTCGTGGCGGTGGCGCTAGCTGTGATCGCTTACGTGATTTGGAAGCTGGCGCCGCGTTTTCTGGTCCGCCGTAAAGCGAAGAAGAAGAAAAAACGAAAAGCCCGCATTGTGTTAGGCGAGCGCCTGGAACCCGATCAAACGTCGGGCGATCTATTGGCGGACGCGGAGGCATTGGCCCGGGCCGGCGATCTCCGCGCCGCTATCAGGAAGGGTTACATTGCGCTCCTTTGTGAGCTGGGTGATCGAAAGATAATTCGCCTGGCGCAGTACAAGACCAATCGCGACTATCTCAGTGCCGTGCGCCAGATTGCTCCCCTGCATGACGAAATGCGGAAGCTCACCAACAGCTTTGAGAGCCACTGGTATGGGTTTGCACCGGCAACTGAAACAGAGTGGCACACCTTCCGCAGCGGCTATCAGAGGGCCCTGGCGGCGGACCGTTAGGGCGTTAATATGCGTCAACGTCTGGCTATTGTAGTCACCATCGTGTTAGTGCTCGGGGCTCTGGTTGCGGTCAGCAGCGCCACGCATGTCAATGTTGAGCGGACGCCGGACTCGGAGTTTAATCCCGATCGCTCGACTATGAATTCCAGCGCCACGGGGACTCGCGCCCTTTACGATTTTCTACATGAGTCTGGCTATCAGACCGCACGCTGGCGCGAGTCGCCGGCCGAGCTGCTTCATGGGAGCGCGACTAAACCAAGGACATTTGTCGTCGTTGGTCGCACGCGCCGTCCTTTTGAAGAAGAAGAAGCCAAGCTCCTTTTGCGCTGGGTGGCCTCTGGCGGTCGCCTGGTAATTATCGACCGGTTGCCTGAACCAAGTCTGCTGCCGCGCACTGGGGAGTGGATCATTACCACCGAGCTCGCGGGCGAGTTGCCGTTTGCTGTCAGCGCGGACAGCGTGCAGGAAATGACGAGTGGGGTAAAACTCGTGTCGCCTTCGCAGGCCACCGTGTTGACCAGCGCCGTTGGATCCGTTTTGCCGTCACGTTTTGTATCGGTGATTAAGTTTGCGCCCTTCACACCTTCTCCGGCCAAGGACGGAGGCGGCCCCGCGGAGGAAAACAGTGAGGAGTCGGAAAATTTTCCCGATCCGACACTGCCGCCGGATCCGGACCCTATCCCAGCTCAAGCCGATTCGGAGATGGACCCGGCGGCGCCGGTGGTGCACGTTTCCAGCGAGCGCGGGCCTCTACTGGTAGATTTTGCGTATGGTAAGGGACGCATCGTCCTGCTGGCTGACCCATTCATTGTGGCCAACAACGGTATCAGCAGTGCCGATAATCTTCAGCTGGCAATTAATCTAGTCGCGGGCGGCGGCGGTCTGATTGCTTTTGATGAATTCCACCAGGGGCGCTCGTCATCACAAAACGCGTTGATAGCCTATTTCGCCGGTACCCCGGTGCTGGCCATGTGCGCCCAGTTAGGTTTGATCGTACTGGCGCTCATCTGGACCCGTGGGCGTCGTTTTGCGCGCCCATTACCGCTGCCGCAAATCGACCGCCGCTCTAGTCTGGAGTTTGTGGCGTCGATGGCCGAGCTACAGCAACGCGCCCGGGCATATGATCTGGCTCTGGAAAACATCTACGCGCGGACTCGTCGTGTGCTGGCGCGTTATGCGGGCGCCGGTAGCAACAGCACCCGCGCCGACATTGCCAAACGAGTGTCCGCGCGATCGCGCATCGGCCGGCTGGAGCTTGAAACGCTTATGCGAAACTGTGAAGATGTGATAAATGGCGCTCCCACAAATTCGCAACAATCGGTGGGGCTGGCAAAGCGCTTGCGCTCAATCGAAAGCAAGCTGGGGTTGCGCATGCGCTCGCGCGAGATTCGCCAGGCTGCGGAAAAGGTTTAAATGCCGGATCCTACGCTCTGAATATCAAACCACCGACTCGAGAACAAGATGCCTGAATACGTCTCCGCTACCATCGAACACATCCGCACTGAACTGAGAAAGATTATCGTCGGCCAGGATGAGCCCATCGAACAGATTTTGGTCGCGATCCTGGCCGAAGGTCACGCATTGATCGAAGGCGTGCCGGGTACGGCGAAAACGCTGACGGTAAAGACGCTGGCGCGCATCATCAACGCCGGCTTTGGCCGCATCCAGTTCACCCCTGATTTGATGCCTTCCGACATCACCGGCACCAATGTCTTTAACATTTCAACTTCGAGCTTTAACTTGCGCCGGGGCCCTGTGTTCACCGACATCCTGCTGGCCGACGAGATCAATCGCACGCCGCCCAAAACGCAGGCTGCCTTGCTGGAAGCCATGGAGGAAAGGCAGGTCACAATCGACGGTGAAGCCTATCAACTGTCGCCTATTTTCACAGTACTGGCCACCGAAAACCCAATCGAATACGAAGGCACCTACCCGTTGCCGGAGGCCCAACTCGATCGCTTTCTGCTAAAGATTTTGTTGGACTATCCTTCCAAGGAGGAGGAGCAACAGGTAGTCGCTAATTGGAATGCCGGCTTCAACGCGCGCCGGCTGGACCAGGTGGATATCCGCCCCTTGCCGGATGCAGATGCCATCTCGCGTAGTCGCGCCGAGGTGCGCGCGCTGCAGATGGAGCCAGGTGTACAGCGTTATGTGGTGGATATCGTGCGACGTACGCGCGATCATCCTTCAGTACACTACGGCGCCAGCCCGCGCGCCGCGGTAGCGCTGCTGCTTTGTGCGAAGGCCCTGTCGGCGATTCGTAATCGCGGCTTCTCGACGCCGGATGACGTGCGCGACATAGCGCGCCCCGTGCTGCGTCATCGCCTGACCCTGCGCGCTGAAGCTGAACTGGACGGCGCCACACCCGATGCGGTGATTACGGACATTTTGCAGACTGCCGAAGTACCTCGCTAGGTCAGAACCGCCTGCGGTAGCGGGCGGGCCTGATGATTGCGGAATGCTGAATTCGGAATGCGGATTCAAGACATTAGCATTCCTCAATCGGCATTCGGCATTCCGCATTCCGCAATTGATGGGCCCGCCCGCTACCGCAGGCGGTTCTGACAGAATCCATGCGCTTTGTTTTCACACGTCTCTTTTACCTGCTGCTCGCCGTAGGCTTCATTCCGCTATCCCTGTCGTGGGGGCGCCCGTGGCTGCGCTGGTTCACGCTTCTCTACGACATCGTCTTGCTGATCGCTGCGATCATTGACGCCTGCACCAGCCATTTGCCTGCCGGGGCCCGCATAACGCGCCAGTTCAGCGGACGTTTCGCTGTCGGTGCTGAAACGGAAGTGCGTGTGAATGTACTGAACAGCACGCCGCAACCGCTTTCCTTGATGGTAAAGGACGGGTACCCGGCGCAGATGAAACTCAACGGCCTGCGCGAAGCACAGATGCGGGTTGAGGCGCAGAGCTCGGCGGCTCTTGTCTATGGATTGACACCGCCAAAGCGCGGGCTGTTTGAGTTTGGGAGTATCGCGGTGCGTTACCTGTCGCGTTTCGGGTTAGTCTGGCGAGATCAGCAGGTGGGTCCACCGCAATCGGTCAAGGTTTATCCCAACATGCGCCGGGCGCGCGAAGCAGAACTAAAAGCCCTGGGCGCGCGCTCACTTGTGTCTTCGCATCGCAAGACGTCATGGCGTGGCGAAGGGCGGGAGTTTGAATCGATGCGCGACTACGTGCGCGGCGATGAGTTGCGCCATATCTCCTGGACCGCCACCGCGCGCCGCGGCAAGCTTGTGACCCGCCAGTATCAGGTCGAGCGTGATCAAACCATCCTGATAGCGATCGATGCCGGCCGCTTGATGACTGCGCGCATCGAACGAGAAACGAAACTGGACTCGGCGGTGCATGCGACCCTGGCCCTGATGTCGGCAGCAGCCCGCGGCGGCGACAATTCAGGTTTGCTGGTTTTCGGGCGGCGGATCAGGGCTTTTCTACCGCCCAGACGGGGACGGGAACATATGGACGCCGCGCTGGAAGCGCTGTATTCAGTTGAGCCGGAGATGATCGAACCTTCGTACGCGCGCGCTTTTGAATTCATCGCGGCCAATAGCAAACGTCGATCGCTGGTTGTAGTTCTTACTGATCTGGTGGACGAGGAAGGATCGCGTGATCTTCTGACTTCGCTGAGGTTGTTGCGTCCGCGCCACCTGCCACTGGTGGTTACGATTGGGGACAGGGATCTAAAAGCGTTGGTGCGCGAGCCGCCGGAGAACGATCGCGAGCTCTTCACGCAGTCGGTGGCGGAGGAAATTATGTACTTGCGCGAGGCGGCGCTTCGGCTGGTTGAATCGCAGGGTGGCCTGGCGCTCGATGTAACGGCCGCCGCCCTGGCCCCGGCACTGCTGGAAAAGTACATGCAGGTGAAAGAGCGAGGGTTGCTGTAACGCAAACTGTTAGTTGCGCGCTGTGGCCTGGCGCGGCTTGCACAAAAACTCTTATTTGGTGTTCTTTCGTGAATCTCCCAAAGCACACTAACGCAAACTAAGAGTTCGCGTTACGCTTGTTCATCCCGCCCGGAAAGCAGCAAGTATCCGAAAAGCGCGACGCCCGTGAGGGCGCCGATTCCGAACTTGATAGCCGGATTTATCGGCGCCGGGGAAATAAAACCTTCAATGATTCCCGCCAGGATTAGCAAAGGAACGGTTCCCATCACCAGACGCACAGCCTCCATGCCCCGCGCTTTTAACGCATCCCCTCGAGACAGATCCCCTGGGACCAGCAGGGCATAACCAATCAGCAGCCCGCCTCCACCGGCGATGAAGACACAGGTCAGCTCAATCACCCCGTGCCCAATCATGAAAGTGACGAGGTCGTTGCCAAATCCTGCCCGGTACGTCAGCGCCAGGATGGCGCCCGTGTTGGCGCCAAAGAGGCCCATCGAGAACAGTGTGCCCAAACAAAAGAAAGCACCGAGCGCGAACGCATAGAAAGTGACTCGTATGTTGTGCGTGAAGATACTGGTGGATCCGACCTGGCTTGCTTCGTTGAGCTCTTCCCACCAGTGCACCTTGGCTTCAATTGTGTATCGCATGCCGGGATGCACCTGGGCAAACTCCGAAAAATCCGGATCGTTACGAGTACCAAGAAAGCCGACCAGTCCGAAGAGCAGAAAGACGGCAAAGGCAGTTAACGTATAGCGCCAGGTGCGGCGGAAGGTTTGGGGAAACTCATGTGTAAAGAAGGCGCTGATGCGCGACCAGCCCTGGCTTTCCGCGCGATAGATGCGGCCATGCGCGCGGATAACCAGGCTGTTCAAATAGTTGATGAGTCGTGGATCGCGGGACTCGGCGCGGGCAATAGCCAGATCGGAAGCGGTACGGCGGTAGATACGGCCCAGCTCGCGCACTTCTTCGCGATGCAGGCGTCGCAAGGAGGAACGATCCAGCAGCGCCAGTAATTCCTCCAGGCGTTCCCAGGCGGTCTTGCGTTCGGTGATGAAACGGTCATGGGCCATTGCCAATTTCCAATTGCCGATTTCCGATTTACAATTCCACAACTGCTCTTGAGTTTGCGCGAACTAGATGAAACCACAAATCGGCAATTGGCAATCGGAAGTCGGCAATGCTCTCGTGGAGTGTGTACCAAACTTTAGCGAGGGCCGCAAGACCGAAACGATAGAGCGGCTGATGCAAACCATCGAGTCGGTCACCGGGGCGGTCGTACTTGATATGCACCGGGACGCCGATCACAACCGATCGGTGATTACTTTTGTTGCCCCTCCGGAAACTGTGGTGGAGGCTGCCTTCCGGGCTGTGGCTCTCGCCGCCGAATTGATTGATCTGCGCCGTCACTCAGGCCAGCACCCGCGCATCGGCGCTACCGACGTGTTGCCCTTCGTGCCCGTGAGCGGCGTGACCATGGATGAATGCGTGGCCCTGGCCCACGCCGCCGGCGCCCGTATCTGGCACGAACTGGCGATCCCGGTTTACTTCTACGAACGCGCGGCGCTACGCCTCGACCTGGTGAATCTCGAAGATGTGCGGCGCAAAGGCTTCGAGCAGTTGCGCGACGAGATCGGCACTATCCCTGAACGCGGGCCCGACATCGGTGAGCCGCGCATTCATCCCAGCGCGGGAGCGATTGCTATTGGCGCCCGCCCGTTTCTGATCGCCTTCAACATCAATTTGAAAACGAACGATCTGTCCATTGCGCGCCAGATTGCCCGCACCGTGCGCGCGCGGCATGGCGGCCTGCCTTTTCTCAAGGCGCTGGGATTCGAACTGGGGACACGCGGTCTGGTCCAGGTTTCAATGAACCTGGTGAACTACGAAACTACCGGACTGTTGCAGGCTTACGAAGCGGTGCGTAAAGAAGCCGAGACACTGGGAGTAGAGATCGCGGGGACGGAAATCGTTGGCTTAGTGCCGCAAGCAGCGCTCGATACGGAGGCTGAATACTTCTCGCGCCTGGAAAACTTCGACGTGGATGCGGTGATTGAACACCGGATGAAAGCACGGCAGCCAGGCACCAGAGCCAATGGTTAGAGTCCGAATTGACCTGATTCGTCCTTGAGAGTACATTACCGACCGTTAACCCCTACCTTAGTCCAGACTTGCGGTGATCCAAACATCGTTGCCGTAAAGGAGCTTAACAGGTCAACACTCAAGCGCCTGATTGATTGCAGTCTTGCTGTTCTTGTCCTCACTTGCTCAGCATTGGCCCAGGAGAATCTGCTCCAGTTGAAAAGCCGCGAGGACCAGTCCAGGCTGCTACAAAACCGCAAGATTAAGAGATTTCAAGATTAGATATACCTCAGGGTGGGGCAAGCCCCCTTCCCGACCTGAGAGGCGGTCTCGTTGGTCTTCAAATCTACGATCCGAGTCGGATCATCGCTCAGTGTCCAATTGACCCCCTTCACTCTTCGTCGTATGGTACCTGCATCGAATAAATTACTGGCTGGCACGGGTAGAACAGATATCTACATTCGCTTTCCTAGGGACCATTCCTTAAATTCCCTGCCCTGGTCAGACTTGCAGTAAAAGGTCGACATCCGTTTTCCGTAGAAGGAGATCAACATGTTCGCACTCAAGCGCCTTATGGGCGTCAGTCTGTTTGTGTTTGTTCTGGCAGCTACTGCCTTGGCCCAGGGGAATCGCGCGCGACTTGAAGCGCCGGGTGAACCAGTTGCGCCTAACTCCGCGCCTCCGCTGGTAACTGCAACAGCCACGGCTACGCGCGTCCGGTTCGTTGCTCCGAGCACAGTGGTCCAACTCCGCCTGGAGGTTTACAAACAAACAGGACAGAAGGTCTTTGACACGGAACTTCGCGGCGGCAACGTGCTGGATTGGCACCTGCAGGATGGGGCGGGCGAACGTCTCCCGCTCGGCAGCTACGCGTCAGTGGTGACAATCAAGAGCCTGTCAGGGCGCTTGAGCCAGCGGGTGGGACTAGTGACAGTCAGTGACACCAAGGCGGTGATAGAAGCTACGGGTGCGGCGGCACAGCTTTCTACGGCGCAGCAGCAGACCATCGGACCGGTGGAAGCGAATGCGGCCTTTGCCGTTCGGCAAGAGAGTGAGGCGGAAGCTTTGACTGCGGTCACGCACGACGGGACGGATGGCCAGTTGACGAGCACGAAGGGCGCGCTGACCTTCAGTACAGGCGATATCTTATCCGGGAAAGAGACCGAACAGATGCGCCTGACGGAAGCCGGCAATCTGGGAATTGGGACAGACAAGCCGCAAGCCAAACTGGATGTGGCGGGAGTGATTCGCACCAGCGAAGGGATTGAGTTTGCCAATGGCACCGAGGGGACCAGCCTGACCAGGCTGACTACTACCGCAACGGGCGGCATGCAACAAACGCTGGCGGATGGTACCGTAGTGCCGAATGCGACGGGCACGGGCACGCAAAACAGAATTGCCAAGTGGACGGACAACGCGGGCACGCTGGGAGACTCGCTGCTGAACGAGTCGGGTGGGGCCATCGAAGTGCGCTCGCCGGCCGCCGGCTCAGGCGTGAATCCGACTATCCTGAACCCCAACAACGTCTCCGGGTTTGCGCAGTTTCAGTTCTATCCGGCCACGGGTTCTAATGCCAACATGTCCTTTACGGTGGTGCCGCGGGGCACGGGTGCGGCGAACAATCGGGCGCAGTTCTCCATCTTCGGGACGGACCTGTTTGCCGACGCCACCAACTACGAGTTCGCCTCACTGC
>JBDTOI010000101.1:0-14498 GCA_039933315.1 Pyrinomonadaceae bacterium
CAGGTTGAGTAGAGGACTTTCACCTCCAAGCTGTCGAACATGCTCGGCACACAACAAAAAAGGGGCGGCCACGGAGTGCCGCCCCTACAATTTTAATGGGTGACTTGTCAGTATTCGGCGCTGGCTGGGGCGGATTGAACCTGGCGACGCGAGCGCTTCCAGAGTTTGAATGTCTCCCTGGTAAGGCTGAATATCGATCCGCCGTTCTGGGCTATCAATTTGATCCAGGCCCAACGATTCATTTGCGGGAAATAAATCCCACGGAAAAACAGACGGGCGATCAGCATACCGATCCGGTACTGCACGGGAGCACCCTGAATTGCTTTAAGGGCCTGGGAATTTCTCTTCGAGCTGTAGGAAGAGGACCAGGCCAACTGCACTTCTACTCGCGCTTCGCCAATACTCATTTTCAGAGGCGTATGCGCCATCACGAAAGGCGCGAAGTCCATCCAGTGCTTGGGACGATCCAGCCGGCCCGCTTTCTGCAAACGATCATACAGCGGGGTAGCCGGAAAAGGCGTCAATTGGCCGAAGACTGGCAATCCCGGCGGCCACGATTCGATCTCCGCCACCGTGCGCGCGGCCACTCCGGGCGTGTCGTTATCCATGCCGAAGATAAAGGACGTAATCGCATAGATGTTGCGATCCGCGAGCCTGCTAAGCACCGCGCCATACTCGCCGGGCTTACTAAAGTTCTTATTAACATCGGCCATGTTCGCCGGATCGATCGACTCCATGCCGATAAAGATCCAACGACCTCCCGATTCGGCAATCAGATCAAGGAGTTCCTCGTCTTTAAGTAGATTGGCACTAATCTGGGCCACCCATGGCACTTTTGCATCAGCGGCAATAATTGCCCGCAGCAGGGACTTAGTCCGCTTAACGTTAATGGCCAGGTTGTCATCGATGAAGAAGACGCCGATTTGACCGCCCTCGCGGCGGGCCCGCGCCTTCAGCCGCAGGAGCTCATCTACCACGCTTTCATTGGTGCGAAAGCGGATCGAATCACCGAAGAACCCCGTGACTGTGCAGAACTCGCAACCGTAAGGGCAACCGCGACCGGTTTCAATGGGAATCATGTGGAACGAATTCCAGCCGCTGTTAGTCCGGTTCAACAAGGGCCGCACCATCTTGGGCACGATATTGAACTGGTCAAGTTCGAGCGTCTCCCAGGGAATCATCGGATAGGGCTGTAGACTCGGTTTACGAGCAGTGCCTTTCTCGTCGGCCACCGGTTCGTAAACGTCCTTCAACTCCCCGCGCGCCGCATCGGCTACGATCAGGGGCCAGGTTTCGTCGGCTTCTCCGAGCGCGATAGCATCAGCATGGCGCTGACCGCCATCTCGACCCAGAGCTTCATCCGGCACTTCGGTCACGTGGGGGCCGCCCATCACAACCAGGACTCCGGCGGCACGTAGTGCGTCGGCCATGCGATAGGCCTTCGCTACCATACGCGTCATAGCTCCGATACCCACCAGGCCGATTCCTTGCTCACGCACGTACTGGACTAATTCTTCCTCGTTCATCGCATGCGCGTTGCCGTCAACCAGCAAGACTTCATGTTCGGGAGGAGTGATTGATTGGAGAAGGAACATCCACAGGTGAGGCATGAAGTTGCGCGTCACACCGTTGTCCGGGTTATACAGGAGGATCTTCATAACAATGTCCTAAGCTTGAGGGTTCAGAAACACATATAACCCTTAGGCTATATTGGAAAGAGTGGACAACGAACAACACCAGGGACGAAAGTTGGAGACTCAATCCGGCTTCGGAGAGGCAAATTGTCAAGCGCAGTATACCATCTATGTGTGATAGTGCACATAGATGACACACGTCGAGGGAGTCGGTAACTGGTCATAGGCTTTTCCGGTGTTTACTCCGAAAGGAGCTAAGGTTAGCCTTCTCACTCAGATTCATCGTCCAGCATCTACCCACTAGAGCGTTACAGCCTGTCACAGTAAACAAATAACATCAAGCCGCCATGACAGTCGTGTCGAACAGGTCTACGAGAATCGCGTCCAGACGTCCAAAGTCTATTGGCTTGATAAGGCAGTCATCGCATCCGGCCGCCAGTGCGGCATCGTGGAACTCCGGTCGGGCATCTCCGGATAAGGCTACAATTTTCACTCCCTGCGCATCGCGCTCGCGAATGAGCCGCGTGGCCGAAAGACCATCGAGTAGAGGTAGAGTGCCGTCCATCAGAATTAACTCCAGAGGTTCACGGGCTGAGGCCCGCAATGCTTCCAGGCCGTCTCCGGCCTCCGCCACACGGCAGCCCTTCATTTCCAGCAGGGCGCGCAGCATGATGCGGGTATCTTCGTGGTTTTCCACAATCAGGACCAAAGGTTTTCTTGTTGTTAAATGGCGAGAAGGCTCTCCGGGATCAGAGAGACCCCGCCCGTTATCGGTTGCAGATAGGGATACATAACCCACAGCTTTCTGGCGTCAAGCGAGGTAGCGTGTTGAATTACCGAACGGCAAGTTGACCGAAGATCCAGCACGAAGGGCGAAGTCCTTTACGTAACTTCACCCTTCGTCCGCACTGATGCTCGTTTTGGCCAGATGCTTCGAGCGGGCCCACCCTGGTAAGCAGTCCCCGAACCGCTTGCTGCGGGCTGGCTTCGTATCCCGTGATCTGACGACAGGGAAAATAGTCTATTGTGGAATTCTAGTCTGTGCGCCAACGCACTTATACGAAGAGATTTACGAAGGTTTTTGGGATGAATTTGGAACTCGGAATCTGGCGCCCTGAACATCTTCCGCCTTCAGGCCGCTGGAGGCCCAGCCATACTGGCCAATTTGATTCCCTTTGCCAGTCCCAGAGATTTCAGCGTGCGAATGCCCCACCAGTTAATGTCTATCTCATACCAGGCAAGCCCATGTCGCGCCGCCGTTGGATGCGCGTGGTGATTATTGTGCCAGCCCTCGCCGAAGGTTAGCAGCGCTACCCACCAGTTGTTGGTCGAATCGTCGCTGGTCGCGAAGCGGCGCGTGCCCCACATGTGCGTGGCGGAGTTAACTAACCAGGTCGCATGGAGATTAAAAGTGACGCGGAAGAAGATGCCTACCATCAGGTAAGACCAGCCGCCGACCGCCAGCAATGCTACTCCGAGAAAGACCAAAGGCAACCAGTACAAACGGTTCAGCCAAACGTGGACCCGGTCCTTCACCAGATCAGGAGCATAGCGAGCCAGAACTTCGTCGTCGTATTGTTGGGCAGTGCCTCTGAGAATCCACCCCATGTGCGCCCACCAGCCTCCGTCGCGAGGACTGTGCGGATCGCCGGGCGCGTCGGTGTGAGCGTGATGGATGCGATGTGTGACGACCCAGTAGATCGGCCCGCCTTCGAGGGAAAGCGTCCCGCAAAGCGTCAGGAAGTACTCGACGATTCTTGGTGTCTTGTAACCACGATGAGTCAGTAGCCGGTGCCAACCCATTCCCACACCCAGGCTTCCGGCAACCCACCAGAGGACAATGGCCACCACCAGCGCTTTCCAGGTGAACATAAAAAGTGAAGCCACCGCGCCGATATGAAAGAGCGCCATGAATACGCCCGTGCTCCAATTTATACTTTTCGTTTCTTTAACAACCGTTGCTGCGCGCATTTTGGACCTCTGACTCTTTAATGGTACTGATCTTTGTTACCTATACGGTTCAAGACGAGGGGGGTGTTCTGTTCGCGGGGCACGCCCACTAGCGGGACTCTTCAAACAGTTTCTCGAAGTCAGCACGGGCCCCGCCGGTGCTTTGTTCTTCCTGCTGCTCAACAATCCATCCCGTGACCGTTACCGCGGTATCACGAGCCTTCTCCTTGGGAGTTTCCCTGGCAGAATCCAGCTGCTTTGCTTCTAACTCTTCCGCCTGCTGTTCGCGTTTGGCGCGCTTAACTATTCTGATCTGGTTGTTTGAGCTCATGCTGTTTGGTTAAGTTGTTCTGATCCCTATTCAAGGTGGGCGAAATTGTGATGTTCAAAAAATCCCAAGTTTGAGATGCCGGGTGGTGCTACTGAGTTGGAGGTGATTTACAAGGCGACTAGTTTTATACCATTCGAAATAGATATTTGTCTGTTCGCAAACACACATATACCATGGTGAGGGCGCGAACGCCGGAAAACGTTATCTTTGAATAGCCCTGACGCTCTTGTCCTCTATGAAAATACTTTTCAACCGCTTCTACGCGAAATCAGTCTATAGACAGCCAGCACGATGATCGCTCCGATAACCGCAAGTACCAGGCTCATCAAGAAGCCAGGTTTGCTGACATCAGCCATCGTGTCGGCGGCCTGGCCGTAGCCCAACAGGCTTCGCCCTATGAATCCGCCAATGACCGCACCCACAATTCCCAGGAGCGTCGTGATGATGCAGCCGCCCGGATCTTTACCCGGCATCAGGGCTTTGGCGATCACCCCCGCTATCAAACCGAAAATTATCCATGCCAGAATCCCAAACATTTCTTGTGCTCCTTCTAACTTTAGAAGCTGTCCCCACCCACCCGGGCAGAACCAGCGAGAGTTAACGCCAAACGTCTAACACCCTGGACTCTCTATTTAACCGGCTTGTCCCTAGCAAATCACGGCCCATTGTCTAAAGGGCTAAAAGCCATTTTTCTCTGTTTCATAAGCGCATGAAAAAAGGACCCAATCCTCGGAAACCGTACACTTCTCTGTGTCGTAGCGCACATATATTGTATACTCTCTTCAATCGCTCCAGGGAAAATAACCACTGCCGCTCAAGGGGGGGGTTCACCTTCAAAGATTCTTTCAAGCAGTTCTCAGAACGAAAGGAGGCAATCGATGTCAGTGTCACTAAGACCTGCTGAGGGGGTAGGCAACTGGCTGCTCGATGGATTACCTGAGGAAGGGTTTGAGCGACTGCGTAGAGAGCTGGAGCCGGTAACCTTTGCTCTCGGCGAAGTGGTTTACGAGTCCGGGGGCCGCATGGGCTATGTCTATTTCCCCACTACTGCGCACGTCTCCCTGCTATATACCATGCTAAATGGGACCACGGCCGAAATGGGTCTGGTCGGTAACGAAGGAGTTGTCGGCATCGCGCTATTCATGGGCGGCGACACGACGCCTAACCGGGCGATGGTTCAGGGCGCTGGCGATGCTTTCAGGATGAAAGCAAAGTCTATGCAGACAGAATTCAAACGTGGCGGCGACTTTCAGCACCTGCTGTTGCGTTACACTCAGGCGCTGATCACGCAAATCTCACAAACGGCCGTCTGTAATCGCCTCCATTCGGTAGAACAAAGACTCTGCCGCTGGCTGTTGATGACGCACGACCGGACCCACACCGATGAATTGCAGATGACACAGGAGTTTATCTCCAACATGTTGGGGGTGCGCCGGGAAGGTGTGACCCATGCGGCGCACAACCTGCAAAGCCTCCATTTAATCAGCTACGTGCGTGGGCGGATCAAGATTCTCGACCGTAAGGAACTCGAAGCACAGGCCTGTGAGTGTTACGCGGTCGTTAAAGAAGAACATGCCCGCTTGCGTGGATGGGTCGCCAGGGAATAGGAATCGACCTCCGCATCACATTGTTGGCAGTGTTCTCACCTCATGCGTCTCCAGATCCTTCCCCACGTCAACAGTTTATCCACCCAAAGACAACCGATCGCCTTCCTTTAAGACGCAGAGCTCCCATTTGACAGTTTCTTAAGCTTCTCCCGCACTTCCATCCATTTATCTCCGGAACTTGTGTTGATGAATGGCGCGTTTCCCTGTAAGTGCGGTGTCGCACAGACGCCGCGATCTCGCTGTGTTATTAATGTTGGGTCAGATCTTTGTGTGTAACTACGCAGAAGCGAAGCGAAGTCTGAGGAACCGAAGTGCCCCACCGGGGGATATCTCTGCGGTTATTCTTTACAGATTCATCATTCGACATCGGGATCAGTTCCGCGAACTCCCTCTGTGCCGTTTGTTGTCCTGCGCCACATTGCAAGGAGTACGATCTCGATGTTAAAAACCACCGCCGCAAGGCCTCAACTTTCCAACCGGCTACTGGCAGCACTGCCGAGGAAAGACTATCAACGCTTGTTGCCGAAGTTAGAGCCGGTAGACCTCGCGTTCGGCGATGTCCTCTACCAACCGGGCGACGTCATCACGCACGTTCACTTCCCAAATAACTCAATCATTTCTTTGCTATCAGCGGTGACAGAGCGTTCGACGCTGGAGGTTGGCATCGTGGGCAACGAAGGCATGGCCGGGATTTCCATCTTCATGGGTGTGGGAGTATCCGCGAATAAGTTTCTCGTGCAGGGCGCCGGCACGGCAATGCGAATGAAAGCCGAAAGCCTTGGCAGTGAGGCTGGAACTCTTACCGCCCTGGACCGCCTGCTCCGCCGCTACTCCTATTCCCTGTTAACGCAAATCTCTCAGTCAGCTGCCTGCAACCGCTTTCACACCGTCAACGAGCGGCTGGCCCGCTGGCTGTTGATGACCCATGACCGCAGCGGCACGGACGAGTTTCAAGTGACTCAGGAATTCATGTCCAACATGATGGGTGTGCGCCGCGAAGGCGTTAGTAAAGCCGCCGGCGAGCTACAGCGGAAGAAACTCATTAACTATAGCCGCGGCGTGGTCACGATCCTTAATCGGCCGGGGCTGGAGAAGTGCGCTTGCAAGTGCTACCAGGTCATTAGGGATAGCGAGGACTCTCTGGACTAGCACTTAACCCGGCTAGTAATTCCCATCCCTCCGTTTGGCATCCTCGCTCAGGTTTTGGATCATTCAAACCAGTGGGTTAAAGGCTCGCACAGGCTAGCCTCATGTGCTTCGCGCACTTTCAATTTCCCACGCCGAAACGCTCCTGCTCTTTTTCGCTAACCGGTTACGTTCCCGATTGATTCGATGATTTACGGCCGTTGACTTATTATTAGTCGAAAACCGTATGGCATTTTGTCTTAAGTCTCGAATACAGGAGCACCGTCATGAATTCCGTAGAGCGAAAGCGGTTGATGAATAAACTCCTTCAGAGCATCATAAACACCGGCCTGATCGTCCTGGGAATTCTATCAGCCGGATTTGGACTCAAAGGGTTTCTACTATCAAGCCGTTTCATTGATGGCGGCGTCACCGGCATCTCAATGCTGCTTTCAAACGTACTGGGGTTCCCGCTGGCGATACTGATTCTGGTCATCAATCTCCCTTTTATCGCGCTGGGTCTTCACCAGGTGGGGATGAAATTCGCCCTTAAGAGTGCCCTGGCAATTGCCGGACTTTCTCTCTGTCTGGCCTTCATTAAGTTTCCCGACGTTACGCCTGACAAGCTGCTGACTGCTGTCTTTGGCGGATTCTTTATCGGCGCCGGGATAGGGCTGGCCATCAGGGGTGGGGCGGTGCTGGATGGAACTGAGATCGCAGCTTTGCTGATTAGCAAGAGCAGTCACCTGCTGCGGGTCGGCGACGTCATTCTTCTCTTGAACATCTTTATCTTCGCCGCCGCTGCTTTCTTTTTAGGAATCGAATCGGCACTCTATTCGATACTCACCTACTTCGCAGCGTCTAAAACTATTGATTTTCTGATCCACGGGCTGGAGGAATACACGGCCATCATCATCATCTCGGATAAGAGCGAGGAAATCCGACGGGCGATAGTTGGATTCCTTAATCGAGGGGTGACCGTTTACAAAGGGCGCGGTGGTCTAACTGATGCCGAACAGAACATTCTTTATTGCGTGGTGACTCGTTTGGAAATCGGCAGAGTGAAGAACGCTGTTCACGGAATCGACCGTGACGCTTTCATCGTGACCCACCCGTTAGCAGATGCTGAGGGAGGCGTATTCAAAAAACTGAGTGCGCATTAGGAAGGACCTCTGGGCGTGAATGTGTGCTGTGCCACTTATAAACTGTGTACAGTCACGACGATTCGAGGTATAAGTGGCGTGCAAATCCCGACCGGCAAGGGCCAGCGGTGATGTTTGCCCCGAAAGGCGGACTCTCCCGTTTGACCTCCGGCCTTCATTACAGTATCTGAACCAAGTCGATTGCCGGCGACTCCGATCCGCGAGTGTCTCAATCCGGCAATCTCGATCCCGAGGGTCTCACCATGATGCCGCACCCTGGAGTATCTCAAACTATCCCCACCGTTTTGGTTGTCGATGACGACGAGGACAGTCGCTTCATGTTGCGTACGTTTCTCGAGTTGAGGGGCTATCGCGTTATGGAAGCGCGCGATGGGCCGGAAGCGATTGCGACCGCAAACAGTGAAAAACCTGACCTGATCCTGATGGATTTACGCCTGCCTTGGCTGGACGGCATATCGGTAACGCGTCACCTGCGTGTCCAAGCGTGGTCTCACTATGTTCCTATCGTGATCGTTTCTGGTTGGGATCCGAATCGGCATCGCCCTCTGGCCCTGGCCGCCGGTTGCGACGAATACCTCTTCAAGCCACTCAATCTTTCATCTCTGGATGAGATCCTGGATAAGTACCTTGCCAAGGTGCCGGCTGCCGGGCGACGCATCCCGAGCGGGAAACCCGATCCCGGACTGACCGCTCAGACCTGACTCGAGCCCATTCGTTCATCTGATACTCCTCTAACCGGCCGCTCCTCCGGCGACTGTCTGTTCGATTAGGTCTATCCCGGCACCAAACGGTGTTCACTCAAAAGTTGTCCTCCAAAGAATTGCCCGTGATTCTTTCGTTTTGGAGACGTGGAATGCCAGTTGCCATCGCGAGTCGCAGAATCTCCCAATTCAGCGGTAGCTGAGTCTCCCACTTCAAGACAGAACCAGGTTTAGGAGGATCCATGAGATTTAATCATTTCCAGCGCCTTGCGACCGTGTTGACCCTCGCGGCGGTCGCATTTATCGGCGCCAGCGTCGAGGTTAAGGCGCAGGGGCGGGGTCGTGGGCGAGAGCGGCAGGAAGACCGTCGCCAAAATGACCAGCAACCGGCCCAAGCGCAGAACCAGGAGCAAGAGCAGCGGCGCGCAGAACGCCAGCAACGACAACAGCAAGGAGAACAGCAGCGCCAGGCCGCCGCGCCGCAACGCGAGGCTGAGAACCAGCAACGAGCAGCGCAGCGCGTTTTGCAGCAGCGCCGGGAACAGCGCAATGGAGTAGGCCAGGAACGAAGCCAGCAGGAAGAGCAGCGACGCCAGGCTGAAGCACAACAGCGTCAGAATCAACAGCAACAGCGGGCGGAGCAACAGCGTGTCTGGCAGCAGCAGCGCCAGGAGCAAGGGCGCCCCGACTTCCAACAGCGCCGCCAGCAGGAAGAACAGAGACGTCAGGCTGAAGCACAGCAACGCCAGGCTCAACAGTCACAGCGCCAGGAACAACAGCGCGTCTGGCAACAGCAGCAACAGCAAACCCAACAGCAGGGCGGATGGCGCGGCAACGATCAGCGACAGTCCGACGAGCAGCGCCGGCGGCTGGAAGAACAACAGCGTCAGAATCAACAGCGACAGTCCGGCAGCTGGAACGGATCGCGACAGCGCGATAATTCGATCTGGCAACGGCAACAGGAGCGTTTGCAGCAAGCCCGGGCTTCCCAGTACCGCGAGCGCTGGCAACAGCAGCAGCATTTCTATCAGCAACGCGAACGTCAGTTGCAGCAGCAAAGGCGTTTGCAGCGGTGGCGTTTTGAACAGCGCTACTGGGAGCGGCAGCGCCAGGATCAGCTGCGTCTCCAGAGCTTCCGTTATAACGACTACGGTTCGCCCAACTACCGTTACTCCCGGGCGGGGCAATACTACGAAACCAATCAGTATGGCGCCGACATGTTAAGACGGGCGGTGAACTACGGGTACGAGGAAGGTTTCCGAGCCGGCCAGGCCGACCGCGAAGACGGTTGGGGCCATAACTATCAGGACTCAGGCGCGTACCTGGATTCCACCTATGGATATGATGGGTACTACGTTGACGTCAATGAGTATCAGTATTATTTCCGGGAAGGATTCCGACGCGGATACGAGGATGGTTACTACAGTCGCAGCCAGTATGGCTCATACTCCGGCGGCCGTTACAACATCCTGACTCAGATCCTGAGCGCGATTCTCAACCTAAACGCCTACTGAGAATCCGCTTCAATCATAAAAAGCCCGGTCTCCATTCTTAAATGAATGGGACCGGGCCTTTTTGAGTAAGTGGGTGTTCAGAGTACCGACTTCAGTCGGGCATTTCCTAAACTAGCTGCTCTAAGTGCCAATAGTCTCGGCAGCCAGCTCTTTCGCAGCAGAAGTCACATGCGCCGGCGGCTTACGCAAATCCCAAACTATTCCAAACCATGAAAGCATGCGCAGGCTGTAGTGAGAAACATCGATCTCCCACCAGTAGAACCCCTGCCGCTCTGAGGATTGGTAATGGTGATGATTGTTGTGCCAACCCTCTCCCAGTGTGATCAGCGCGACAAACCAGTTGTTCCGGCTGTTGTCATCCGTCTCAAAACGGCGCTTGCCGAAGATGTGGGCCAGCGAGTTGACTGTGAAAGTGCCGTGGTAAAGCACTACGGTGCTGACAAAGAAACCCCAGACCAGCATCTGCCAGCCGGACGTTCCTAAACCCGGGGCATATCGTTGTAGCCCCGCTCCCAGCAGAAACATTGCCACTGCCAGAACAGCGGGAGGCAATGAATAGTACCGGTCCAGAAAACGCAGATCGGGATACTTACTCAGATTAGTGATCAGCTTCCATTCCGTAGTTTGCGATTCGCGTGACAGGAACCATCCCACGTGCGATCGCCAGAGGGTATGGCTCAGCGGCGAGTGCAGATCTTCCTCAGTGTCGGCCATTAGATGATGGCGGCGGTGATGAGCTGACCACCAGAGCGGTCCCTTCTGGTAGGCGGCAGTCCCAGTAAATGCCATCAAGAAACGGAAGACGCGGCCGGTGCTGTACGTGCGGTGTGCGAACAAGCGGTGAAAGCCTGCCGTAATCGCAAACATACGCACGATGTAAAGCGCTACGCAGACACCAACCGCGACTGCGCTCACTCCTGTCCAAATGGCCAGGAAGCAAGCCAGATGCATTAGCAGGAATTGAATGCAGACCGAGGTGTCGAGTTTATCCCGGTTTAGCGGGCGAAGGGTCTTATCGATGGATGCAGACATTAACCAACCTTGTTCTCCAAAAAGCTGTCTCTATTATGAAGTGTATTTCTCTTAATGCAACTTGAGGCGCGCGCTTCGGTGATTTCAACCGACGTACGGCATGAATGACCTGTAAATCGGTGGTAGATCTCAGAACGAACTGTAGGGGCGGCACTCCGTGGCCGCCCCTCGTCGAAAAGGACTGTCGAAACGGAGGGGCGGCCACGGAGTGCCGCCCCTACAATCTACTTCGCCATTAGGGCTTCGATCTCGCCGGCATCTTTGGGCACTTTGTTGGAGAGTATTCGCGGACCGTTTTCCGTCACCAACACATCGTCCTCGATGCGCACGCCGATGCCCAGATACTTGTCGGGAATGCCTTTCGTATTAGGGTTGACGTAAATCCCCGGCTCCACCGTCATCACCATGCCGGGCTCCAGCGGGCGCGACTCGCCGTCAGTAAAGTAACGTCCCACGTCGTGTACATCGATGCCGAGGAAATGGCCGAGACCGTGCATGTAGAATTGCATGTACTTCTCTTCCTTGATCAAAGACTCCGGCTCGCCCTGCAATAGCCCGATTCGCACCATGCCTTCGGTCAGCATCTCGATTGAGTGGTTCTTTATGTCCAGATGACGCACGCCGGGCCGGACCATCTCAACGCAGGACATTTGCGTTTCCAACACGAGGTCATAGATGTCACGTTGCGCCGGGGTGAAGTGGCCATTGACGGGAAACGTGCGCGTGATATCTGAGGCATAGCCTTTGTATTCCGCGCCCGCGTCCAACAAAAGCAGATCGCCGTCGTTTAGAGTGCCGTCGTTGTTGATGTAGTGAAGCACGGTGGCGTTGGCGCCGGCGCCGACTATCGAACTATAGGACGGTCCGGCTGCTCCGGCTTTGCGAAACACCTGTTCGACCAGGGCTTCGATCTCATATTCCTTCATTCCTGGCCGGGAGGCTTTCATAGCTTCGATGTGCGCTTCGGCGGCAATGTCGGCAGCGCGCTGCATGATGGCGATTTCTTCTTCGCTCTTGATGACGCGCATTTCGTGAATAATCGATGCTGAGTCGATTATGGTATCCGGCACTGTGGTCGGCTTGCGGTTCAAAATGCGCACGCTGGCCAGCTGGCGGATGATCGTGTCGTCAAGATTCGGGTTCCCATCACCCAGACGGTAATAGAGCTTTTCGGGGCCGTCGAGAATGTCGGGAAGCTTCGCAGTAAACTCGACCACCGGAAACGCTTCATCGGCGCCGTACTCGCTCCTGGCGCCGTCGATACCCGCGCGCCGGCCATCCCAAATCTCCCGGTCCGGATCACGCGGTCGCACAAACAGAGTGTATTTCGGCTCCTTTGACGGTGTGATTACTGCTATCGCCTCAGGCTCTTCAAAGCCGGTCAAATAAAAGAAGTCGGAGTTCTGGCGGTAGCGATAGGCGGTATCGTGGGAGCGAATCGCTTCGCGGGCGGACGGAATGATGGCAACGGAATGGGGGTCCATGCGTTTCATGAACTCCGCAAGCTGCGGTCTTGGCATTGGAGCGTCTCCTCGAATACATTCAATAGGAATTGAAGCGCGGATATTGTACCTGAGGGATTATGCGGCGCGGAAATAGGTCAGAACCGCCTGCGGTAGCGGGCGGGCCCCTCAATTTGATTTAGCTATCGAGTAGGCCAGCATTATGGGCCCGCCCGCTACCGCAGGCGGTTCTGACATGAATGGCAATCGAGCTCGCTTTGATAGATAATCAGGGCTCGGCTTTCCTATGAGCGCACAAACCCGTCCAACCCCGATAGAAAATCCTGTCGCGGAGATCGTGTCTTACGATCCCGCCACCGGCGAAGAAGTCGGCCGTGCCCCCTTAACCTCAGCCGAAGGCGTGAAAAGCGCTGTCGATCGGGCCCGTGAAGCGCAGCGAGTTTGGGCCAAAGTCTCGTTTCCGGATCGCCAAAAAATTGTGATGCGCGCCCGACAGCTCGTGCTCGAGGAGATTGAAGAGATTGCCTCGCTGATTTCCAGGGAAACGGGCAAGCCGGTCTCCGAAGCAATCGCCATGGAGATCGTGCCTACTCTGGACTTGATGCAATACTTCGCGCACAACGCCAGGAAGCTGCTGCGGCCACAAAAGATCGATATCGGACAGTACGGGCTCATGGGCCGGTCATCGCGAATTGTTTACAAGCCCCTCGGTGTCATTGGCATTATTTCACCATGGAATTTTCCCTGGGCCACTCCAATTGATGAAGTCGTGATGGCTCTAATGGCGGGCAACGCCGTAGTGCTCAAACCCAGCGAGCTGACGCCGCTAACCGGTTTGAAAATCAAAAACGTATTCGATCGTGCAGGCCTCGCGCCGAATCTATTCCAGGTCGTCACCGGTGATGGCTCGACCGGCGCGATTTTGGTAAACGCCGGCGCTGACAAGCTGATGTTCACCGGCAGCGTGGCTACGGGAAAACGCGTTGCCGAAGCTGCGGCGAAATCTCTCACGCCCGTTGTCCTCGAACTCGGCGGCAAAGATCCGATGCTGGTGCTCGAGGACGCCGACGTCGCGATGGCGGCACGGGCCGCCGTCTGGGGGGCGTTTGCCAACGCGGGTCAGGCATGCGCCTCAGTGGAACGCTGCTACGTGCATGAGCGCATTGCGCCGCAGTTTATCGAGCTCATCACCGCCGAAACACGAAAACTAAAACAGGATCTGGGAGCGAAAGCCGACACCGATGTTGGATCGATGTCCAGCGAGCGCCAGCTAAAGATCGTCGCCGCGCACGTCGATGACGCAGTGGCCAAAGGCGCGCAAGTGATCACCGGCGGCAGGCGCACGCCAAACATGGCCGAGACGTTTTATGAGCCGACGGTACTCACAAACGTGGACCATCAAATGGAAGTCATGCGCGAGGAAACGTTTGGGCCGGTGCTGCCAGTGATGACTTTTAAGACGGAGGCAGAAGCGCTCAGGCTCGCGAACGACAGTGTCTATGGCCTGACCGCCAGCGTCTGGACCAAAGACATCGCCCGGGGAAAACGAATTGCTGAACAGATCGATGCCGGCACGGTGACCGTGAACGAAGTCATGTACACGCATGGCATCGCGCAGGCTCCCTGGGGCGGCACGAAACAGAGTGGTCTGGGCAGGACTCATGGCCGCATGGGCTTGTTGGAGCTGGTTTCTGCCCAACATATCCATGTGAACCGGATCACTTTTGTTCCCGATCTCTGGTGGTTCAGCTACACCCCCTCAGCCGGGCAACTCTTTCGCGGACTGGCGAAACGTTTCGCTACCGGAAAAGTGCTGCAGACTTCCCGCCTGATGCCGCAGATGATCCGGCGGTTAGTGGAACGACGCTCAAGGTCGTAAAGCAAACTGTTAGTTTGCGGTTTGTTTTGTGGGTTTTAAGTTGGGGTTTCACGCAAAGCATCTCAGCTCGTCTGCGACGGGCAGATACCTGGGTGGAAA
>JBDTOI010000102.1:0-14359 GCA_039933315.1 Pyrinomonadaceae bacterium
ACAGAACTTTCCGCTGTTGAGTTCTGTGACCTCCGATAGCAGTTCGACAACGATTCAGGGAACGCTTAACTCCACACCCAACACGACGTTTCGAATCGATTTCTATTCCAATACTGCCTGCGATCCTTCAGGAAACGGCGAAGGCGCGCAGTTCATGGGCAATGCGAATGTGACTACCGCCGCCAATGGCAATGCGGTCATCAATGCCACCCTCCCGGTGGCGCTGGCTGCCGGAAGAGTTGTTACCGCCACGGCGACAGATCCAAGCGGAAACACTTCGGAATTCTCTGCCTGTGATTCCAGCCAGACGGCCGGCAGTCTCCATTTCAGCTCCGCAAATTACTATGCACTGGAAGACGTGGGCAATCTCACTATCACCGTCGTCAGGACCGGCGGCAGCAAGGGAGCTATTTCAGTTAACTACAGCTCGGCGGACAGCACCGCGATAGCGGGCTCCGATTACTCGACCGTATCGGGAACGCTGCTCTTCGCCGACGGCGAAACCAGTAAGACATTCACCATCCCGGTGGTGAATGACGGCGTAACCGAACCCGATGAGACTCTGCGATTGGCCCTCGGGGGCACCACCGATTTAGAAAGAATAGGGAGTCCAGCCACGGCCACTGTTACCATCCAGGACAACAGCACGCCTGTTTACCTGGTCGTGAATTATCCAAATCCGCTGGATCCTGTTGACGTGCTCGAGGGAGATACGGGAAACACGAACGTGGTTGTAATCGTCGGTCTGACAGCGGCAACAGGGCGCACCGTTACCGCGGACTTCAGTACGTCTCCAGGCAGCGCCACCAGCGGAGTAGATTTCATTCCCGCTTCGGGTAATTTGCAGTTTGCGCCGGGCGTCACTCAGCAAACCATAACCTTCCAGATCGTTGGCGATACGCTGAACGAGATCAATGAAACAGTGGGGGTAGTTCTGTCGAATCCCACGAACGCAACCCTATTTGGGTCGGGGTCCGTTCGCATTATTAATGACGATCCATTGCCGGGTGTCTCCATCAACGACGTCAGCATAAGCGAAGGCAACTCAGGTACGACCACATTGAGCTTCACGGTCAGCTTGTCGCCCGTGAGTGGCAGGACCGTCAGAGTTAATTACGCGACGGCCAATGGCACGGCGACAGCAGGCAGCGACTATGTGAGTACCTCCGGACTGTTGACCTTCAACGCCGGCGAAACAAGCAAAACGATTTCGGTGACGGTAAACGGCGATACAGCGGTCGAAGGGGACGAGACCGTCTTCGTGGACCTTACCAATCCGGTTGGCGCATCTATCACAAAATTGAGAGGTGTGGGAACAATCACTAATGATGAAGTCGGGTCCACCACGGTGCAATTCAGCACGACCAACTTCAGCAAGAGCGAGGGCGGCGGCAGCACGAACATCACCGTGACACGGGCGGGCGACACCTCGGGATCGTCATCAGTGGACTACCGCACGGGCGGCAACAGCTTTGTGGCCTGCGACGTGCTCACCGGAACGGCAGTGCAAAACTGTGACTTCATCGTCAGCGCCGGCACAGTCAATTTCGCTGCTGGCGAGACCAGCAAGACTTTCCCGGTACTCATCTATGACGATGCTTACCTTGAGGGCGATGAAACGCTGAGTCTCACCTTGTCGAATGCGGTAGGCGCTACCGTGGGTAGCCCCAATCCGGCGACGCTCACGATCACCGATAACGAGACCTCAGGCGCGCCTCCGGCAGCGGCGAAGACGTTTGTGGCCACGCTCTCGAGTTCGCAGGAGGTGCCGGCCAGTGGGACCAGTGGCAAAGGCGGTGGGATCGTACAACTGGACGCCGGCGAAACCAGCGGCAAGGTGGGATTGGTTTTCTTCAATCTCAGCAGTCCCCAAACCGACGCACACATACACGGTCCGGCCGCGGTGGGGGCCAATGGTCCGATAGCATTTCCGTTACCGCTCGGCACAGTGGTTGACCACTCTATCAGCCCGACGGCACAGCAGGTGTCAGACTTGAAAGGTGGTCTGAATTACCTGAACGTGCATAGCAACAACTTTACCGCCGGGGAGATCCGCGGCCAGTTGCTGTGGAATCCGCTCAACGAGGCGCAATACTTCGTGCGGCAGCACTACTACGACTTTCTGGGAAGACTGCCGGATCAGGGCGGCATGGATTACTGGACCAATGAACTCGCGTTTTGTGGCACCAATGTTCAGTGTCTCAGGGAACGTACGGTAGGCGTCTCTAATGCTTTCTTTTATGAAGACGAGTATCAGCAGACCGCTTCGTACGTGTTCCTGCTTTACCGCGCCGCTTTTGGTAACAACCAGCCATTTCCGAATGCAGATCCGGCGAACCCAACTGAAGGCCAGAAAATCCCAAGATATCTTTCGTTTGTCAGGGACCGGGCCCAGGTTGTCGGTGGTAGCGGTCTCGCGGCGTCCCAACTGGCGCTGGCGAATTCCTTCGTGCAGCGGCCTGAGTTTACGGCGAAGTATCCATCGAGTCTTGCGACCGGAGCTCAGTTTGTAGATGCGGTGCTGACCACGATTCAGACTGCGGATGGAGCCACGCTGGCGGCCGCGGATCGTAGCGCGCTGATCACACACTTCAATAACGGCGGAAGGGGACTGGTGATGTTCCATCTGGCCAATGATTACTGGAACGGTTGCAGTCGTCTACCGGGCAGTCCGCCAGCGCCCTGTGTGCCGGCGGGTTATGGAGCAGCGGTGGACAATCGCACCTTTATCGATGCCGAGTACAACCGCTCGTTTGTTTACTCGCAGTACTCTGGTTACTTGCGGCGGGATGCTGACATTAACGGGTTCATCTTCTGGCTGAATCAGGTGAGTACTGCGCCACCGCGGAACGTGGCGAAGCAGCACGGAATGGTCTGCGCGTTTATTACTTCCGCGGAGTACCAGCTGCGGTTTGGCAGTCAGACTCCCCGCACAAATGCCGAGTGCGTTCCGTAGTAGTGTCGCCAACGCCTGGGGTAGAAGGGAACCCACGCGAGCCGCAGAACTTCCGCGGCATGGTTTGCTCGTTCGTCACTTCAACTGAATATCAGAAGCCGATTCAGTTCAGTGGTGACACACAGCAACGGCGAGTGTTGGGAAGTAGAAGTTTAGCCGCAGACTTACGCGGATAAATTCTCTTACTTGGGCTGGATCCTCAGGATGTAGCTGCAGATCGCGATCTTCTCGTCGGGCTGGACCTGAATTCTTTCCTCACGGGGTGCCTCGCGGCCGGAGATCAAGGTAGGATTGCGGCCTTTTGCCGTCAGCCAGTAACGACCCTCGTCGTCCAGGGCCAGGGTCGCATGAATCCGGCTTACCTCCACGTCGCCTTTCAAAGGAAGATCAACCGTCGTCGATTTTGATCCGCGGCCAATGGTGACTTCGTTCCTGGTGATTGGGACTACCGCTTGCCGCACGCCGTCGCGCCAGACTTCGATCGAGTAAAGCGTGACAATGCGCGGGCGGACGACCGTCATCTCGCTCTCACCACCCTCAGATTCACCCGCGGCCGGCCGGTCGCTCTTCGTGTTTACTTCCGGACCCTGGGAAGGCGTGGCCGTTAATGAGGCCGGTCGCACGGAAACCATCGTGTGACCGCTTTCGGTTTCATCCCACACGGGTTGCACGCGAAACTCGCCTTTGCTCAAGGTGCCATCAACGCGCAGCTCGACCGCGAAAGACTTGGCGGCTAATTGCGTCGAGCCACTGAGCTCGCGGGCGCGTTCCGAGAGGACGTGAAAAAGCCCTTGCTCCAGTCCGCGGCGCTTATCGCCCTGCCAGTCCTTGTCGTCGTCATTGCTTAAATAGACGATGTACTCGCGCGGGATGTAGGTAGGCCCGCCGGGCGGTGTGAACATCTCGCGCTGCATGGCCGCTTCGACCTCGCGGGCTACCTTGACCAGAAACTCTTCCCAGATGCGGCGCGGCTTAACCTGATCGTCCGCCGCTTCCAAAGGATCTTCCCCGCCGTCGCCGTCTACCCAACGTCTAATCGAGTCTAATAAACCCACGCTTTATCAGTTCTCCTTCGAATGATCTGGGACCACGATCAATTAATCAAACTTCAAATACCGCCGGCTCACCCAACCGCGATCCGAAGAGCTGGGATCGTCTTTCGGGCGCCCGTGCTGAATTACTTCCACCTCGCACCAGTTACCGTTGGTGCTTAATATACGCACTCGGGAGCCCTGTTCCGCAAGTCCAATTCGTTCATTTGCCGAGCTCGGCTCCGCACGCAGGTTCAAATCGGTGGTAGTCGCCGCCTCCTGTCCGACTATGCTCGTGGCTCTGGGAGCCTCGGCCTGGGTCCAGCGCGAACGTATGTACAGTTGAGTGGCAAACAGCATCCCGGCGAAAGCTGCGACCAGTAGAACGGCTACCACTATTCCGGCCACACGGCTGCGAGGCTTTGCCACCGGCGGCGACACGGGCCGTCTTTTGACGACGTTTGCGTCCGGCATGGCTGCACTGATCTCGCCGGCTTTCGGACGCTGAACCGGCAACAACATTTGTTGAGCTTCCTTGCTACCGGTAACCGGAACCACTATGCGGGCAGGCCGGACGCCGTTCCCGGGGAACGCCGCCGGCAGATTGGTCGTCATCTCAAAAGTCGGACGCGGCGGAGCTTGCGGCACCACCACCGTGTCCAGATCGGCGCTAACCCGGCCCCGGGAAGCGGCCTCGGCCGGATCAAGCGGGCGGGTCGGCGGCATCCCAGCGTCACGCAACTCCTGCCAAAACTCATCGACCGTTTGATATCGCTCGAGGGGCCGGGTCTGTGTAGCTCGTCGGAGCACGCGCAGCACTGGCGTGGCCCAATACTCGTGACTGACGGATTCGGGCAGTTCAGTGATTGAATGTTGCGCGAAACGCCGCGGTGCTTCACCCGTCAGCACCGCATAGGTTGTCTTGGCCAGTGAATAGATGTCAGCGGCAGGAGTCAGGCGACCGCGCATGATGGGCAGGGAGGCGGTGTCCAGTTGCCCGGTTTGAACCAGCGGGTTGTGTTCCGGCGCTGCATAAATGTTTGTCCCCACCCGGGTGATGTCTTCATTGCCCAGGTCAGTCTTGGCCACGCCAAAGTCAGCGATCTTAACCACCTGGCAATCGGCCGTCAGCAAGAGATTCTGTGGTTTGATGTCGCGATGAATCACTCCATGCGTATGGGCGTAGGCCAGACCGGCGCAGACCTGTTCGAGGTAGAGCAGGGCCTGCTCGACCGGCAACCTGCCCGCGCGGCAAAGCACCGCCAGATCTCCGCCGCTCAAATACTCGAGCACGATGTAATGGAAAGGCTTGCCCGAAAGATCGATAGCCGTACCGTGACCGAGCCGGTTAATCACATGCGGGTGCCGCACGCGGTCAAGGGCTACTGCCTCGTTCTGAAAATTCTCGATCAGGGTGCGCTCGAGTTCTGTGTCAGGCACTCCCTGAAGCAGGACATTCAGCGCTTTAATGACGACTTCCTGAAGTGACTCATCGGTGGCCGCCTGGTCGCGAGCAACGTAAATCTCAGCATAACTGCCGCGCCCCAGACACTGCTCTATGTCGTAACGTCCGTCGAGCCTGGTTTGTAACACTTTGAGTTCCGACATTTAGTAATGCTTTGGTCCGTTGTCAGTTGTTAGTTGTACTGCTGACATCCGGCACGGGGGAGAGTGTGGTTTAGATGCCGCAGGAGTATTTTTTGTTGCGAAGTCCGTTTCTCAGTTGTCAGTCGCCCGCACCCATGCGGTGCAACTAACCACTAACAACTAACCGACGTTCTAGGGGGCAGGGGTTGGCACCTTGAGATTTATCGCCCCTTCAAGCACACGCATCGCTTTCTCTTCGGCGGCCTTCGCGTCCTGCAGACTGAGGGTGGCGTCGCTGTTCTTTAGCTGAAGAGCTGCCGCCGCCGTGGCGATGCGGGTTTCAGCCTCGAGCGATAGTTTGCGATCAGGCTCGGCGCGAACATTGTTCAGGGCGGATTCAAATGCCGCCAGCGCTTCGCGATGCTTTCCCGTGAGCATCAGGGCGCGCCCGTAGAAATAAAGAAATTCCGGATCCTTCAAATCGGCGGCGGTTGAAACGCCTTCCTTCGCCAACTGGGGCGGCAGGTTATCCTCGACCCACTTCGGCGGATTCGCATCCAGGGCGGCGCGCCTGTTTTGAAACTCTGCGCGCGTATCCACGGCCACAGGGGTTGCGGACGGAGTCGGCGCCGCGTTGGGCAGGCCAAAGAACGGTTGATTCTTCTGATAATACATACCGCCGTAGAAGCCGCCGGCGGCCGCGCCGATGAGTAAAAGAAAAACTAAGAAACGCACGAAGCCTCCCTTGCCAGCTTTCTTGTTTGATTGCATTGCGGAAACAGATCGGGCCTCTTCAGCGCGGGCTTCCGTCTGGGGGAAGGCAACGCGCGCAGCCGGCGTGAGCATGCTTTCCGACAAAGGGACCGTGGCGGGAAGCTCCAGGGAGCGAGTGCGTTCGAAGTCTTCCTCAAGCGATGAGCCGGCTGCGGTGCCAACACGAACGATGATTGCCGTCAGGTTATCTTCCGCGCCTCGCTCATGGCAGCGGCGCTGCATCTCGTTGCAAACTTCCTCCACCGCCTGCCTGGCATTTAACAGCTCGCGAATCTCACCATCGGGAAGGTGTCGGGTGATGCCGTCGGTGCACAAAAGAAAACTTGTCCCGGCTTCAACTTCGAGGATCTTCAGATCCACCTCAACTCCCGGCTCTGCGCCAAGCGCGCGGCTGATCACATTTTTGCTGGGATGGTTCGCCGCCTGTTCCGGTGTCATGCGTCCGGCCCGGACTTCTTCTTCAACGATGGAGTGATCGGCCGTCTCGCGATGAAGTTTGCCGTCAGGTGTCAGGCGGTAGAGGCGGGAATCGCCGACATGGCCGATGGTGGCGCGAAAGCCGTCCAGATGCAGGGCGACGACGGTAGTCGCCATCATCGACAGTTTCGGATGCTCCCGGGACATCTGGTGGATGGAGCTGTTGGCCCTCTGAATAGCCAGCTCCATCAGGTCTTCGATATCGGCGCCATCCGTCAGATGGCGAAACGCTTCGCCGATGACTTCGACAGCCGTCTTGGACGCTACTTCGCCGGCTTCGGCCCCGCCCACACCATCGGCGACCGCAAAAATACCGCGCGCCGGATCAGATAGCATCGAATCCTCATTCAACGGGCGCTTTGGATTCAGACCGCGATCCGTGACAAACGCAGTGTCTATCTTTGCCTGGTCATCTGGCTCTTTCATTGGACTGCCTCGGGGACCTGCCGCCCGCCGGCCTCGACCTTGCGCCGGGGACGCTGAGTGACCTGGGCGTCGCGTGCGTTTCGATGTGAAAACGCCATCAACATTCCCAACATGGCGAAACTGGTGATCAAACTAAAGCCGCCGTGACTGACGAACGGCAGAGTAATGCCGGTCATGGGCAGCGCGCGAGTAATTCCACCGACATTAACCAGCGCCTGGAATCCGATAAAGGCCGTCAGTCCCGCCGAGCAAAGTTTGGTAAACATATCACGCGCCTGAAGCGAAGTGCGAACTCCGGCGATGACCAAAACAATGACTGCCAACAGGACTACCGTGCCCCCAACCAAACCCATTTCTTCCGCCAGCGCAGCATAAACGTAATCGGAGTCGGCAATGGGAATAACCTCGGGAAAACCGAGGCCCAATCCCCGCCCGGTTGTCTTTCCGGCGGCAATGCCAAAAATTGCCTGGGCCGGTTGAAACGCGAGCTTGTCGAACCAGATATCCACGTTGACAGTCTTCTGCATGGCGGGACTCTGCTCGGCTATCTCCTTCATCTCCGGATTTTTCGCCAGCGCGTCTTCGTAGTCTTTCTTCCACCAGGGTGTTTCCGGCGCCGGCGGGTCAAAGCCATCCAGCCACAAATGAAATCTCTGCTGAATGCGAGATGGCAGCGCCGCCTGGATGGGCCGGGAAAGGGTCGGCAACAGCGGCACCTTTTCCTGAATGTCCCGCGGCAGGGCCCCGACGACCAGGATGCCTATAACCAGCATCATCGAGCCGACAAACATCACCAGCTGCGGCCAGCGTCGCACCGCGACCAGATACAGAGTGGCATAGGCGGCGGTAAAGATTAGTAGCTGGCCGAAATCCTTCAGGGCAAAGAACGGTATGAATGGCACCAGGGCCATTGCCAGTAGCGGCAGAACGTCGCGCGCGCGCGGCAGGGCCCAGAAGGTACGGGAAAGATCTTTGTAGCGTGCCGTCAGGATTCCGGCGAAGCCCAGCAGGAACGGGATTTTTGAAGGCTCCCAGGGAGTTGTGTTGCCGACTGCTTTGCCGGCGCTGGAAGTTATTACCGCCCAGGTAAGCGGAATCAGAGTGGCGACAACGATGATGAAACTGTTGCGTTGTAGCCAGGACAAGAAACGCTCGCGAATGCAAAGCCAGTAGGCTCCGGCGAATGCCAGCAGCGAGAAGATGGGAATCCAGGTGTAGCTGGACGTCAGAGCGTTCTCGAGGGAATAAGACGATTGCTTTAACGGGACGGGCAGGGCCGGCACTTTTCCCGACGCATCCGTGGGAAAGCCCATCATCTGCTTTTTGGCGTCGTCGTAATTTTCGTTGATATAGCGAATGCGTAGCGCTTCAGTTTTCTCGGCACGGGCGGCGGCCTTGTTACGGGCGTTGTATTCGGGATCGCTATAGAGCCGAAACTGGATCAGCATGCCGACCGAGAAGAGCAGGATGGCCGTGGTGTAGAGCGTCCAGTTGCCCTTGAAATTCATCATGCGCGAGAGCCACAGGACCAGCGCGATGATCGGGACGTAGAGGAACAAGTCGCGGAACCCGCCCACCCAGGAGGTTTCATAACCGCGAATCAGAGCGCTGCGTCCCAGAGCGAAGTAGGCAGCGGCCTCGAAGGCAACGATTACGAACAAGATCAGGAGATGTGACGAGGCGCGATTTTTCATTTCAGTAGTCAGTCCACAGATTTCACAGATTCCACAGATTCAAACCTTTTGACTTTAAGAAGAGTCTCCCATCCTGTCTTAGAACGTCTGTAAATCTGCGTAATCTGTGAAATCTGTGGATAAACTCAACGTTGATTCGATGGTGTCGTGGGCCGCGTCGGCGTTGATCGGGGCCGTTGACGGGGCGAGGGACCGGCGCCTGGCCGAGGCTGATTTCCCTGCCCGCCTACGCTGAAGTACCCCAGCTCCTTCGCTTTCAAAACCAACGCTGCGGCCACTGGCGCCGCGGACTTGGATCCATAGCCGCCGCCTTCGATCACTACTGCGATCGCCAGTTGCGGGCGGTCCAGCGGCGCGATGCAGAGAAACCAACCATCAATGCGCGGATGCTCTTCGTCCATGATCGTTTCCTGGTATTGCCGAATGATGTTTCCCCGCGTGTCCTTTTCAACTCGCAGACGTGTCCTGGGCGCGCCTGTTTTAGGATCGTAAACCGGAACGACTTTCTGGCCTGTGCCAGTCTTGCCGCCGGTGATGACGCCCGCCGCATGCACCGGCCCGAATACGCCGCGCGCGGTACCGCTGGCGCCGCCGGTTACCCGTCCCATGATCTCGCGCATGCGGGCTGCGATCTGCGGCGACATAACCGGATGAAAAACTTCGGGCGGGCGGTTAAGCTCGATCTTGGTCTTCATCAGCTTGCCCTCCATGTTGCCGATGGCGGCTGCCGACAGCGCCATCTGCAGAGGGGTCATCTGCCCTGCATAGCCCTGGCCGTAGCCCTCAAGCGCGATATCGTATTTCGTAATCTTTGGACCCGTAACCATCGTTGCTTCCCGCGGAGCCAACGCGCGTTTGACGGCGTCAGTTGATGCATTCCACACCTCGGGTTGTTTACGCCCGCGCAATGCTTCAGCCGGCGTGTCATAGGCCCCGATACCCAGCAGCTGTGCCGCCTGTTTGAATCTCTGGGGACCAAGCAGGACACCCATCTGCGCGAAGTACTGGTTGCACGACACCTCGTAAGCCTTGTCGATGCCGATACGGCCGTGAACCTCACCCGCGCCGCCGTCGTCGAAGATAGGGTTTGCCCCGGGCGCAGCGTAGTAACCGCCGCCGCTACAGGTAAACTGAGTGTTCTGCAATCCTGCCAGATGCGCCGCTGTCATGGTCACTGTTTTGAAGGTCGATCCGGGAATGTAATACGCGCCCAGAGCGCGACTAACCAGCGGCTTGTCACGTTCGTTAGCTTCGAGCCTGATCCATGTGTTCTCGTCCTGAACTTCCTTCAGGCTGTAAGAAGGTTCGCTGTAGATGGCCAGTACGTCGCCGGTTTGCGGGTTAAGTACTACTACCGCTCCGTGCTTTCCCTTCAGCTGGTCAACGGCGGCCTGCTGCAAATCGCGATCGATCGTCAGGACGACGTCGCTGTTGGCTTTCTGCAGCGCGCTTTTGCCGGTGACGATCTCCCACGCTTCCGGCACTGCTCCGCTCTGTGTACCGAATAACGCCCGTTCCAGGCCCGGGTCTCCGCGATCTGAACCGAATATGTGGGCCAACGCGCTATCCATGGGATAGTCGCGGTTGATGGCGCCGCTTGGTTCGCGCTTGTATAGCGCCAGCGGCCGATTCTTCCGATCGTAAACCCAGCCACGCAGAGTTGATTCCGATAAGCGCCGGTTGCGCAGGTCCTTGTAGCTCAATTCCTGAAAGCGCTCGTTGCTGCTTTCCGCATACTTGGCCCAGTAAACATGAAATCCAAACACCGCCAGCGTGAGAATGACAAAGATCACTCTCAGAGCGCGCAGTCCGCGATTGGTTGAGGTCGAGCCCAGGCGCGCGCGGACTTCCTTTGGCAATTCGTTAGGGTTGTTTGCTTTGGCGCTCGGCCGATGCCAGCTGCGCACAAGGGAAATGACGAGGACGATAACTACCAGCAGCAAGCCCGACATGTAGATGAGCGTCAGCCAGGCCGGAAGTTTCTCCGGCGCGCTGGCTACAGGGCTGGGCGTGGCGGCTTGAAGCAGGAAAAGGATTGGCGACATGTTCACTATTTGTCTTTGCGGAATCGGACTTCAACATCGCCAAATGCTACTACGTCACCTGGCTCAATGGGGCAAGCCTCGCCGTAAGAAATGCGCCGGCCGTTTATGAAGGTACCATTGGTCGAACCTGTATCAGCCACCATCAAAACCTCTTCGCGATTCATCATCAGGGTGGCATGTATTTTGGAAACACTGCCATCGTTGAGGTGCAGTTCGCTGTCCGTGCCTCGTCCTACGTTTGAACGTTTGCCGCCGGGTTTGAAAGTCAGAGCTACCTCGCGGCGATTGTTCTGCATTGTGATTCGGGCCGAGACGGTTACATCATGGATCGGCGGCGCGCCGTGGGGAATCCTGGTAGCGCCGACCTCTTTGGCAATGCGACGCGCCTCGTCCTCCTGTTTCAACTCTTCCTCGAACTCTCCCCACGAGGGATCCACCGAAACCCCGGTGGTAAAGATATCAACTTCAGTTTCGATGGTGACCGGAGCAAGCGTGCGATAACGGCGGTCGTTGATGTGATCAATGGCAGCTGCAAGTAACTCGTGTTCCAGGTCCTGGATCAGTTCGGGATCGGCCTCTGAGTGTTTGCCCCATTCAACTTTCAGCTTTAGAAGGTGAGGGGCGATACGGCCTTTGGATCCTTCGTCGCGCACCCGCTGGTCGATTAGCAGGTTCATGCGTTTTATCAAGTTGGTGAGGGTTAAGCCGCTCTTGGGATCGATGGTGCGGCCCAGCTTCCGGTCCAGAGCTTCGCCGGCGCGCTCCAGGGCGCGGCGTAGCAGGCGCTCCGGCAAAGCCGCGGGCTGTGCGGTGCGGGCGGTTTGATCGGACTTCGCGGGCTCGTCGGCCGCCGCGCCAGTCTTATTTGAATCGTGCCGCTCGGTCATAAATCAGATACGCCTTCAACTGGGTACGAGTTCGATCTTCGATAGTAATGACCGGAGACCATGAGAACACAGTCCGGCCCTGATGACCGCGGGAGAAGGAAACTTGACTTCTTAGTGCCGCGCCATTCTAACTGAAACTCAAGTTTGGCAATAGGGGGGAGTGTGTTCTTACGTGATTCCAACAACTGTGAGCAACCGCATTCACGCAGGAATGATTGTAGGGGTGGCACTCCGTGGCCACCCCTGTTGTGGTCACCACCTTGACTGCAGTTCGAAGAAACGGGCGGCCACGGAGTGCCGCCCCTACGATCAAAGTCCGCTCCGTTGCCGGGCAGCTTCGTAAAGGAGAATCCCGGTAGCCACCGCCACGTTCAGACTTTCAACATCTCCCTGCATGGGAATTCGGATTGACTCGTTAACGACCGCCAACTCCTCGGGCGACAGCCCCTCCGACTCGGGACCCATGATTAACGCAATTGATTCACGCCAGTTAATCTCGCTGAAAACTTTGGCTCCTTCAGCGTCAGTTCCCACCGTGTTAATACCGCGGGAGGCGCACCACGTCACTACTTCGGCATACCCCGCGCCCGTCCAGATGGGCAGGCGGAACGCGGACCCCATGGCGCCGCGCAAAGCCCTGGGCGAGAAAGCATCGGCGGTGTGGGCGGTCGCAATTGCCCCGGTCACGCCCGCGGCTTCCGCGGTGCGCAGGATGGCGCCTACATTTACCGGGTTATTGATCCCGTGCATCACTACCAACAAAGGCGAGCCCGCTTGCCTGGCCTTGAACTCCTCCTCATCAATTTTTGGGCGGGCAGCCAGCGCAATAATTCCCTGAGGTGTCTTCGTGTATGAGATCGACTCCAACAACGTTTCGTTAACGGAAGCCAGCCGCTGGGAAACCTTGCCGAGTTGGGCGATGAGGCGCGCGGCCCGATCCTTTTGCGCCAGCTCCTCCGAGTAGATAACGGCCTCAAGGGACAGCCCGGAGCGAAGAGCTTCTTCGCAAAGACGCAAACCCTCGACAAAGATTGTGCCGTCAATCTTCCCATCCCGCACGGCGCGCGCGTGGCGGAGCAGGGAATTGTCGCGGCTGGTGATCTTCATTGGATCCATTTGTTCTTATCTTCGGCTAAAGCAGGTGTTCCGATAGTTGGGGGTTCACGCAAGTGTCAGAACCGCCTGCGGTAGCGGGCGGGCCCTCACGTCGCGGGTCACACGAGGTGCACATCAAGAGGGCCCGCCCGCTACCGCAGGCGGTTCTGACACCGCGTGAAACCCCAACCTGAAAACTCATAAACGATCAGTCCCCCATTTCAACCTCAGCCCAGATGGGCCAGTGGTCGGAAACATTCAGCGGCCGGGCCACTCCCCACTTTCCAAGCTTAGCGCCGCGCACAAATATCCAGTCAGCGTGCAGGCGAATAGCCGCCCCGCGCCAGGTCGCGGTGCCCGTGGGAAACGAGGTGCGGTAACCGTGGTCTTCCATGAAACGCCGCGTCTCAATGCACTTCGGCCCCGAAAGAGTATTGAAGTCACCCATGATAACTGTTGGTCCATTATGAGATTCTGCCTCTGCTATCAGGACCCGGAGCTGATCGTGCTGCCCGTCAATCGAAGCGTGCGGATCGATGTGCGCATTAAAGAGTCGCAAATTCTTTTCGCCAAAACGAACCGTCGCCGCCATGGCCAGGCGAGGGCGCCAGGCGCATTCTTTCCACGGCAGATCGATGCGAGCGACGTCTGCGAGCGGGAAGCGACTCAGTAAGGCTATGCCGGTGTCGCCTTCGTCGTTCAGCGCGATTTCTTCTTCGAAGTCGAGCCACCAGGTGCGCGTTTTCGGCGGCACTCCCCGCGGTATTTCCGCCGGCGCGTGCACCCAGGCCATCTCTAATCGTTCGGCTAGCTCGCGCGCCACGTGATGACCACCAGTGCGCCCAGTCTGCTTGTCGGCTTCCTGCAATGCTAGAATGTCCGCTCGCGGCAGCAGCGATCCATCTGAAAACGCGCGCGCAGCAGTGGCGATGTTTTGTTCGACGGCGGCGGCGCGATGCCGGGGCGTATTCAGCCCGACTTTGCGCAAGATGCCACTCCAGATGAGATAGCGACCTACTGCGTAACGAATGTTGTAGGAAGCGATGATGAGTTTCCCCGAGTCAGCGTTGAGTGAACCGGTAGGTGTTATGTCGCCGAACTCAAGCCGTTCAGGCTGTATGGCCTCGAGGGGTGATTGATCAAGGGGTGACATCCGGCCCATATATTTACGCGAAAGCTCGAAGAATACAAAACGACAATGCTACCGGTGAGTTTCTATTAATCATTCGACTCGATTAAGCGGCTGTGCCGCCGCGCAGCGCGGAAAGGCTATGCCTTTCCGTAACGCCCCCGTTTTTATTTGGAGGCTACGCCTCCATCACGGTCGAGGCGTAGCCTCTCCATAGTATTAATCAATCGTGACGGAAAGGCGGAGCCTTTCCGCACG
>JBDTOI010000103.1:0-14287 GCA_039933315.1 Pyrinomonadaceae bacterium
TCTGCCACAGTTGCGCACGAGGCAGCGCCGCGTCGGCCTGTGTAGGGGTGGCACTCCGTGGCCACCCCTCTCTGTCAGTTGCGACAAAGATTCGAGAATTGGGTTGAAAGCGAAAGAGGGGCGGCCACGGAGTGCCGCCCCTACAGGTATCGATGTTAACTTGACGCCCCTGAGCGTTGCTTGCACTATGGCGCTGCAAACTCTTCCTGATCATCTGATTCCCGAAGTGAAAGGTGCGACCATGTATCTGCGAAAGCTCTGCTGCTTCATATCTACCGCTGCGCTGTCTCTCTCGTTCGTAACCTCCTCAGTGGCTCTTAGCCAAACACCCTCGTCAACAAACCCGCCACGCGATGAGAAGCTCTGGAAAAGAGCGCTGGAGATCCATCGCAAGGCCATCGTGATCGACACGCACAATGACGTCACTACGCCGATGACCAATGACGATTACGATCTGAGTGGTGCGCCTCCCGTGCCTTACCGCACCAGCATAGAACGAATGAGGCAAGGGGGCCTGACGGCCGAGTTCTTCTCGCTTTACATAAGGCCCTGGTATGTCGCCCATGGCGGCGCGGCCCGAAGAACACTGGACATGATCGATTCGGTCTATCGCGCGGTCGAGCGACATCCGAATGATCTGATGTTCGCCACCACAGCCGCGGACATTCGCCGGGCCAGGAAACAGAAGAAGATAGCCTGCCTGATGGGTATCGAAGGGGGGCACGCAATTGAGAATTCACTGTCTGCCCTGCGCGAGTTTCACCGGTTGGGAGTGCGCTACATGACGCTCACCTGGAATAACACTAACGACTGGGCCGACGCCGGTCGCGGCGAGAAGAAGCACAATGGGTTGTCGGATTTCGGCAAAGAAGTTGTACGCGAGATGAACCGGCTGGGCATGCTGGTCGATGTGTCGCACGTTTCCGATGACACGATGAGCGACGCGCTCGATGTCTCAAAGGCCCCGATCATTGCGTCGCATTCGTCAGCCCGCGCGCTCAGCAACGTGCCGCGAAACATCCCTGATGATCTGCTGCGTCGCATTGCGAAAAATGGCGGCGTGGTACACGTGAATTTTTACAGCGCCTTTGTCGATAACGCCACCGTTACGACCCAGAACGCGGAACGTAATCGCCGTTTGAAAGCACAGCAGGATGCCCTCAACGAGAAGTATAAGGATGACCCGGAACGGCTGGCTGAGGAAGGCGACAAACTCGACGCCTCAATGCCTCTGCCGCCGTTGCCTATTTCCAAGTTGATCGATCACTTCGATCACATCGTGAAGATTGCCGGCATCGATCACGTGGGAATTGGGGCTGACTTTGATGGGGCGGTAGATATGCCCGAAGGCGCCCAGGACGTTTCCATGCTGCCGAACATCACTTACGAATTGTTGAAGCGCGGTTACAGCGAAAAAGACATACGCAAAGTCCTGGGCGAGAATACTCTCAGAGTTCTGGCCGAAGCCGAACGTGTGGCCCGCAACGCGAGCCGAAGCATCAGCGGCGAAGGCAGCACGCACCGCATCAGTTCAACCAAATAAGGAGCCGGCGTGGGTTATCGCTCTTGTCATATCAAACCGGAGGGACGCTCCCTGGAATAATCGCAAGTGGCGCCTTTTCCAGATTGAAGTGAGTACCGTTACACTCTTAGGGGTTTTACATGAAGATCACGAGAGACAACCTTCCTGTCATGTGAAGCTTGTTAATCCTGTCCCCACTGTTCTTACTGAGCCTCTCTCATCTTGGCGATAATCGCGTCCGCGAATTCGTCGGTCTTAGCCTGGCCGCCAACGTCGCGAGTGCGTACCTTGCCTTCGGTGAAAACTTCTAACATTGCCGTTTCAGTCCTATCCGCCGCCTCGCGCTCGCCCAGGTGACGAAGCATTAGAATGCCCGACTGCAGCAACGCGGTGGGATTGGCAATGCCTTTCCCGGCAATGTCCGGCGCCGAGCCGTGCACGGCTTCGAAAACCGCTCCCTTTTCACCGATGTTGGCGCCCGGCGCCAGGCCCAGGCCGCCGATTAGACCGGCAGAGAGATCCGAAACTATGTCGCCGTAAAGATTCTCGCAAAGCAGCATATCGAATTGTTCGGGCCGCATGACAAGCTGCATGCAGGCGTTGTCAATAATCCTGTCGTCTGCCTGAATAGCCGGGTAATCCTTTGCTACCTTATAGAAGCACTCCAGGAACAACCCGTCGGACAATTTCATAATGTTAGCCTTATGCAAGCAGGTAATCCGCTTGCGTTTTTCGCTGGTCGCAAACTCGAAGGCAAAACGCGCAATCCGGGTCGATGCTTTCTCAGTAATGATCTTCAAGCTTTCGATGACGCCAGGAATCACAATGTGCTCGAGCCCTGAATAAAGACTTTCAGTGTTCTCGCGTACGACGACCAGATCGAGATCGGGATTACGGCAGGGAATGTTCGGCAACGCGCGTATGGGTCGCAGGTTTGAATAAAGATCGAGCGCTTTGCGTAAGCCGACGTTTACCGACGTAAAGCCTTTGCCAATCGGCGTAGTAACCGGACCCTTGAGCCCGACTTTGTTTCGCTTGATGGATTCGAGTAGTTGATCGGGGAGTGTACTGCCGAATTTTTCCAGGGCCTCAGCGCCGGCGTAGTGGGTCTCCCAGGCGATATCGACGCCCGAAGCTTCGAGGATGCGCACTACGGCGGCAGCTACTTCGGGGCCAATGCCATCGCCCGGAATCAGTGTGATAGTATGTTTCATAACGAGTGGTCAGTAGTTAGTTGTTAGTAGTCAGTTGCAGTTGGTTTCCTGACTTCGCTCTCTCCCCTAAAAACTCAGGCGCTCAGAATAAGACTTCGTGCGGTTACTGACAACTAAGCACGAAGGCTGACCAGTTAGTTTATGGTGGATGACGAACTGCAGTTCTCGGGAGAAACGGCCGACGTTGTCGTAGTTGGCGGCGGCGTAATCGGTCTGGCGATTGCCCGCGCTCTGGCGCTGCACGGCGTTCCGGACGTAATGCTAATCGAACGGGCGCGGCTTGGTGCGGAAGCTTCATCAGCGGCCGCGGGCATACTCGGCCCGCAGGCTGAAGCGAATCAGGCCGACGAGTTTTTCGAACTTGCCTGTCAGAGCCGCGACCTCTATCCAGCATTCAGCGCCGCGCTAAAAGAGGAGAGCGGCATAGACATCGAGCTGGATCAAACGGGCACCCTTTACCTGGCGTTTACCGAAAAAGATGAAGTCGAAATCGCGCAGCGGTATGAATGGCAGACCGGTGCCGGATATGAAGTGGAGCGATTGACCAGCGCGGAAGCCCTCATGTTCGAACCATCCATTTCCACTAAGACTCGCAGCGCGCTCCGTTTTCCGCGCGATATGCAGGTTGAGAACCGGAGACTGGTGGCTGCGCTCGCTTCCGCAAATGAACAACTGGGAGTCAGATTGGTGACAGGTTGTGACGTGCGTTCGCTTAAAACGGAGCGGGGACGAGTTGTTGCTGTCGAGACTTCTCCTGGTTCCATCGCTACTACAACGGTAATCATTGCCGCCGGCGCCTGGAGCTCTTTCATTACAATTCCAGACATATTGCCGCCCCCGGTTCGCATCGAACCAGTGCGCGGCCAGATGCTCTGCTTTGAAACCAATCCCCGCCTGGCGCGCCACGTCATTTACAGTCCCCGCGGTTACCTTGTGCCGCGCCAGGATGGCAGGTTACTGGCGGGGGCCACCAGCGAACACGCCGGATTCGATAAGCAGGTTACCGCGGCGGGCGTGCGCGCTCTGACTGAACAGTCAATTGAGATGCTGCCGGGCTTGAGCAAAGCGCCGCTGATCGATTCGTGGGCTGGTTTGCGGCCCCATGCAACGGACGATCGGCCGGTGCTGGGAAAGTGCCCGGAGGTCGAAGGGCTTATTTATGCCACCGGCCACTATCGCAATGGTATTTTGCTGGCGCCTATCACGGGCGAGTTGATTGCCGAGACAGTGATGAGTGGGCGGTCGTCCCCGCTGATGGATTCATTCACGCCTGACCGTTTTCGGCTTGCCAGCGTGGGCTGAGTGCTGGGAGAATTTCTGCATGAAACGTTTCTTCGCATTGGTAGTGGTAACTTTTATCTTCGCCTTGTGCGCGGGTAGGGAACCGGCGCGCGCTCAAACGCCCGCGCAAGGATCAGCCCCCGCTGTCACCGCACTGGCCGACAAGGAAAAGGCCTCAAACGGGGCCGACCTTCCGCCGGAAACGCGTTCCGCCGCAATCCTTTATCAGGAAGCGAATGATTACCTGCGCAAGAAGTTCGTGGAGTTCAACGCCAAGAAGCTGCCTTATGATCCGAAGCTGGAGACAACAACTCGACAGGAGCAGAAGGAGTTGGCGGCGCGCCACACTGCGACCCTGATCGGGCGGGGTGTTTTAAAGGGCGACGATGTTTATTACCTGGGGATGCTTTACTTCGTTGCGGGCGATGCGGACAGGACACTGGAGACATTGCGTAGTTTCCTTTCCAGCGAGGCCGGATCGAATGGCGAAAAATCTCAGATGGCGCGGCGCGTGTTTGTCACTGAAGCGGCGAAGAAGAACTTGATCGCCGAAGCCGAGGCGATGCTGGTGGAGTACACAAAGCACGAGCCGCAGACGGCTGATGACCGCTATGTGCTGGAGAACCTTCTGGTCGCAGTGCAAATGAAAGCCACTGACTTTGAAAAAGCGGCCCCGCATGCGCGTGAAATGCTGAGCGCGGCCAGGGCGGCCAGCCTTAAAGCGACCGATGTCTATCGCCGTGACGAGATGCTGCTGAACGCGAGCGCTCTGCTCGCCGAAATCAATGTGAAATTGAAAAAAAACGATGAAGCGGTTTCGGTGTTGCAGGATTTGCGCCGGCTGGCCATGACCTTTCCATCCGGCAACCTTTACCGGATGGCGACCCGGCGTGCGGCGGGGCTGGCGCCGTCCACTGAGCTGGTGAAGCTGTTCGATCAAGTCCCGGAACCAACCCGGCAGCCGCCGAATCTTGTCGCCAGGGAATGGATCGATCATAAGCCCGCGAAGCTTTCGGATTTGCACGGCAGCGTAGTACTGCTCGATTTTTGGGCGCCCTGGTGCGGCCCCTGCCGGGCGACGTTTCCCAAGCTCCAGCAGTGGCACGAATCGTACGGCGATAAAGGGCTGGTTATCGTGGGAGTAACAAATTTCTTTGGCCACGCCGAGGGCCGCCCGCTTTCACCGGACGCCGAGGTGAAGTATTTGAAGGAATTCAAAAAGAAGAATCGCCTGCCCTATGGGTTCGCAGTCGCCGACTCGCGAGAGAACGATCTTAACTACGGAGTGGTGGCAATTCCCACTACGTTCCTGCTCGATCGTCGCGGCGTAGTGCGGTTCATCAGCGTGGGCAATGGAGAGGCGGACGCAATACTACTCGACACAATGATCAAGAAGCTGGTGGCAGAGCCGGCGCCATGAGAAAGTGGCACAGACTTCAGTCTGTGGTTTCACTTGGCGGTAAGGCCCCTCAAGATCCAACACAGACTGAAGTCTGTGCCACTAATTAGGTGAAAATCGCCCGATAGCGCTAGACTTCATCAACACCAATGCAAGGCTCAAACATCACCATCGGAATCGCTTTTCTTGCCGGCCTCGCCTCGTTTCTCAGCCCGTGCGTTTTGCCGCTCGTGCCGGGTTATATCTCGCTGATGTCCGGTATCAGCATTGATCGGCTGAAGGAAGGTGGGTCGAAATCATCGGCACGTTGGGCCGTGATTCTTAACTCGCTCGCCTTCAACGCCGGCCTCTCCTTAATATTTGTTGCCCTGGGCGCCACGGCGGGATTGGTAGGCGCGACGGTGTTGAGCAATCCATGGGTCCGCATTGTGGGTGGTATCGTCATCATCTTGTTTGGCCTGCACCTGATCGGCCTGCTGAAGATTGGCGCGCTTTACCGGGACACGCGAGTGTTTTCTTCCGAGAAACCACGCGGCATGCTCGGATCGCTGACGCTGGGAATGGCTTTCGCAGCGGGATGGACACCATGCATCGGGCCAATCCTGGGCGGCATCATCGGCCTGGCAGCCACCAGCGGCGGATGGCGCGGTGGTCTGGTGCTTTCCGCGTTCTATTCCGCGGGACTGGCAGTGCCTTTCCTGCTGACCGGACTCGGCATCAACCAGTTTCTTGGCTTCTACGGAAAATTCCGCCAGCACCTGCACAAGGTCGAAGTCGTTTCCGGCGTCGTACTAATCCTCATTGGCTTGCTGGTGGCTAGCGGTTACTCGACGCTGCTGGCGAGCTCGAGACTCGCGGCCTTAATTCCCAATGCCGAGAGTTGGATCAAAGCCCCGCCACCGACCGTACCGACCACAGCGCCCGCCGCTGCCAGCAGTTTTCAGCCGGCGCCCGAGGTTGAGTTTCAAACGCTCGACGGGAAAGCTTTTCGCCTGGCTGACTTGCGAGGGAAGGTGGTGCTCTTAAACTTCTGGGCCACCTGGTGCCAACCCTGTCGCGCCGAGATTCCGGAGTTCAACGCGATGCAGCGCGACTTGAAGGCGCAAGGGCTGGAAATTGTGGGCGTCTCTACTTCGCCCGGTGACACCGCCGACGTTATCAAGGACTTTCAGAAGGATCTAAAGCAGGAGTACACGATTTTGCGCGGCGCTGAAGAGATAGGCGACAAGTTTGGCAATGGGCCCGGACTTCCGGTTACGCATATCATCGATCGCGAAGGCCGCGTCAGACAGAAGTTAGTTGGACCACGTGACCGCGCTACATTTGAACTGGCTCTTAAGCCATTGCTTTGGGAAGGTTCAACCACCGCCCAGCGTTAGCAGTAACAAGGAGTTGGAACCATGAATAAAGTCTTCGCGCTTCTTATTCTCGCGTTCGCTTTCGCCCCGGCCCTGCGCGCACAGGAGGCCGGCCACGAGTACGCGCCCATCCAGGAGAAGACTGTCAATTACAAGAACTGGACGTTCACCGATCTCAAAGACAACAAACCGGTCGACCTGCGCTCGCTCGCAAAAGGCAAGAAGCTGGTGATGGTGGTTTACTTTGCGCCGTGGTGCGGCAACTGGAAAAACGAAGCTCCGGTGGCAGCCAGACTTTACGAAAAATACAAAGCCCAGGGCCTGGAAGTAATCGGCGTGGGAGAATATGGCTCGCGCGATGACGTGAGCAAGTACTTCGGTCCGGCCGGCCCGCCTTATCCTGTGGTCATGGAATCAGAAGGGCGAGAGGCCCGTGAGACAACCAGCCATTACGGTTACCGCCAGCTGACGGGCGACACGCGACGCTGGGGCTCGCCCTGGAATATTTTCCTCGAGCCGGCCAGGCTGAAGGCAACCGGTGAAACGGTAACTGAGAAGGCCTGGGTCGTGAATGGCGAGTTGATCGAAGCCGAGGCCGACAAGTTCATCGGCGAACAGTTAAAAACAAAGACGGCCGCTATCGTTCCCTGTACGCCTGAGCCCTAGCATGCTTCAGACGCCACGCGGCCGTCGCTGTTTTTGGAGGGTTTACCTACACTGAGCATCCCTCCTGTCATTATCGCGGCTCTGGCAGCGAGCTTCCTCATCATCTGCGGGCTGTGGCAGAGGCCGATTACCACCAACGGCAAGTACTCTCTCATACTGTCAGCCGTCAATGCTCTGTCCTGGTTTATCGTATTGCCCCTCGAGACCAGCGGACACCCACCGCCTTTCCTGATAGTCGGATACGGGCTTTGGTTGATCAATGTGCCGCTTTTGATCGCCAATGCCACCATTCTCTGGATAACGCGAAAGAGTAATGAGGAAAGACGAGCCTACCTTATTGTTGCCTCGACATATGTTGTCTTGAATCTCTTGATCCTGTGCGTCTTACCCCTGTTCCTCTTGTTATGGTCTGCCAGCGATTAGGCCTACCTTGCCCGGCTCGGTAGGAGATTATTTGATCCCCCTGCTAAGATTGCGGGCTTTTCGGAATTTGAATCCTGGCCAGTCAAAAACCAGATGAAACTTCGTGTGCTTTATCACGGCCATTGCTTTGACGGCGTCGCATCCGCGGCGACCTTCACACGCTTTTACAAAGAACGCATCCGCCCTGAGGCCGAGGTCGGGTACGCGGGCCTGCTGCACCGGCCGGGCAATCTCTTCGACGCCAACATGTTCGATGGTGACGAGAATGCCATCGTTGATTTCAAATATTCCACCTCAGATAAACTTACCTGGTGGTTCGATCATCATCAGTCAGCCTTCCTGACTCCAGAAGATGAAGCGCATTTTCGCGCCGACACCTCGGGCCAGAAATTTCTCGATGCCGAACGCAAGTCCTGCACGGAGTTTATTGCCGATGTGGCGAGTTCACAGTTTGGCTTCAACCCGGAACCGATCAAGACGCTGGTTGAATGGGCGCACGTGATCGACGGCGCGCTCTATGACTCGCCGGCGCAGTGCGTGGAACTGAAAGAGCCGGCCTTGCAGTTGATGCAGGTCATTGAAGCCGATCCTGATGACAATTTCATCGAACAAATCATACGGGAACTAACCGTGCGTTCGCTTGATGAAGTGGCTACTAGTGCAGAGGTGCAGCGCCGCTTCCAGCCCATCCTGAAAAAGCATCACGAAACTCTAGCCGCCATCAAGCGCAAAGCTGCGTACGCTGACGGGGTGGTGCAATTCGATCTGGTCGATGAAGGCTACGAAGGCTTCAACAAGTTCATCCCCTACTACCTTTACCCCGCAGCCACCTATACCGTGGCCCTGACACGTGGATCGCAGCGCACCAAGATCTCCGTCGGTTCGAACCCGTGGAGTCCGCGCCCGCGGACGCACAACATCGCAACTATCTGCGAGCGTTACGGCGGCGGCGGGCATGCCGTGGTGGGGGCGGTTTCCTTTGGCCCGGAAGAAGTTGAACGAGGCCGCGCCGCCATGCGCGAGATCGTGGCCGAGCTATCTGCGCCAGCACAGTAACCCCCACACATTTTTTAGCCGCAGATTAACGCGGATAGACGCGGATAGACGCGGATCAGAACAAACGATATTAAGGCTGTATAGATTCGCTTTTGCTCGCAGCTAGGCGCCGCTAGACTTTCTTCCCATATCCGCGTTTATCCGCGTTCATCTGCGGCTAAAAATCGTCTTGACCACCAGGCTATTTCCAGCCGTCCGCTTTCGGCGGGAACATTAAGGCATTAGTTGGCGTCTAAGACCACAACGGCGTTTTTCTATCCTATGCGAGTTCTGTCGTTCTTTCTTTTGTGCTTGATGGGCGTGGGCCTGGTGGCGTGTTCGACAAGCGGCGGGACTGCAACGCGCGTAGTGAATCAGCCCCGGAGCACCAACGACTCTCCGCCGGCTGCGCGAAATTCATTTCCCGTGATTCATGTCTTTGTGGCGCTGTGCGACAACGTGAACCAGGGCATCGTGCCGGTGTCAGCCTCGCTCGGCAATGGCGACAATCCGGCCACGAACCTTTACTGGGGTGCAGCCTTTGGCGTCAAAACGTTTCTCAACAAGAGCAAAGACTGGGAACTCGTTTCCGTGGGGCAAAACCCTCAGCCGGCGATCATGGAGAGGGTTGTCTTCAGACACAAAACAAGAGACGTGATCCTGGTAGCTGACGCCTATCGTGGAAAAGAGATCAAACAGGCCACCACGGACTTCCTGGCAGCTGCTTCAGGTAAGCCCGGGGAGGAGATCAAGTTTACGAGACAGGCAAAGACGTTCAATCTGAATCTCGCGGGCAGCGCCGATCTGATTGCATATATTGGCCACGACGGTTTGATGGACTTCACTTTGAGCGCGACGCCGGAAAAGCGCGATGACCGTGGACGCAAAACAATCATCCTGGCCTGTGCCAGCAAACAGTATTTCGCCAAGGTGCTCAGGAAGACGGGCGCCTCGCCTTTGCTCTGGACCACGAACCTGATGGCTCCGGAAGCCTATGTGTTGTCCGCGGCCGTTGATGGCTGGATGAAGCAGGAGAGTGACGAGCAAATCCGCCTGCGCGCGGCCCAGGCCTACCATCGATATCAGAACTGCGGCCTGAAAGCAGCCAGTGCGCTCTTTGCCACCGGGTGGTAACCAACCTGTTCTCCCGCCGGTCGCATCCTTTCTCATGAGCAGCTCAACCGAAGCCCAATGGCAGTCACAGTCTGAGCGTCGGACACGTATCATCAGACTCATGCTGATAACGCTGCTTGGCCTTGCGGTTTTGCTGATGGCTTTGTGGTTCTGGGTGACTCAGCCGCTCTTCGTTCAACCGAATGTTATTGCCAGAGTCTCAGTGGATCCTGCGCAGCTTGAGGCTCACGTGCGCATGTTGGCTGAACAATTGAGTCCGCGGGACGAGGGCCATCCCGAGAATCTGGAGAGCGTAGCCTCGTACCTGAAGCAGGAGTTTGCTGCCGCTAAAGCGGTTGTTTCCGAACAAGCTTTTCAAGTTCAGGGCAAAACCTATCGCAATGTAATCGCTCGATTCGGACCCGATACCGGTGAGCGAATTATCGTCGGTGCGCACTACGACACTGCCGGACCGTTTCCGGGAGCGGATGATAATGCCAGCGGCGTGGCCGGGCTGATCGAGTTAGCTCGACTACTGGGCCAGGTTTCCCCGGCCGTTCAGGTTGAACTGGTAGCATTCACATTAGAGGAGCCGCCTTACTTTCGTACCCGGCAAATGGGCAGCGCCATCCATGCTGCCTCTTTAATGAGACGAGGAGTTCGAGTACGCGCCATGCTAGCGCTGGAGATGATTGGCTGCTTCAGTGATGCACCTGGTAGTCAAAGGCTACCGGCATCTTTTCTGGCAGCGTTCTATCCTTCCCGCGGGAACTTCATTGGCGTAGTGGGAACGTTTGGCGAGGGATTGCTTGTGCGTCGCGTAAAAGCGGCCATGCGCGAAGCGTCAGTGCTCCCGGTCTACTCGATCAGTGCCCCAGGCTTTATTCCGGGGGTAGACTTTTCCGATCATCTCAATTACCAGCAAGCCGGCTACGCTGCGGTGATGATCACGGACACGGCGTTTTACCGTAATCCAAACTACCACGCTGCCTCTGATAGGCCGGAAACGCTTGATTACCAGAGAATGGCCCTGGTGGTTGAAGGCGTCTATGCTGCCGTTCTCGACCTGACCAGGTGAATTAGTCCAACCCGGCCCCTCTTCATTCCCTAATCTCCAGGTGATGTCTTGACCTTGGCGTCTAACAGAAACTGTTTTGTGAGTTGAGGTTTCACGCAAAGACGCGAAGAAGGGAAAGACTAAGGCGCAAAGGAAGCGAACGAGGATGGTTGCGCTGGATTGTTTCTGTGTCATAGCTGGAACACACGAAGAGTTCCTGAGGGTGGGCTGTGCCGCTGATTTGGTGTAGATTACCTTATCCAAAAGGAGACATCGTATGCATAACGAATTTACATCCGTAATTGAGAAAGACGAAGAATGGTTCATTGGTTATTGTCCTGAAATACCCGGGGCAAATGGGCAGGGTCGAACCGTTGAGGAATGTCGAGCTAATCTTTCGGAAGCCATTGCCCTGATTCTGGAAGATAGACGTGAAGATGGTCTGCGTGGGGTGCCCCAGGAAGCCATTCGGGAAACGGTTGTCGTGCAATGAAGCGTCGCTCGTTGTTGCGGCATCTGCGTAAATACGGCTGCTATCTAAAGCGGGAAGGGCGTGAACATTCTCTGTGGTTGAATCCAAAAACGGGAGCAGTCGAAGCGGTACCACGCCACACAGAAGTATCAAATCAGCTTGCCAAAAAGATCTGCCGTAATCTCTCGGTTCCAGAAGTCTAATTTGTAGATACTTTTACCCAACCGTCACAAGAATGGAAAAGCGGTCCATCGGCAAATCCGTCCCCCGCAAGGAAGGCCGTAGAAAAGTTACGGGTCAGGCCTTGTATGTTGATGATCTGCACTTTCCCGATCTCATGTATGGCGTGACGGTTCGCAGTCAGGTCGCCCGCGGTCGCATCAAAAGCATCTCGTTCGAAGGAAACCTGCCATGGGGTGAATTCACGATCGTCACGGCGAAGGACATTCCGGGGGAAAACTATGTTGCCTTAATTCTGAACGATCAGCCCTATCTTGCCGACGAGGTCGTCAACCATCCGGAAGAGGCAATCGTTCTGCTGGGCCATCCCGATCGTTACCTGCTGGAAGAAGCCCGCCGCAACGTGCGCATTGAAATTGAGGAGTTGCCCCCCGTCTTTTCCCTGGAAGATTCGCTGGCGAAAAAGGAGATCATCTGGGGCGAAGATAACGTCTTCAAAAAATACCTGGTGGATAAAGGCAATGTCGATGAAGTCTGGTCGCAAGCCGATCTAATTGTTGAGGGCGAATACTACACCGGCGCGCAGGAGCAGCTATACATCGAGAACAACGGCGCTATCGCCATCGCCAACGCGAAAGATGGGGTGACGGTTTGGGGTTCCATGCAGTGTCCCTACTATATCCACAAGGCGCTTTTGAAACTCTTCAATTTGCCGGAAGACAAAATTCGTGTGATTCAAACTGAGACCGGCGGCGGCTTTGGCGGCAAAGAAGAGTACCCATCTTTGATCGCCGGCCACGCCGCTCTGCTTTCCTGGAAATCAGGGAAGCCGATAAAGATCATCTATGACCGCGCCGAAGACATGGCCGCCACGACCAAACGGCATCCCTCGCGCACCCGTCACAAAACGGCTGTAACGAAAGAGGGAAAACTCCTGGCCATGGAAATCGATTTCGTGGTCGATGGCGGGGCCTACTGCACTCTGTCCCCGGTGGTGCTGTCGCGCGGCACGATTCACGCGGCGGGCCCGTACAATTGTCCCAACGTCCGCATTCTCAGCCGAGCCGTCGCCACCAACATGCCGCCGCATGGTGCGTTTAGAGGCTTTGGGGCGCCGCAGAGCATCTTTGCGCTGGAACGGCAGCTGGACAAGGTAGCGAAGGCGTTGGGCTTAACTGAGAACGAGTTTCGCCGGCGCAACTTCATCCATCAGGGAGAGATGACCGCCACCAGCCAGATCATTCATGAAAAAGTCGATATGGATGGTTTGCTGGACCACGCCTTCGGGCTGAGCGACTATCACGGCAAACGAGAGCGCTTCGCGCGCGAGAACCCATCGTCGCGGATCAAAAAAGGTATTGGCTTCGCTTCGTTCATGCACGGCGCCGGCTTTACTGGCTCGGGAGAGGTTTACCTGCAATCAGTAGTGGGCGCCGAAGCAACGGCGGAAGGACGCGTGCGCATTCTGGCGGCGAGCACTGAGATTGGACAGGGAACAAATACAATCTTTTCGCAAATCGCAGCGGAAGCCTTGAAGATCGACTACGATCTGATCGAGGTCATCCAACCGGACACCAGCAACGTTCCCAACAGCGGACCCACCGTGGCTTCGCGCACGACCATGATTGTCGGTAAGCTGGTTGAGTCGGCCGTGCTCGGCCTGAAACAGACGCTGGTTGCCGGCGGCTTCTTAAAAGAGAACTACACCCAGGCAGAATTTCAAAAAGCCTGTGCGAACTACATCGAGAAGTTTGGCCCGCTGAAGTCGTCGAGCAAGTACCAGCCGCCCCCGAACATTCACTGGGACGACGAAAAGTATCAGGGCGATGCGTACGGCGCTTTTGCCTGGGCAGTCTATGTGGCGGAAGTTAGCGTGGACCTGCTGACGTTCGAGGCGCACGTGGATGACTTTGTTGCGCTGCAGGAAGTCGGCAAAGTAATAAACCCTGTGCTCGCCGCCGGCCAGATCGAAGGCGGTGTGGCCCAGGCCATCGGTTACACGCTTTACGAAAACGTTGTCTGGCAGAACGGGCGCATGGCCAATGGCCAGATGACCAACTACATCATGCCGACCGCGGCCGACATCCCGCCGATTCGAGTGCACTTTGCGGAGAATCCCTACCCCTATGGCCCGGGCGGTGCGAAAGGCATTGGCGAGCTACCGATGGATGGCGGCGGACCGGCAATTCTGAACGCGATCGAAAACGCAACCGGCGTTAGTTTCAATCACATTCCGCTGATGCCGGAGTCGTTGATGGAAGAACTGAACGACGCTTAAACTTGAAAGGACGTCTGCGCCGGACACGCATGGCATGAACTACCAGAGAATCATCACTATTGAGCCGGGCAAACGCGGTGGACGAACCAGCATTCGAAATATGCGAATCGCAGTAGCAGACGTGCTGGGCTGGCTCGCCGCCGGGATGTCACCTGAAGAGATCCTTAGCGATTACCCGGAGCTCACCGAAGACGACATACGCGCATGTTTGGCCTATGCCGCTGACCGCGAACGGCGATTACTCACGAATGTTTGATGCAGCCATACTTTGCTATGAACCGAACTCCTG
>JBDTOI010000104.1:0-14241 GCA_039933315.1 Pyrinomonadaceae bacterium
CCCGGTTCGCTGTGCCGGTGCCTGCGGCTTTGGTGCCGCCGACGTTCACCGGGTCACCCTTCGCGTCGCGCACAGTGAGTTTGCCGCTGGCCGCGTCCAATGTTGTTCCGTCTGAGAATCTGACTCCCTCGCTGACGCGCAGGGAACCGGCCACATCCAGGGTCGCCTCGGGCTTGTCGGTGCCAATGCCCACCTTGCCGTCCTCGGTGATGCGCATGTGCTCTTTATCTTTGCCCGCGAAGAGGTCTCCGGTGCGGAAGGTGAGCGCGCCCTTCGTACTCGTCATCTGGCCATCACTGCCATCGTGCGTCACGGCCGTAATAGATTCCGTGTCACTCTGTGGCAGCACGGTGAACGCTGCATTGTCTTCGACGGGGCCGATTACCTGTTGCTGCGCAGAGGAAAGTCGGACTCCTCCCGCAGCTTCGACTGCCGCCTTCTTGTCATTCACTGTCACCACCCCGACTCGCTGGCTGATGCGACCGGAAAGACTCTTTATGGTCAGCACACAGGCGTAGGCGCCTGCCGCCAATCGCTCGCCGGCGCCGTCCTGCAGATGCCAGTCCAGCACGTTCCCGCCATGCAGTTCGGTGTCGAAGAGCTTCTGCCCCGCCTCGTTGTAAACCTCCAGGCGAAGTTGGACCACGGAGCCGGGGCTGACAAAGCGTACTCGTTTGATGGAGGCCGTCGCGGTTACTAAGGGAGCAGCCGGGATTGGTTCTCGCAGCTTCTCAACCGGTGCAGGATTCTCCTGGGCCCATGCGGTGCCGGCCAGAACAAACGCGAAGAGACTGCTGCAAATAAAACGCTTGATGGTGAACATGTTGATCTCCTTATGGTTTCTTTCAGTAGTCATTACCTGACTGTCTAATTTCCCAAACAGAACCACGTTACCTGCGCAACGGCGCCCGTTTGGCTGTTGCACTGCTGGCGTCCGTTCCAAGCCCAGTCGCAACCGTAGGTTTTTGGGTGAACGCATCCGGATGCAGATAAGTGCCGCGCTCTGTCTCGGGCTTCAACTCTTCGGTGGGAATGCGGCGCGTGTTAGCGTAGGCATCGTGCCGGATGCCAGTTACCTGCCATGAGACTTTCACGCGCGGCCTGCTCGTCTTGATGCGGAAGTGATTGCCAGCAATCTCTTCGAGCACGATGGCCTGCGCGAACTGGCCCATGACGGTGAGCTGGTAGCGAAAGTCGCGGTTCAGAGCTTCGAAGTAGCTGGGCAGCGTGACGACCGCGAGCCCGCGCGCGTCGGTCATGGTGTTGCCGTTGTAGACATTCATCATGTCTGGAGATTCGACGAACGAATGCGACAGCGTCTTGTTGGCGGGGTCGAGTGGATGATCGATCTTGAACGAGCCGCCGCCTTTGGAGACTGTGCCGCTGACAATGAGGTCGCCGGGAATGCGGACAGTGTCTGCGGCGCGGCCGAGGACGACCGAGTTGTTGTTGTTGACTACCGCGTTTGCGCCGATGGCGGTGGCGAAGATCAGACCGCTGGAGCCGACGTCGGCGCCGAAACCGATGACGGTGTTGGCACTGCCGGTCGTATTGGTATTGCCGGCGTCCTTACCCATGAAGGTGTTGCTGTTGCCCTCCGTGTTTGCGTCGCCAGCGTCGCTACCGGAGAAAGTATTGCCGGCGCCTAAGGTCGTCGCCCCGCCGGCGTCGCTGCCGACGAACGTGTTGTCGCTGCCCGTGCTGTTGTCGCCGGCCACGTAGCCGACGAAGGTATTGTCATTCCCCGACACGGAAGCCCGGCCCGCGCTGCGCCCGAAGAAGGCGTTGCGGATGCCTGAGTTGTTAGAGAATCCAGCTTCTGCGCCGAAGAATGAGTTGCCTGCGGCCTTGTTGTCATGGCCCGCGTCGGAGCCGAAGAAGGAGTTGTTATCGCCCGTGGCGTTCGCGACCCCGGCATTCGCTCCGAAGAAGGAGTTCGTGGCACCCGTCGTATTCTCTTTGCCAGTAAGGTGACCGAAGAAGCAGTTGTTGTTGCCTGAGGTGTTCGAGTAGCCGGCATCCACGCCGAAGAAGGAGTTCGCGCCTGCTGTGTTCGCAAAGCCAGCGGCGTAACCGAAGAAGGAGTTGCCGTTGCCGTTGGTGTTCGCCGAGCCGGCAGAAACGCCAAAGTAGGAGTTGGCGTTGCCGAAGGTGTTCGATTGTCCGGCAAACGCGCCGAAGAAAGAATTGTCGCTGTTCGTGTTCGCTGCGCCTGCGCTGCGCCCGAAGAAAGAGTTGTTAGCTCCACCAGTATTCGAGAAGCCCGCTTGAAGGCCGAAGTAGGAGTTGTCGGAGCCGGTCGAATTCGATGAGCCCGCGCTCAGGCCGAAGAAGGAATTTGCTAGTCCGGTTGTGTTTGATACGCCCGCCGCGCTGCCAAAGAATGAGTTGCCGTCGCCGGTCGTGTTTGCGCCGCCCGCTCGCTCGCCAAAGAATGAATTTGCATTGCCCGAATTGGTTAATGCGCCGCCCGCGCTGCGCCCGAAGAACGAGTTTGCGTCGCCAGTGCTATTGGTGCCGGCGCCGATGCCGGCGAAAGTGTTTGAGGTGGCGGTGACAGTCAACACGCGGTTGCCGCCGATGTTGTACTGGGTCGAGGTGTTGATCTTGCCCGTCACGTCGAGCGGCGCGAGCGGGTTGAGGTTGCTAATGCCAACGTTGCCGTTGGTCGCTAAATATAACTGACCATTGTTGGTGATGTTATCGTTGAGAAAACCGGCAGCCAGCATGAAGGGACGAGTTTGCCCGCTCCCCGATTTCCCGGTCCCAAACACGAAATCCGTGCCGCGCGCCCGCAGCGAGGCGAACTCGTAGTTGGTGGCGTCAGCAAACAAGTCCGTTCCGAAGATCGAGAACTGGGCCCGGTTATTCGCTGCTCCCGTGCCGCGCGGCACCACGGTGAACGACATGTTGGCATTGGGGCCGGACGCGGGGTAGAACTGAAATTGCGCAAACCCGGGGACGTTATTGGGATTCAGGATGGTGGGGTTTACTCCCGAGCCCGGCGAAGGCGAGAACACTTCGATGCGTCCAGCGGAATCCTTCAGCAACGAATCTCCCAACGTGCCGGCCCCGCCGGTCTCCGTCCACTTCGCTATCTGGTTCAATGTGCCGGTGCCTGCCGCCTTGGTGCCGCCTGCGTTCACCAGGTCACCCTTCGCATCGCGCACAGAGAGCTTGCCGCTGGCGGCGTCGAGGGTGGTTCCGTCCGAGAATCTGACGCCTTCGCTCACACGCAGCGAACCGGCAACGTCCAGTGTCGCCGCTGGCTTGTCAGTACCGATGCCGACCTTGCCGTCCTCGGTGATGCGCATGTGCTCTCTGTCTTTGCCGGCGAAGAAGTCTCCGGTGCGGAACGTGAGCGCGCCCTTCGTACTCGTCATCTGGCCATCACTGCCATCGTGCGTGATGGCTGTTATGGCTTCAGCTTCACTTTGCTGGAGCACGGTGAAGGCCGAATTGTTTTCCACCGGGCCGATCACCTGTTGCTGCGCGGAGGAAAGTTGGACTCCTCCCGCAGCTTCGACTGCAGCCTTCTTGTCATTCACAGTCACCAAACCGACTCGCTGGCTGATGCGACCGGAAAGACTTTTGATGGTCAGCACACAAGCGTAGGAGCTAGCTGGCAGTCGTTCACCCGCGCCGTCCTGCAGGTGCCAATCCAGCACGTTCCCGCCATGCAGTTCGGTGTCAAAGAGTTTCTGCCCGGCTTCGTTGTAAACCTCCAAACGGAGTTGGACCACGGTGCCGGGACTGACGAAGCGCACTCGCTTCGCCGAAGCTGTCGCAGTTACCAGTGGCGGTGCGGTTGAGGCGGCTTCGCGCGGCTTTTCGACGGGCGTGGGATTCTCCTGGCCTAATACCGTTCCGCAGATAAAGAGGATGAAAAGGCCGCCGCTAACAAGTTGCTTAAGTTTGAACATGTTTGTCTCCAATTCCTCTTGCCATCATTTGGCACCGGCTATGTCGGCGAGTGGGATCTCTGCTACCATCCCGTCCACCCCAGACAAGCCGCACCGGCTATCCCTCGCTGGCGCCGCGCATCATCCCCGTTGGGGGCCCACAGGTCTTTAATTCAGCGGGGAATTTTTCCGAATTTTTCCAAAGAAGCCCGATGCAGGTCGTTTCACACAGGATTTATCGTTTCCACGACTTTGAGCTCGATTCGCTCAAGCGGCAGTTGCTCCGACAGGGGCAACCCGTCACGCTCCAGCCCAAGGCTTTCGACCTGCTGCTGGTGCTTGTGGAAAACAGCGGACGGCTGTTGACGAAAGACGACCTGCTCAATCTGGTGTGGCCAGATCAGATCGTTGAGGAGTCGAACCTCACTGTTCACATGTCGGCGCTGCGCAAGGCCCTGGGAGAGAACAAAGGCGAGCACCGCTTTGTGGTGACTGAGCCGGGACGCGGCTACCGGTTCGTGGCAGATGTGCAGAGTGGAGGCGCCGACACCGATATCCTCATTGAGACGCACACCACTTCGCGCGTTGTCGTGGAAGAGGAGCTGGTCACCGACCCGGAAACCAAATTATTGATTGATAGCGGGAGGGGCGAAACCCTTGCGATTGAGGGTGTCGCCGTTACCAACTTCGACCGGCGACGGACGCGATCAGGCGTTGTCGATATCTCTGCGAAGCAACTTGTAGCGCTGAAAGCCGATGAGATCAGGCGTCGCCGCCGACTCCACATCTCCTGGCTGGGCGTCGTGCTGGGATTGTTGTTTCTCAGCGCGGTGGGCTTCGGGGTCTATCAGTGGCGGAAGCAAAACCGGCAAGCAATCGCGCCGCTTCGTGCGGAGCAAATCACCATGCGCCGCTTCACGACCACCGGGGGCGTGCCCGTCCGCGCGGCGATCTCGTCCGACGGCAAGTCGCTGGTTTACGCGCAACTTATCAACGGCAAGGGTTCGCTGTGGTTGGGACAGATCGACACCAGCAGCAGCGTAATGATTCATCAACAGCCGGACATTTTGTATGAATACCTTAGCTTCGCGCCTGATGGCCGCCACATCTACTTCACCATGCAAGACGGCAGACACCCAAACTTAACGTTGATGCGAATGCCCATCGTGGGTGGGGCAACTACGGAGCTAATTTCAAATGTCGATAGCGCCGTAACTTTCTCACCCGGCGGCGAGCGAATCGCGTTCGTCAGAAGGAACTCTAAGACGCGCCAAACGTCAATCGTGATAGCCGGCGCCGACGACGGCAAAAATGAGAGCGCGATCGCTACGCGCAAATGGCCGGAGAATTTTTCCAGCGGGCTTTCGTGGTCACCTGACGGGAAGACCATTGCCATCGGCGCGCACAAGGCAGGCAACCGGGATGAAATCCTGACTGCGAGCGTCGCGGACGGAGTCGTTCGCAAAGTCGGCGACCGTGATTGGGCCGGATTGAGCAACCTCGTTTGGCTGGCTGACGGCAGTGGCCTGGTAACGGTTGGGAGAGACGGGGAGCGCAACAACCAGATTTGGCTGGTCGCTTACCCCGGCGGCGAGGCGCGCAAGATCACCAACGATCCGAACAACTATCGCAGCGACAGTTTAAGTCTGTCGGCGGACGGTAGGTTGGCGATCCTGCAAGGCGCGATGACCCCTTCGATATGGATCGCGCCCGGCGGAGACGCCCGGCAAGCGCGCTCAATACTGAAGGGGACAGACGCCAGGCAGGAAGGTATGGACGGGCTGACGTGGACGCCCGGCGGGCGCCTGCTCTACGTCGCGTCCGTCGGCGACAGCCACACGATCTGGGAGATGAGGGGCAACGGCAGCGACCACCGACAACTGATACCACATCACGCGCAGGAGGTTGATAACCAGATGCGCGTAACCGCCGACGGCCGTTACATGGTCTTTCATTCCAACCGCTCAGGCACCGTGCAAATTTGGCGCGCGAACACGGACGGCAGCGACCTAAAGCAGTTGACCACGGTTGGCGGTAATTCGCAGCCGAGTCTTTCGCCCGACGGCCTTTGGGTTGTCTACACTTCCGAACGTGACGGCAAGTCAACGCTGTGGAGGGTTCCAATTGCCGGTGGCGAGGCGACCCAGCTTATCGACGAACCTTCTTCATTCCCTCAAGTATCGCCCGACGGGAAGCACATAGCCTTTGCGCGACCTTCCGACGTAGGCCCTTCCGAAGTGGCACAACCGGGAGTCCCCCATCGTGCTGATCTAAGATTGATGATTATTCCATTCGCGGGCGGAGAACCTGTGAAGAGTTACCTTGTCCCCAAAACAGCGCTTCTGGGAAGAGGAAGTTTGACCTGGACGCCTGACGGGAAGGCGATCATGTACAAAGACTTGATTCAAGGACTCTGGCGTCAGGCGTTGGATGAGCAAGAACCGCAACCGGTCAAAGGCTTTGAAGAGTTGCGGGTTTATAACCTGGCGTGGTCATTCGACGGCCAGACCCTGGCCTACACCAGCGGCACGGCGACGAGGGAAATCATCCTCATCGAGAACTTCAGGTAGGTGAGTCGAGCATGCCGAAAGATGCTTATGAGATGACTGAGGCCGAGGTGCGCGCTCGTATCGTCACCCTGGCTTTCGGTGGCAAGGAACGCCCCTTTATCGCTTTCTACCGCAAGCTGCAACAGGGGTTGCCCGAGGGCACCGGCATCATTCTCCGGGGCAGCGTGGTAACCAACAAGCGTCATGAGAATGAAGCCCCGTTTGACTCGGAAGGGAAGGGCACCAGCGACCTGGATGTGACGCTGGTGGGGAAGAAGGTCATGGAGGCGTGGAAAGCCGAGGCGTATTACATTCCGCTCCTGCACACAAAACCTCTTTGCGACGAAGATCCAGGTGTGGCGCCCGGCCTCAATCCTTTGCGTGAATCGTTGCAGCAACTGGTTGGTCGCCCGGTGAATTTCCAGGCCACTTCAAGTCTTGTCTTGTACGCTCGCGACATCCTCTTCGGCGAGCCTTACTACGTCGTGGTTCCAGCCGGTGAAGATGCGTGACGCTTAAGTTGCTCAGCTACAACATTCGCTTCGGTGGCGTAAGGCGAGAGGCGCAACTGGCAAGTGCCATCACTGCGGTCAATCCGGACCTGGTGGTCTTTCAAGAGGCGATTGATCCCGGGGTAATTGAGGCCCTGTCCCGCGCCACGGGATTGCCTTTCTGGGCGGCGCGCAAGGACCACTCAATCGGTTATATCAGCCGCAAAGAAATTGCTTATCACGAGTGGCACTACCCGGCGGGGGCCAAGCATTCCTTTTTGGAAATTGTGCCGGCGGAAAGCGAATCGCGGATCTTTGGGTTGCACCTCAGCGCCAGGTTTTCCAAATGGGACGAACAACGCCGGACTCGCGAGATTCGCTCCCTGCTCAAAGGCATTGAACGGCACCAGCATGGTTTCCACCTGCTGGTGGGCGACTTTAATACCCTGGCGCCCGGAGAGTTGCTGGATGTGCGCCGATTACCGGCATGGATTCGGGCGCTCGTCTGGGTCAGTGGTCGCAAGCTGCAAAGAGACACGATTCAGATCATGCTGGACGCTGGTTACAGCGACGGCTACCGGATGTTCCATAAAGAGGAAAGGGGCTACACTTTTCCCACCTGGGATCCACACGTGCGGATGGACTTTGTATTTGTGCCTGCGGCCTTCGCCAAGCGCGTGCTGAGTTGCGAGGTTGTTACGGAGCCGGCCGCGGTGGTGAAAGCTGCTTCAGACCATTTGCCTTTGCTCGCGGAGGTGGAGTTGTAGGGGCGTCACTCCGTGGGCGCCCCTGTCTTTGCTTAAAGCCTAGCAAGACGGAGGCAAGGCAAAGGGCTGTTTCAAGTTCGAAAGAAAGAGGGGGGCGGCCACGGAGTGCCGCCCCTACAAATCCTGCGATAGGATCTTGGTCATGCGGTAGGCGGGCAACGACTTACCGGACCACCAGGTCAGTAAAGAAGATTGGGCACAATGCGTCTCGAGCCTTTAAGGATCGCCTTTGCCACCCCGGAATATGTGACGGAGAGTAATTTCGATGGCGGGCTGGCTAACTATATCCATCGAGTGGGCAAAGCGCTGGCCGGCATGGGACATGACGTTCATGTCCTGACCTTGTCGGAAATCGATAAAGCTCAATTTGAGCACTCTGGTGTAACAGTACACCGCCTCACCAGCAGCCGAGGATGGTCCCGTTTGGACCACTTGACTCGCTATCGCCTGCCCACCAGCATCCTGTTTCTGGACCTGAGCGTCAAAGTTTATCGCAAGCTTAAATGGCTCAACGCGCAAAAGCCTCTTCACATCGTACAGTTTCCTAACTATTCGTATTGCGGCTTGCTCTCGACCTGCTTCCTGGCGGTGCCGCATGTCTTGCGTGCTTCTTCCTATCAACCAACCTGGCATAGCGCCTCAGGCATAAAGCGGAAACTGAATCACCGAATGATAGAGCGCCTGGAAGGCCTGCAGTTCCGCATGAGCCGAAATGTTTATGCCCCCAGCCATATGCTGCAACGAATGCTATCTAAAGAAGCCAACTTGCCCACTGTTCGAGTGATTCCGACGCCCTTCTATGTAGAAACCGGGGAATGGGATAACTCGATTTATGATCGGTTCTTGAAAGGTAAAAAATATTTACTATTCTTTGGCCGCTTTCAAATGCTCAAGGGCTTTCACACGCTGGCCCAGGCTTTACCTCGCGTCTTATCGGAGTACCCGGACGCTCACGCCGTGTTGGTCGGTCGCGATGGCAGATCAAGTCTCGCCGCATCAATGGCTGATTATGTGCGCGCCCAATGTGGCAGTTCGGCTGACCGGCTCGTGGTGCTGGAAAACCTGCCACACAGCCAGCTCTACCCGATCATCGCCGGCGCGCACCTGGTTGTCTTGCCATCTTTGATGGAGAACTTACCGAATGCCTGCATGGAAGCGATGGGCCTGGGTAAAGTAGTCATTGGGACCGTGGGCACCAGCTTTAACGAACTGATTAGCGATGAAACGACGGGTTTTTTGGTCCCTCCCAGCAACCCCGAGGCTCTGGCTGACAAGATCATCTCAGCCTGGACACATCCGCGGCTGGCGGAGATCGGAGTCGCCGCGCGGCAAAAAATATTGGAGTTTTCCCCGGAGCGAACAGTCGAGAGCCTGCTGACCTATTACCGGGAGATACTGATGGATGAACGAGTGCGGGCGCAGGAGCAAAGACTTTGAGATGTTCGCCGAACGCAATCCAGCGTTGCGTTGAATTAGTCTGACTGTACCAGGTGAATGATGGGATTAAGTTTTCATGGAACGAGATCATTAATGTTTGCCAAAACTCAGGGCGTTAGTTTCACCCGCACAGCAACGATAGGCCGGCAGGAGCTGCACTTGAGTGCGAATGCTTTAAAGAGAATCCTTTTAGACTTCGGTTACTCTCCAGCAGCGAACGAGGTCACTGACTTGATGGAACAAGCGGACGGTTTCGCTGAACCATTGCTCGAGGCTTTAGGCGCCATTGAGATCCGCTCATTCGACGCCTCCCCATACGAAGGGGCGAGCAATGTTCATGATTTCAACTCTCCCATCGATCCCGGCTTTAAGAATTACTTCACCGTGGTGATCGACTCGGGAACCCTGGAACATATTTTCAATTTCCCGACAGCGATTAAGAATTGTATGGAAATGGTAGCAGTGGGCGGGCACTTTATCGGCATAACTCCGATGAACAATTTCGTGGGCCACGGCTTTTACCAGTTTAGTCCGGAGCTGTTCTTCCGGATATTCAGCGAGTCGAATGGCTTCAGGATCAGGCGCATGATTGCCTTCGAGCATCGACCCGGGGCGGACTGGTTTGCCGTAGCCGACCCGGCCGCGATCAAAGAAAGAGTATCGCTGGTGAACGCCCAACCAACCTTACTAATGGTGATCGCCGAAAAAGTCGCAGCAGTACAAGTATTTGCCGCCCCGCCACAGCAGAGCGATTACGTGGACCTGTGGCAATCGAAGGACGCGGAACCGGAACCGGGGTCGCTGCCATCACCCGCGGTAATCAATGCCCCGCATTTCCGCGCGGGATTATTTGCGAGAATCGCCCGACGCCTTTACGGCTTCGCTCCCGCCCCGGTCAAAAGGCTTTATCGCCGCACCGGAGTATTCCGGCCCTTCTCAAACCCAAGATTTTTTAGGCGTTTGCGAGTACCGCAAGTACAGCAAGCCAGTCTGCCATTGTTAGTGCCCCCCTCTGGTCGCGGACTTGTAACACCACATGGCGCTGGTGAGCGATCGAGGCCGCCAACCTCATTCCCGAAACGATGATCTCGCACCCTGACAAATGCATTTTCATCCATCAGCGAAAGTGCGCAGGATCTTCGATTATCCACGCTTTCGATCTGACTCCCGAGAATCCGGATTGGGACTTTATGAACGATGGGGTTTTGAGCCCGGAATACGGTGAGGCTCCCGCCGGGTATTTCCGATTCTCGGTCGTCAGGAATCCCTGGGACCGGTTCATTTCCGGTTGGAAATACTGCGCCAGTACCCGCCACCGATCAATGCACGACGTGCTCGCGAATCTGCCGCAGGAGGGCCATGACTATCGCCATCTCTCGAGACCGCAACACGCAATCCTTTACGACAAAGAGGGTTACCTGGTGGTGGATTATCTTATCCGCTTCGAATCACTCCAGCAGGATTTCGATCGGGTGTGCGATCTTATTGGCAAGCCAGGGTGTACGCTGGGGCACTTCAATCGAGGAAATAGAAGACACTACTCCGAATATTTTGATAAAGAGAGCCGGCGAATGTTTTTGGACCATTTCTGGAGAGACGTGGAATTGTTTGAATATGAGTATTGAACCAGGGCCGCGAGCGTCAGCGGGCGTCCGAGCATTTAACAACCCGCCTAATCCTGTGCGGCGCCCCTGCCGGTGACTACTATTCAAATCGCCATTCGTAGGGTCGCCCGTCTCGGACTCGTATGCCGGCAAGAAGATCGCGGGCCCGGATGGAAGAACGCAGGAAACCTCTCAGAGTAGAGGGGCTAACTTCACCCCAGACTGCTGAAGCCAGTATCATCATTGTCTGAGGATTCCACTTCAGGGACTTTTTCTTGAGCAGGGGCTGGAGCAGCATTGGTGGATCGCCTGCCCAAAGTCTCATCGCGCCCAGCATGTAAAATGCAGCCAACGCGTCGCCATTTTTAGGATGGTCCGCGCCGACGGCCCGCCGTCCATTCAAGAGCGTCGCGTTGCTTGAGTGGTAACGATAGCTGTAAAGAACGTCCGCCAGGGTCAGCACACGGCCGTGAGCCAACATTCTCGAGAACAAATCCTGGTCTTCTCCGCCGGCGGCATTTTCATCGTAGCCGCCAATCCGATCGAATACTTCGCGGCGAAACATGGCCGAGCCATGGGGAAAGGGAATGTGAACGGAACGGCGCATCAGCCTCCAGCGATCGCGCGGCCGCACCTCTCGGCCGCTGGCGTCAATTCCGTTGCAGAGCGTGCCAATCACAGCCACATCAGGACGCGCCTGCATAATGTTCCACTGCCGTCTAAGCCGATCGGGATGGGCGATGTCGTCGGCATCCATGCGCGCTAATATGGCCGCCCGCGCTTTTGCAACTACCGCGTTTGAGCTGCCTGAGACTCCGAGGCGTATTTTGCTTTCGTGAAGGTGTATTCGCTCGTCCCGCAGCGACCACTCCCGTAACAGCTGGCCGGAACCGTCAGTGGAAGCATCGTCGAGAATCACAAACTCAAAGTCGCTCAAAGTTTGTTCGAGAATGCTTTTCATGCTCTGGTCAAGAAAGGGAAGCGCATTGTACACCGGCATAACCACGCTAATAAGGGGCTTCGTCATAATCGAGTCTAGCCGAGGTTATTAAGAAGAACGTCTTAACGCAAGAGCTTAGCGAGCCGATCACCCTCCCGGGCTGGTTAAAAATGAACTTCGTGCGAAGCGGACAAACGGACCGATACCGGCCCGCGGACACATGCCGCGTATAATACCGCGGTAGCCGTATTATCTGATTCATTAAACAGCTCTCGACGAGCTATTACTACCCGCCCGGCCTCGAGTAAGAAATGATCCGGTTCGGCACATGCAGCTTATTGTGATGAAGGGCGAAGTACTCAATCAGATCTTGAAGGCAGGTGAAAAAGTTGGCAGAACAAGCACCACAGGCAAAGAGACGCAGCGGTAGCAAGCTCAGCCAAGCTGGTCGTATAGACGGCGCACGCAGAGCGACTGTGACCAATAATCAAGATCCGCTCGGGAAGGGCCGTGTAAAAATAAAACTCCCGTGGTTACCAGCCCATAACCAGGTTTGGGCGCGGTTGGCTACGTTGATGGCCGGCAATAACCGCGGGACCTGGTTCATTCCGGATGTGAATGATGAAGTCCTGGTGGTTTTTGAAGGCGGCGATCCGCGCCAGCCTTATATCATCGGTGCGTTGTGGTCAGAGGCCGACACACCGCCAGCTGAGATGGTTGGCAATAACAATCTCAAAGTCATACGCTCCCGCAATGGTGTTCAGGTTACTCTCGACGATGCTGACGGGCAGGAGCGTTTGCTGCTGGAAACACCGGGCGGGCAGAAACTTACGCTGCGGGATGGCCCGGGGGCGGTCGAGATCGTTGATGGCAATGGCAATTCCATAAAGCTTGGGCCCAGTGGCATAACCGTCCAGGCTTCAGCGAAAGTAACTGTCAAGGCTTCGACCGTGGAAGTCTCAGCGGGCATGGTGACCTGCAATGCCGGGATGACAAAGTTTAGCGGCGTAGTGCAGGCCGACACCGTTATTTGTAATAGCGTTGTCAGCGCATCATACTCGCCCGGTGCAGGCAACATCTGGTGAGCGGTGCGACACGAGCGCCGATGCCTAATATTTTGCGTGGATTGGTAGGAGCGGAAATGAATCCATGAACGGGTCACTAAAACGCGGGCTGACGCTTCTCATCCTTCTGAGTTCCTGCGCATCACAGAACGCAACCACTGAGATCACTCCCGCAGCATGGCGTGCGGATCTGCAATATCTTGCGCGCGAACTATCCAACCAGCATGTCAATGCTTTCCACACGGTGAGCCGCGAAACCTTTGCCGCCGAAGTAGCGCGTCTCGACGCTGCCATCCCGCGAATGAATGGTGACGAGATACTGGTGGGATTCACGCGGATTGTCGCCCTTATCGGCGACGGGCACACCCACCTGGATTTGCCGCCGGGCTTCCTGCGCTACCCGATCGAGTTGCAATGGTTTGGTGAAGATCTGCGCATTATCGCCGCCCAGGCTCCGTATCACGCGGCGGTAGGCGGGCGCGTCCTAACCATCGGATCCACACCAGCCCGGGAGGTGTTTGATCGGGCCACTCAATTAGTTCCACGCGCGGAGAATGCAGGGCGAACTCGCTTCACCGCTACCATGCAAATGACCTGCCCCGAAGTTCTGCATGGTCTCGGCGTAATTACCGATAGAGGGAGCGCCCCCTTTGCTTTGGAGCTGGCTACAGGCGAGCACGCCACCATTACACTGGCCCCGGCAGCACTCCGAGATTTTTCCACCTGGCGAATGGCCACGGCCGCGCGCCCACCACTTTATTTGCAGCGACTGATGGACCCGTGGTGGACCGAGTTCCTGCCCGATACCAAGGCGGTTTATCTCTCGTTCACTCGATATCCGCCCGACAGTGAGTTTCGGGAACGTACGACAGCCCTCGCCCGACTGCTCGATGAATCGCATGCGCGGCGGCTGGTGATCGATCTGCGTCGTAACCAGGGTGGAGACTTGATCAGATTTCGCCAGCTAATGCTGCCGCTCATCAAGGCCCGCACAGCGATCAACAGAAAGGGCGGGTTGTTTGTGATCACCGGCCCTGGAACGTTTTCCGCGGCCGTGGTGAATGCGCTTGACCTGCGTAACGAAGCGAATGCGATTCTGGTGGGCGCCCCGACGGGAATGCGGCCGAACCATTACGGCGAGCACAGGGAGTTCCGGCTGCCCAACTCGCATTTCCGCATCTCATACTCGACGCAGTACTACCGCTTCGGCGCCGATAATGATTCTGCGGTGATGCCCGACCAGCATATCGAGCCGACCTGGGCAGAGTTCCGCGCCGGGCGCGATCCCGTGATGGAGTGGATTCTTTCCAGGGCGGACTGAAAGGAATTCTCTGGCTCCCTCGCCAGGCTCGCCGTGATCGGATACCGCCGCCCAATCAGTCGCCAGCACGAAGGTCAACCTGCAGCAGCACTCCGTCCCTGCATCTCCTTAATGTCGTTCAGCAGCACTTGCTCGTGGCCGTCCGGCTGCACTTTCAGGTAAGTCT
>JBDTOI010000105.1:0-14137 GCA_039933315.1 Pyrinomonadaceae bacterium
AGGCCATGAACCAGCCGGTAGCCGGCTTACGCCTGGCCACCCAGGATGACCTGGAGCTGGTGGCCCCTGTACACGCCCAGATGGCTTTTGAAGAAAGCGGCGTCAACCCCCTCTTTGTTGACCCCGAAGGCTTCTATCGCCGCTGTGCCCGTCGCATCGAGCAGCAGCGGGTCTGGGTTAATGTCGAAAACGGCGAGCTGATCTTCAAGGCTGACGTCATCAGCGACACCCCCGAAGTCGTTTATCTCGAAGGCGTCTATGTCAGCCCCGCGAAACGCGGCAACGGCCTCGGCGCTCGCTGCATTCGCCATCTTACCAATCAGCTCTTAGCTCATACTAATTCGGTCTGCCTCCTGGTTAACCAGCAAAACGCCGCCGCTCATGCCTGCTACCAAAAGGCCGGCTACAAGCTGCGCGACCTTTACGACACTCTCTACCTCGGTTGCGAAACCGACTCTACAGCACACTGACCCGCCGATAGTTTTGATGACTCCCATCACCTCGTGATGGGTCCAGCCACATGAGCGACTACTAGACCAATGAGCAAACAACGTTTACTCAAACCATTTGTCGCCATCGTGGTAGCTACAGGCACCGCTGTAGCAATCTATTCTGCCTATCGATTGCACCCGGCACATCTGGATGGACGCTTCTTGCTGCTTCTGCTCTTGAGCGTCGTCATCGGGGCGCGCCTGATCATTCACATTCCGCGTGTTAAGGGGGAAATCACCGTAACCGATACGCTGATTTTCCTGACGATGCTTCTTTATGGCGGAGAGGCAGCGACACTTCTCGCGGCAATAGCCACTTTGGCAACATCTCTGCAACTCACAAAAAAGCTCAGGGTGGTCTTATTCAATTCGGCTGTGATGACCTGTGCGACTTTTCTTACTGTCGAAGTTCTTCGGCTGTGTTTCGGTCCCCTCGAATTACTTTCCTCGAATAGTCACTCCGCAATCTTCGTCAGTGCTCTCTGTGCTATGGCCTCAGTGCAGTATGTCGTCAATACCGCCCTGGTGACGATTTATACCGCTTGGAAAATAGACCAGCCGATCTGGGAAACGTGGCGCACACACTATCTTTGGGCTTCGGTTACGTATTTTGCGGGTGCTTCGGCAGCCCTAATAATTGGCAAACTCATCGGTATCTTCGGCTTCTACGCGATCATTGGCACGACGCCAATCATCGCCGTTGTTTACTTTACTTACAGGACGTATCTGAAGAATGTGGAGGCCTCCGCAGAGAAGGCCGAACAAGCTCGGCACCATGTGGAGGAACTCTCTCGTTACATCGCAGAGCAAGAGCGTCTCCAAGAGCAATTTGGTCAACTCGAGAAGATGTCGGCCCTGGGTCAATTGGCATCAGGCGTCGCCCACGACTTCAATAACACCTTAGCCGGGATCCTAGGACGCGCTGAATTGATGCTCCGCACGGCTAAAGACCTTGAGACTGAGCGAGGCCTCAACATTATTATCAAGGCTGCGGGAGATGGAGCGAAAACTGTAAAGCGGATTCAGGACTTTGCGCGCCAGCGGCGCGATCATGACTTTGTTTTGGTCGGTGTCGATCAACTCTTAATGGACGTAAACGAAATTACGCGTCCACGCTGGAAAGATCGTGCTCAAGCACGTAATGTGCATATCAATCTCAACCTGCAGATAAATTCCGATGCGACCATCATGGGCGATGCGTCAGAGCTGCGAGAAGTCCTGGTTAACATGGTTTTCAACGCAGTTGACGCAATGCCCGAAGGCGGACGCTTAACTCTCTCGGCCGAACAACGCAACGGCGTAGTTGAGATATCAGTCAGTGACACTGGCATTGGCATGAGTCCCGAGGTGAAATCACGCATTTTCGATCCGTTCTTTACCACCAAGGGTAATGGCGGAATGGGTCTTGGACTTGCTGTTTGCTATGGCATTATTCAGCGGCATGAAGGAACTGTTGATGTCGAATCAGAGCTTGGCCGCGGTACAACATTTACGATCAAGTTGCCAGTAGAGGAAGCTAAACCGTTAGCAGAGCCTATTCTGACAACTGCGCCCCGTTTGACCCTCGTTTCGAGCTCCAACTCTCCGCGAGTACTGGTTGTAGATGACGAACCATCGGTAAGGGAACTGCTAGCCGATATTCTGCAGAGCGAAGGCTACGACGTCAGTCTCGCAGAGAACGGAAGCGAAGCTCTTCATTTGTTTCAGGGTGACACCTTCGATGCCGTATTTACAGATTTAGGCATGCCCGGAATGAGCGGCTGGGAGCTTGCCCGTTCCATACGCGAACTTAGCGACGACGTCCCAATCGCAGTAATCACGGGTTGGGGCGAAGCTGTAGGCTCGGTCGAACAGGAACAGGCCAAGGTTGACTGGGTAGTAACCAAGCCCTTCTCGGTTACTCGCATCGGTGAAATTGCCGAGGAGATTACTGTTCGTCTCGGCCGGCACACTAGCGCTCTCCCCCTGGCCGCGACAGGCACCTAGCCCGCTCACACCTTCCCCATTATCTTAGGCTGTCCTTTCGCCTGATTCATTAGACGATTTGTTCTCCCTGCCACATTGCGTGCTCACTCATAGTCGGGCTACACTACGTGCGCATAACTTGCGTAAACTTTATGTTCTGTCCCGTTTGTGAAGCAGAGTATCAAGCCGGCGTCGAGCGTTGCCCAGACGACGGTGCGGAGCTCGTGAAGCGCCTGACTGCCAGGACATCCCACGACGACAGCGAAGCGCGGTTCCTACCACTACATACCCTTAGCTCACCTGCTGAAGCGGAGATGGTAAACGATATATTCGTGCAGAACGGGATTCGATCTATTGTACAGTCGGGCGCTTCGGATGCGTTTTCCCCCCTCCTGTCCGTCACGTCACCGGGCGCCGCAATTCTGGTGGATGAGCGTGATTTTGATCGGGCGCAGGAGCTTTATAGTGCGTTTTTTGGCACCGACACGTCGCCACTTACCGGCGGGACGGCCGATTTCAGCTCCAAGGACGAATAATAATCACCTCTCGCTTGGTCTTTCCCCCTGAGTCCCAGGAACAACTAAATGGAGCTGGCGAGCTATGGCTTTTGAGGCGTCAGATGCAATCGTAGTCTTCATGACCGCCACAAGCGTTGAAGAGGCGCAACATTTGGCGGAGAAGCTTGTAGAGGCAGAACTGGCGGCGTGTGTCCAGATCCTGCCCCAGGTCCAATCGATCTATCGCTGGAAAGACAAGGTCGAACGACAAGCGGAGATATTGCTGATTGCAAAGACGCTCCGGTCAAGATTCCCGGAACTTGAGCGCGAAGTGCGTCGCGTGCATAGCTACGAAGTTCCAGAAGTTGCGGCAGCAGTCCTAGGCGAGATATCCCAATCCTACTTGGATTGGCTTATTAGTGCCGTGGGGTCATCGCCGATGCCAAATCGACGAGTTGATCAAGAGGCTTAAAATGGACTCCTTAAGACCTACAAACACGGACTAATAATCATCAGAAACGCTTGTATCCAACTTCGCCAGCGAGCTCTCAACCTCTGCAACGATCTCAACGGCGTGCGTCGGTGAATCAGTAAGGTGCAGCAACCGTAAGTCTCGTTCTGAGATCATTCCTCGCGTCAGCATTGAAGACTTTACCCACTCAAACAACTCGTCCCAGTATTCCGTGCCATATAGCACGACGGGAAAGTCGCGAATCTTATGCGTCTGAATGAGCGTTAGAGCTTCAAACATCTCGTCCAGAGTCCCAAAGCCGCCAGGGAAGATGATGAAAGCCGTGCTGTATTTTACGAACATCATCTTCCGCACAAAGAAATACTTAAATTTCAGTGAAAGTGTTTGGTACGGATTAGGCTTCTGTTCATGAGGAAGCTCGATGTTGCAACCAATCGACGTGCCACCACCCTCGAACGCACCCTTGTTTGCGGCTTCCATGATCCCTGGACCGCCGCCAGTGATTACGGCGAAGCCTGCCTTAGCAAAAAGGGACGCTGTTTCGCGTGCGGCCTCATAATATTGATTGTCAGCCGAAACTCGTGCTGACCCGAAAAAGGAAACACCACGTGTAACCGTAGCCAGTTCATCAAAGCCTTCTACGAACTCGCCCATGATACGAAAGACTCGCCACGGATCGGTGCGTCTGAATTCATCCGGTCTAGGCGACTCAAGTAACTGTTCATCCTGCGTAGAGCCCAAAGGATGGGTTCCCTGATTATTGGTCTTATTCATTCCATTGCCTTTGTGGTAGCAGTGTTTTGCGTTACTGCCGATTAAATGCCCATGATGTTATAGCCACAGTCCACGTAAAGCACTTCGCCAGTGATCCCTGATGAAAGAGAGCTGCACAGGAAGAGTGCAGTGTTTCCGACTTCACGCGCTTCGACGTTTCGTCGTAGGGGCGCCCTCTCGGCGTGATGCTTCATCATCGTGCTGAGGCCCGATACGCCTCGCGCCGACAAGGTTTGGATGGGCCCGGCACTGATCGCGTTAACACGAATATTGCGCGGCCCGAGATCAGCTGCAAGATAGCGGACACTCGATTCGAGCGCGGCCTTGGCCACACCCATTACGTTGTAGCCGGCTACGACCTTTTCCGCGCCGTAATAGGTCATGGTTACAATGCTGCCCCCTTTGGTCATTAAAGGAGTAGCGGCGCGTGCCAGTTGGACCAGCGAGTAGGCGCTGATTTCAAGGGCAGTAAGAAAGGCTTCGCGAGTAGTGGCGAGATATTCACCTTCAAGGGCTTCGCGGGGCGCAAATGCGATGCTGTGAATCAGGAAATCAAGTTCGCTGAATTCCTGCTTAACACGAGCGAATGTTTGCTCGACTTCGTCTGGTTTTGTGACATCGCAAGGCAAAACCAGCGAGTCAGGCATTTCGGAGCTGGTGAGACCTTCGACGTTTTCTTTCAAGCGTTCGCCCTGGTAGGTGAATGCCAGCCGCGCACCTCCCTCATGCAACGCCTGCGCCGTCGCCCAGGCAATAGATCTCTTGTTAGCGACGCCGAAAATGATCCCAAACTTGTCTTTAATCATAGAATTTACCTGCTATCTAGCGGCGCTATTTCACCACAGACCGCAGGGTTTGTCAGTGTTTGAAATGGCGTATCCCGGTGAAAACCATGGCGAGGTTGTTTTCGTTGGCCGCCGCAATTGCCTCGGCATCGCGAACTGAGCCGCCCGGTTGGATGATCGCGGTTATGCCGTGTTCTGCCGCTTCGTCAATGCCATCGCGAAAGGGGAAGAAAGCATCTGATGCCAGGGCCGCTCCTTTTAAGGGCAGGCAAGCGCGCATCGCGCCAATCTTCACTGAATCGACCCGCGACATTTGGCCCGCGCCGACACCCAACGTTTGGCCGTTACGGGCATACACAATCGCGTTCGACTTAGTATGTTTGCAGACGATCCAGGCAAACAGCAGGTCGTCTAATTCCTCTTCGGATGGAGGACGACTGCTAACAACCTTCAGAGCGTCCCTCTGCAAAACATGAGTGTCGCGAGTCTGCACTAAAGTGGCACCAATGATTTGTTTGTACTCGAGGCTCTCTCGTTCCGCTGGGATTACTGCTCGTAGAACTCGCAGATTCTTTTTCGAATTCAGCACTTCAAGGGCTTTGGAATCGTAACCCGGGGCGATGATTACCTCAGTAAATATCTTAGCGATAGCGATGGCAGCCGCTTCATCAACGTCCCGATTAAAGGCCACAACACCACCAAACGCCGATACCGGATCCGTTTCAAGGGCACGTCGGTAAGCCTCTTCGACGGTCACACCGACTGCCACGCCCGCTGGATTGGTATGTTTAATGATTGCGCACGCGGGTTCATCGAAATCGCAAACAAGCTGCCACGCCGCATCGGCGTCTACGTAGTTATTGAAGGACATTTCCTTCCCGGAGAGTACGTCGGCGTTACCGATTCCGCCGACGGTGTTCGTCTGGTAGAGCGCCGCCTGCTGGTGTGGATTTTCCCCGTAACGCAGATCTTGCTTCTTACGTAGTGTCCATTGCGCAAAGTCTGGAGGCGTCTTAGCGTTCTCGATCGAAGGGGCTCGCAGGTCGCTCGAGCCTCCTGCGAAACTGCCAATGCCGGCAGGAACACCACCCGCGGCAGGTGACGTTAATTCGGCCCCATAGGCGAACCGCTGAAGAAAGACGCTCACAATTGCATCGTAGGTCGCCGTTCGGCGAAAGGCCTGCAGCGCCAATTTGAGTCGAAGTTTGGCAGAGATCGAGCCATCGTGGCGATTCAAGTCTTCAAGAATCTCCGCATAGTCTTCAGGAGATATGGATACGGTGACGCTTTCGTGATTCTTTGCCGCGGAGCGAATCATTGCCGGCCCACCGATATCGATCTGTTCGATAGCCTGGTCTCGTGTGACTCCATCGCGAGAGATTGTTCTTTCAAAAGGGTACAAATTCACCACCACCAGGTCGATCGGCTCGATGCCAAACTGCTGCATAGCCGCCTCATGCTCGCGGTTGTGACGAAGCGCGAGCAGGCCCCCATGGATCAGGGGATGCAGGGTCTTGAGACGTCCGTCCAGCATCTCGGGAAACCCTGTAACCTCAGATACGTCACGTACCTCGATTCCTGCCTCGCGAAGTACCTTTGCTGTGCCCCCAGTGCTTATGATCTCGACTGCGCGGCCCTTTAACGCACGAACCAAATCCACAATCCCAGTCTTGTCTGAGACACTGATAAGAGCGCGCTGGATCCTTACTAAACCGGACTGTTGTTGATCGCTCATCGGGAAGGTTCTTTCACTGATGGATCCAGGCGATATGCCCTTCTGAGGGTGTTGATGCGATAACCATGTACTTTCCTGGAGAAACTCACTTCCAACCGACGCCCATCGCGAGAAACTTCATCGGGGTAAAAACCCAGCAGGTATTGCGCCGCGAGGTCTTGTTCAATTGTCCTGAAGACCTGCGATAGATCATGTTTCCGATGTGTTGCCAGCGAGGATTGGGCATCTCCCACCACAAAGTACTGTCCGCCCGTTTTCTCCGCAAGATCCCGGAAGCCGCTGGCGGCCCGGCGAGGGGCTAATCGATCTCCCTGGGGTGTGAAAACTGGAAAATGAATAACATAGAAAGCGACGGAGTTTCTCCGCGCGTGTTCGATTACACGTGACGCCTTAACGGTACTAACGTTATCCAATCCATCACTCGTCAATATAACAATTCTTCTTTCCGTAGGATCAACTTTGCGCTGATCCATCAACTCCAGAGCCGCCATGGCCGCATCAAAGATTGCCGTACGCCGCCCCGAGAGAGAAGGGAAGTCGAATCCTTTCCGGGCCTCCCCCATGTTTACCGAAAACGGCACCACAATGCGCGGCCTATCGCTGAACTGCAACACCGACACTTCTGACTGTGAGCCAAAACGCGAAAGAAGAGATAAGGCAGCCTCGCGCTCGTCGCTGAGATACTCGCGGGCACTTCCTGAAGAATCAATCAGAAAAGTCAGAGCCACCCGAGATGTTCCAATTGCGAAGAATGCGATTTTTTGAGCCTGACCTTCAGCCTGCAAGACAAAATCAGTTTCGGTTAGTCCGACAACCCGGCGCCCACGCGAATCAGTAACGATGAGAGGCACGGTTACAAGGTCAGTTCGTACTCGGAATACATCGTCGGATTCGATCTCCTGTGCAACAAGAGAGGGCGCACCGTTTGTCAGAGAGAGCACGATCGCGAAAAGCAATTCAAACGCAAATTTTAGCAACGACGAAGGATGGGCGCGCGCAGGCAGGGCGGTTGCATCGAGAGCTTCGTAAGGTGAGAGCATCCAGGATTCGGGCTAAAACAAAAAACGCCCGAAGAGCAATATGCTCAGAATCACGAGGATCGTGACTACGATTATTTTGACAAGGCTCACGGCAAAGTTCCTAAGACAGGTGGTACGTTTAGAGAACGAAATGGTTGATTAGCGCGCCCTATTCTATTGGTCTCTACCGAAATCTGTCAATCTGAATTTGGACGATCGATGGAACAGTCAGGAACTAATCAAAAACTAGTTGCGCGCCCCCCCTCCTGGACCCCCTTTCAGCCGCCCTCATCAGTCCACCGACTTTTTATTTGAAGCGGAGGCTCAGCCGAGCGCTCAGGAGCCGCGGATAGCCGACGTGCGTACCACTAAAGACCGACTCAAAATTGTAAAGGAATAATTCGTTCGTGAGATTTTGAACGTCGAATTGGAAGTTTAATGTCGTGCGCTCTTTCTGAAAGAGATCGGCGCCGATTGAGAAGTCTAAGATCATTCGAGGCTTCACTCTACCCCGTTGGAAATTGATCTCATTGTAGAGACGAGGGTCGAATCCGTCCGCTATAAACTGCGGAAGGGTAGTGCCGGGCTCGACATCCGCCGGAACGCCGGAATCGTAGCGGCCGGAGAAGATGGTAAAGAGCCCTGAGCGGCGATGGGTGTAACCAAGTTGGAACTGCAATTCATTCCGTTGGTCGTGGTCGTTTGCGAACTTTAGACCCGACACCCGCACGTCTTGCGGATCTTCACCCAAAAAGAGACCACCGTTGATTGGCGTTACGCCGTAGGCGCGGGCGTTGGCATACGAGAGGAAGCCGTGAAAGCCCTTCATGTCAGTCGACTCAATTCGGATCTCTTCGCCGGTCACTCGCCCCGCTGAGATCGCGATGGGAAAGATGAGCCCCGTTTCAAAGAACTGATCCTTGTCGGAGAAGTTCTCGATCCGTTTCTGGTAAGCCGTCAGATTTACACGGAGATATCTTGATACCAACTGTTGGGCACCGATCTCGTAAACGTGCTCCTTGTCCGGAAGAATAGGCTTCACACTCGCGATTGCGGTTAGCACTGCGATGGGAGAGATCGCAGCGGCCTGTGGCGAACTCGCAAGCAGCAAACTTTCGGCCGGAGGCGGCTGAAACAAGCGATTGTAAGAAGCCCGGAGGGTAGTCTTTGTGCGGGGAATGTAATAAGCGATACCGAGGCGCGGGCTCAGCGCTTGTTCCTTAATCAGCAGTTTGTAATTGTCGTAGCGAACGCCAACATCAAGGGTCAGGTTTTTGACAACCTGGAAGCGATCCTGAATGTAGGCACTCAGAGTCCGCCCGGTCTTACGGTCTCTAAATACGAAGGGATTCGCGGCATTGAATCCGTTGACGGGGTTTGGAACGGTATTACCGTTTGCGTCAATCAAATCATCGAACTGCACGGTGGGATAGAAAGTAAAGGCCTCGTGCACCGGAGTTATCGTCACCTGACCCCCAAACTTGAGGCTATGACTACCGCGCGTACTTGAGACTGAGCCGATTACACCTGAATTTTGGAGCGTGCGATCTTGGGAGGCAACCACCGGCGTTGAGCTTGTGTTGCTTATCAGAGTTGCCGCGCTGTGGCGGTTGAAGAACGAGACTTGGCCCAGCGTGCTTGTCGAAAAAATGTGGTCCAGGGTGATGTTTTGCGAATTATCGCGATTCCGCTGCCGCTGATTTTGGCCCGCGAGCTGTTGCTCTAGTCGATTAGGAACCTGGAAGTTTGTGCCGCCGAAGGTGAAGGTGCCTCGCAAAGAGTTGTTCTGATCGAGTTGGTAGTCAAGCCGAAAAAATCCTTTGCCACTGCGGCCGAAGTTATGGAAGTTATCAATGGTCGGCGGATCGAGATAGCGTTGCGACGTCGAAGCGGATAGATTGGTGAGGAAGCCGAACTTCTTCGTGTGGGTTGCAAAATCGGCCCCGATTTCACCTGTCGAAAAACTGCCTCCCGAAAACGACACTCCAACCTGCGTGGGTCCTTCAAGACCTGAACGAGTGTTAACACTGATTACACCCGCGAGCCTATCGCCGAATTCCGCCGGGATACCGCCCGTCAATACTTCGACCGTGCGCATCGTCCGCGCATCAAGGCTGGTAGAAAAAATCGCAGAGAGGTTGTCGGTTATCGGTATTCCATCAACCACGTACTGAACCTGCGATTCCGAACCCCTTGGATGCATGCGCCCGTTGTCATCAGTTACAAAACCGGGTGTTGAGGCAACAATGCTCTCAATCGCGCGCGAAGGCGCCGCCCCGGTGGGCCGCTCCAGGACCGTCTGACTGATATCTGTATCAGAAGAGGTGCGGTCGCTTTCCAGCAGGGCCGAGTTTTCTGAGGAAACAGTCACATTGGCTGCCTCTGCGCCCACTCCCAGAGTGAGATCAAGGCTCATGGGCAGCGCGCTTTCCAGGTCGATTGACTGCTGTGTGGGTTGGAAGCCTGGGGCTTCCGCGCTCACCTTGTACGTGTTGAACGGGACATTGACTAGTCTAAAAGCACCCTCGGCATCGGTCTGGACACTCTGTTTATATCTGGTTACGGGTTGGCTAATTGTCACCGTGGCGCCGGGAATTAGCGCCCCATTCGGATCTTTGATTGTGCCCTGAAGTGTGCCAATTCGCGTTTGCGCTCCGGCTATGCCGCCAGTGAATAGCAATATCCCTATACAGTAAAAGGTTAGGTTGGTTTTGTTGCGAATCATTGATCCTCCTCCTAGAATCCATGAAGCTGATCCAGAATCCAAAACCAGATTCTCGAGCAATTGGAACAGGCTTTGGAGTACGCCAGCGAAAGAATAAGCGCGCAGTGTGCGCTCAGTGGCGTGCGGAATTCAGACCAGGGATGTAAGCGGAGGAGCGCGACCGTGCCCCTGCTTCAGTGGTTCAGTCAAACAAAAAATGGTGACTGAAAAGTGTTGGGCGGGATAGAACAGTTGAGCATCTAAACGAGGCGCTTTACCGAGAACCGTCAGCGTGAGGTTCTGCTGCAGCTGGCAGATCAGGCATTCGAAGCATGACGGGCTGGTACCAGGGGCACCGCTCTGTGCGATAGTGAACGAATTCGCCGTCGATGCCGACTGGGTGGTGCGAGAAGCCAGCGCCGAGCGATGGGTGTGAATTAACGATGAGGTGCCGCCGTGCAAGATCAGCACTAACAGCAACCCCGCGAGAAGGCGAGCGTGGCGCGCCTTCTGAACAAAAAACACTGAAGGATGCTTGGTCACGATAGATAGCCCTATACTGGAGGGCCCTAGTTTAGTAATCACCTCCCGAACTGTCAACGTTCGGTTGGTTTGTGCCAGGCACTTAACTCATGCCGATTTGGCCTGATTCCTTCTTTCCGTGTTGAAGGGACTAATAATCTTAATGGCTTATGAGCGACGGTTCGCAGGAAGACAATGTCTTCTTTTCGCCTGCGCGGTTTTGCTGGCCGCTTCACAAGCCAGTATTGCTCGCGCCACGCCGATGAATATTAGTATTCGAGTTCAATCGTCGGTTCCTCCCCGGCTAGTTATTCAGGGCGAACATGAAGGCGGGATGCAGACCTGGTCCTTTCGTAAGACATACGGCAGCGTGATGGGGCTCGGCGAACGAATAACTGGCCTTATGTTGACAGACCGCAATGGCAAAACTGTGAGCGTGCGAAAATTGGGACCAGGCCAGTACCAGGCAGAGAAGCAAGCGACGCACTTCTATTATGAGGTCGAACTCGATCCGGCGATTCGTTCGGGAGATGCCGCATATGTTTCGTGGCTTACCTCGGAACGAGGGTTGTTGCTCCCCGGCGATCTTCTCCCCACGTTTACCCCTGAACCGAACCGCTCGCGCCAAGTGGCCCGCGTGAGCTTTGAGTTGCCAAACCTGTGGCTAATCGCCACCTCGGAAAGTAGAATCAACACCAACGAATTCGACATAAGTGAACCGGACCGGGCCGTGTTTTTCATCTCCAAAGACCTGCGGCAGTCTCGAGCGCGGCTTGGCCGAATGGAGTTTAGTCTTTGTTTCTCCGGAGAGTGGGATTTCTCCGCCGAGGAGGGAATGACAGTCGCCAGGAGAATTGTTGAGAGTTACACACACTCTGTGGGGGCGGCACCTGCGGAACGGGCAATGTTGATTCTGTCACCCTTCCCCAACAATGAGCGCGCGGGGCGGTGGAGCGCCGAAACAAGGGGAACCACAGTCGTGCTTCTCTCCGGAAGACAGCCTGCAAGATCTGCCGCTCTGGTTCAACTCAGTACTCCGCTGACTCATGAATTGTTTCATCTCTGGGTACCAAACGGCCTCGCCCTCGACGGTGACTACGATTGGTTCTATGAAGGGTTCACGATTTACCAGGCCATGCGCACCGCACAGCAACTGGACCTTCTCACCTTTCAAGACCTCTTGAACGCCGTGGGGCGCGCGTTCGATACATACTTATCCGCGCCCGAACGTGACACACTTTCACTCATGGAGGCGTCCAAACGGCGGTGGACAACCAGCCCATCCCTCATTTACCAGAAAGCCATGTTGGTTGCTCTGATTTATGATCTAACACTGAGAACCCGATCCAGGGGCAAGCAATCCCTGGAAAATGTATACCGGGAACTCTTCCGGCGATATCGGTCTGGCTCGGCCCGGACTGAGGCAAATAGTGCAGTTCTGAGCGTGCTGAACAACGTCCGGGGCATGGAAGGCTTTGCCAGCACGTACCTGGAGAGCGCTTCGATGATAGATCTGCCCGCCGTGCTGGCGCCTTTTGGACTACGGGTTGAAAAGATCGGCTCGAGATCGCACGTCTTGCCCGCTCAGGCATTGACCCGCGATCAGCGCGACCTGCTGCGAGGGTTGGGTTACAATAGCGACTCGCGCGGCTCATACCGCAATCATTGAGAGGAAAGTAGTTCGTTCTGAAAATCGAATGAAGATCAAAGTAAGTCCGGTGGTAACGATGAGCCTCCGTGAAATTCTAACAATATTTGCCTTATGCCTATCGCTCGCGGGTTGCAGCACGTTGGCAAAGAAGAATGATACTGGTGTCGTGGTCTCACGGCGGGCGGAGATAAGAAGCTCCACTGCAGTGGTCGCGGCGACCCTGGTGGTGGTCGCACGGGGCGACCAGGTGGACATCCTGGATACTTCGACCGTACCGGATACTGGCGAAAAGTGGCTGCGTGTTAAGGCCCGTAATGAGGAGAGTACTGAAGGATGGATTGAAGCCAGAAACATCATGCCGGAAACCGTGCTCGAGAGTTCTCGCAAGCTGTCGGAAGAAGACAAGGAAACACCTGGGCAGGCGACCGGTCAATTGCACGCTAGCTCAAACCTTCGCCTGACTCCGGATCGTAGCAGCAACGACAACATCATGATGAAGCTGGATAGCGGCTCGACATTCGAGATTGTGGGATGGAAGCGGGTGCCGAAGCCTAAGTCTTCGGAAACGATCGAAAGCGACATTGCTCCGAAACCTGGCAGCGGTCAGACCAGCTCGCCAAAAGGGAAAAAGGATATTGATGCCGAGAAAGAGCCAGAGGAGCCGAACGAACTCTGGTACAAGGTGCGCTTGGATCCGTCGATCTCGCCGGCTCCAGCGGGTTGGATCTATGGGAAGCAAGTCGAACTGACAGTACCCAGCGACATCATTTTTTATCGCTCGGGTCGCGAATTCGTGGCTTGGCGCAGACTCGACGATGAGCCCTCAGAGGAGAGTGACGCCGGCAGCCGCGGTGTTCAGAAAGAGACGAAGCCTGGGAGCTGGGTCATTCTGGAGAAGAGCAGTTCCAGCCAGCCGCACAAGTTGGAGGAGCCGGATTTTGATCGGATATACGTGCTGGGATACGATAAACATAATCAGGAGCACTACACTGGTTACCGCAGCCCCGATGTGAAGGGGTACCTTCCCTTGCGGGTCGAAGGTCGAGGGCTCAACAAAACGTTCACGGTCAAGGTCAAAGACGAAAACGAACAACTGAAGGACGTTCAGTACACCCTTTATAGGGATGATAGAGGGGTGTTGCGGGTCGCATCCCCGGGGGAGATACCTAAAGCGAAGAAACGAAAGTGAAAGTTTATCGGAAATCCGGGGGCTTTGGAGAGCTTGAACGGAATTCGATGGGACTAAACGACGGAAATAAGGGCCGCACCAGGTCTTTCGATTGATTTTGCAGAGCGCGCTTGACAGGTCAGAAGTCATTCGTTAGAATGCGCGTTTGCTTGAGGTAAGAAAAGTCCGACCATAAGCAACAATACGATTCCGAAGCATCCAAGCACGGATCGGATAATCGATCTTTGAAAACTAGATAGAGCGTGTCCATATCAATGAACTTTGAGAGTCAAAACGATGAGCGATAAAGCTCGCGTACAAAACTCTTAAGAAGAGTCATTATCGGATACTGAA
>JBDTOI010000106.1:0-14102 GCA_039933315.1 Pyrinomonadaceae bacterium
TCATAGTTTCCCAGGGTAGCCGAAGCGGCAACCCTGGGCTGGAGGACACAACCCCGTCGGGGTTGGGCCCGCCACCTTCACGCGAATCGGATGCGCTCTAAGTTCTTAATTCGTCTGCCGTTTCCACCCAGGTATCTGCTCGTCGTAGAACGAGCTGGGGTGCTTTGCGTGAACCCCCAACTTGTAACTCACAGAAGTTGAGATTTCGCGCAAAGGCGCTAAGAAAGGAAAGACATAAGGCGCGAAGAATACCGGTCTCGCCTTCAGACCGGACGGGGCGTAGGAGTACCTGCTACCTAATACAAGTTGTGAATGAATCGGATGAGCCAGAAGGAGAGTGCCGCTATGGTCGCGGCGGCGGGAATTGTCAGAATCCAGGCCCAGAGGATGCGCCCGGCGACTCCCCATTTGACCGCCGACAAGCGTCGCGTGGCGCCTACGCCAACGATAGCGCCCGTGATGGTGTGAGTGGTGGAAACAGGAGTTCCGGTCAGGGTCACATAAGCGAGGGTCAGCGCCGCCCCTGTCTCCGCGCAGAAACCGCCGACAGGTTTCAGCTTTGTGATCTTGGAGCCCATGGTGTGCACGATGCGCCAACCGCCAGAGAGGGTGCCGAGGGCGATGGCCGCGTGCGCCGAGAGAACTACCCAGAGCGGGATGGGAGGTAATTTGCCGCCCGGTCCGTACGCAAGTCCGGCCACCCCGCCTGCGGTCAGTACCGCGGTGATGATGCCCATTGTTTTTTGCGCATCGTTTCCGCCATGTCCCAGCGAAAAAGCGGCGGCAGAAAATAGTTGGCCCTTGCGAAACACCGTGTCCACCCGTTTAGGTGTCGCGCGTCGAAAAATCCAGTGGACCGCGACCATCAAACTCCAGCCCAGTAACATTCCCACCAGGGGCGACAGAACAATAAATATCAGCGTACGCTTCCAGACCTCTACGTTTAGCAGCCCGATGACGCCGCCGTAAGCGGCGATACCGGCCCCGGCGTAACCCCCCAGCAGGGCATGCGAGCTCGAGGTGGGCAGCCCCAGATACCATGTGATCAGGTTCCAGATTATAGCGCCCAGCAGTGCGGCAAGCAGCACGTAGAGGCGCAGGTCTGGATCTATCAGGTCCATGCGCACGCCATCACCGATGGCCTTGGCCACGCGAGTTCCGAAAACGGCAAAGGCAACGAAATTAAAAAATGCGGCCCAGAGTACAGCCATGCCCGGTGACAGCACCCGGGTGGAGACGACGGTCGCAATCGAGTTAGCCGCGTCGTGAAAGCCGTTTATGTAATCAAAGATGAGGGCGAAAAGAACCAGCACCAGGACGAAGGCAAACGTTGCGGTCATGATCTCTTGTTCGTCAGTTGTTAGTAGTCAGTAGTTAGTTGGCGGTGTGAGTAGCCAGCGTCAGTGGTGATGTTCCTGTATGAGTTGCAATTCTCGCACGGCTACCTCGAATACAACTGACCACTGACAACTAACAACTGACACTTTTCAGGTATGCTTGATGATGACGCTTTCGATAATGTTGGCGACGTTTTCGCAACGATCCACCGCGGCCTCCAGCTTTTCATAAACTTCTTTCCACTTCAGCACCGTGAGGGGGTCGTGTTCCTCATGAAAAAGTTCGGCAATCGCTGCGTGATAAATATCATCGCCCTCATTTTCCAGCCGATGGATCTCCACCAGGCGCGGCGTGATGTTCTTTGGCTTTTTCAAAGTTGAAACAATCTCGCGCAGTTGTTCGGCCATGCGCACTATGACGTCGGCAAAATCCTGCGCGTAATCCTTAATCTCTCTGATGTCGCAAATAATGATCGCCCGGGCGGCATCGTCAATGAGATCGACGATGTCGTCCAGGGCGGTGGACATCATGTAAATGTCTTCGCGATCAAAAGGCGTGATGAAGGATTTGTTAAGCCGAGTCGAAATGCTGTGGGTCAGCTCATCACAAGCGTGTTCGATGCCTTTAATACGCTGGGCGTATTCCTTATAGTCGTGGTTCTTGTCAGCCATCATCTCCTTGAGCACGCGCGCCGCGTCGGAGATGTAGTGCGTCATCTGAATAAAGAGGTCAAAATATTGGTCCTCTTTGGGCAGGAAATTTAGCAGACCCATATTTGAACTGTTGTCCTACCTTATCTTTTGACTCGAAGAGCCCGCAATATAGCCCAGGGGTTGGGGGAATGTCCACGTAAATGCCGCCTGAACAAAGTCTGAACACTGCCTTAACCTGGATACAGCCCGTCCATGTTAAGCACAGGTTACAAGGTGAGCACGTGACCTCAGGTTTATTTAGCTTATGTCGGATCAACTCTCGTCCAGCACAGCGACAGCGAGAGAATGAAACTGGCGGCGCACGCTGTTTATGTTGGCAAAGGGAAGCGCGCGGGCGTGGGTGCGGTTGGTGAGCAGAATAAAAACGCGTTTGCGGTTTGGATCAATCCAGCAGCTGGTGCCGGTGAATCCGGAGTGGCCGAAGGCGTCGCCGGGAAGGCCGGGACCGGCAATTGAATCTTTGGTGGCCGCGAGCTGCCACGCGATCGAACGCGCCTCATTTAGATTTGGGGTCATGTTGGTGCGAAACAGTTGGCACGTTTCCGCATTAAGTAATTCGGAGAGATCGCCCAGAAACTGATTAGCGAGCTTCAGGGTCTCGCGCGCGGTTGAGAACAAGCCTGCATGTCCGGCCGCGCCTCCGAGAAAGTTCGCATTGCCGTCGTGCACCTGACCCCAGATCAAGTCTGAACGCCAATTGCTATATCCTTGCGTGGGCAGGGTTACTTTGCACATATCGCGTTCGTAGGCGTTGCCCACTTCGCTGGCAGCCACTTCGGTTTGCATTGTCTGATCGGGATTGAAGAAGGTTCGCTTTAAGCCAAGCGGCTCAAAGATATCTTTCCGGGCCAGCACCGCCAGGCGTTTGCCTGTCAATCGTTCGAGCAGCAAACCCAGCACAATAAAGTTCAGATCGCTGTAAACTACCTTCGTATCGGGCTCATGTTCGAGCGGCTCGCTGGCGATGGCCCCCAGCGCGGCTTCGGGTTCGCCGCCGGAGGTGATGTAGAGCGGGCGCCAGGCGGGCAGGCCAGACGTATGGACCAGCAGCTGGCGCAGGGTGAGCGCGTGTTTATCGGCGCGATCGAACTCGCCCAGGTAATTGGCCAGCGAGCTATCCAGCGTCAATTCGCCCAGCTCGATCAGGCGGGCACACAGCAGCCCGGTAACCAGTGGCTTCGTCAGCGAAGCGAGATCGTAGATTGTTTCGCTGGTGGCGGCGTGGGCAGGTTCGCGGACAGCCTGGCCCAGCGCGTCGCTAAAAATGATCTGATTATTCTGAGCTACCAGGTAAACGGCGGAAGGGAAGTCGCCTGCTGTGATCCGTTCCTGCAGGAAGCTTGAGATCTTCTCCTGGCGTTCTGGTGATTGTGCGGGCATGTCTAAAGTGTTTATCGGCTTTGCACAAAAACTCTTGTTTCGTGTTCCTTCATGCAGTTTAGTGTGATTTCGTGGATCGTGTGGCTCCGAATCCAAAGCACACGATCCACGAAGCAACACGAACCAATGCTGATCTTAGACATCTCTGAGTTAGCGCCAAGGGCCGCGGCAAGCGCAGGTTGGGATGACCCCGGCGCTGATTGGCAAGTCAGCTGCGGCCGCCAGGGTGTGCCTTAACAGCTTCGACCTGGGTGCCGGCTGTGTGTTCGTGGATGCGTTCGAGCACACGAAGAGCCAGCAGCAGCGCTTGCTTGCCTTCGGCCGCTGAGACTGGTGATGGCCGTCCGGCATCTGCCGCTTCGATGAAAGCCAGGATCTCTGAACGCAGCGGCTCAATGTCGAGGACGTCAAGGTTGCGCACATGAACGCCCGGCCACGCCCCATCAGCAGCCGGCGGCGCCAGACTGCTGACTGAAGCTCGCTTGGTGGTGTAGTCCACAGCTATGTAGTCGCGCGGCTGAAAAAAACGCATCTTGCGAATTCGCTCGGTGCCCACCCGCGAGGCGGTGATGTTCGCGACGGCCCCGGTGGCGAATTCCAATCGAGCATTGGCAGCGTCAATCTTATTCGTAAGGATGGGTATACCCACGGCCTGCAGACTGGTAACTTCTACTTCCGCCCCGACCAACCATTGCACTATGTCCAGATCGTGAATCATTAAATCGAGCACGACGTCGATGTCCAGAGAGCGCGCGGTAAATTCGCCTACGCGGTGTATCTCGAAGTAAACCGGATGGCGAACGTGCGGTTTGAGAGCGATAAGGGCCGGGTTGAACCGTTCGAGGTGCCCCACCTGAAGCATGGCCCCCCCCTCTTTCGCTGCTGCCATCATCCGGTCGGCTTCTTCAATCGTACGCGAGATAGGCTTTTCCACCAGGACGTGGATGCCGGCGACGAGCAAGCCGCAGGCAATCTCGCAATGCGACTCGGTGGGCACGGCCAGACTTACCGCATCTACTTTGCCGATTAGTGATCTCCAGTCGGCAGTCCATTCCGTTTGTCTTTCTGAGGCGATGGACTTCGCAGTCTCCGGGTTGAGATCGCATACGCTGACGAATTTGGTCCGCCCCTCGGCGGCCAGGGTTGCGTGAATCCTGGCGTGTTGCCGGCCCAGATGGCCAACGCCGATGACAGCAGTGCGTAGCATCGATTTGTCAGTCGTCAGGCGATCAGTGGTTGGTTTACCTGGGAATGGGGGGTGAACCGGAAAGGCATCCGGCGGGGCGGGACACTTGCGAAACTAGGGCCCACCGCGCAGTGCCTTATCAAAAAAATCAATCACTACCCTGTCATAGCCTTCGCCGACCTGACCTGTTGCCGAAGGCAGGTTAAGCCCGGTCAACGGCAGATCGGTTTTTGCTTCCAGGGCGGCTGCCCCAAAGCACCCTTGCAACTGCGTGGTGGAATCGCGCAGGTAACCGGCATCTTCTCCGGAGATCAGGAGCACATGCTTTTTTGGGAACGATGCCGCCAGCTGGCACGAGGGCGTGTTCCGGTATTTCCCCATAAAGTAGATACGCACGCCCACGCGCGCTAACCTGCGCAGCAGTACGTTGTTGGTACCCAGGGAGCTACCAGCGGCGGAGTCGAGCAGATCGTCGGGTCCGGACGGTACCGAATCAAGAACCAAGGCCCGCACTTCCGGATGTCGCTCAGCAGCCGCCAGCACCGCGTAAGCTCCCAACTCCACGCCGTATAACCCGATCTTGTCGCCGACCTGGGCCGCGCCTCCAGGCGCCTTAAGCGAACGCACGAAATCGATTGCCGCTGATACGTCATCGGCTTCATAGGTGCCAAAAGAGCTCCACTTAACAGGAGGATCTAATCCGTGCCCGCGCAAATCCGGCCACAACACGGTGAAGTTAGTGGCTTCGTTGATCTTTACACTGAGATTCAGTAGCCACGAGCGATCGGCGCCGAAGCGATGATAGAGAATAACTGCCGGAGCTCCGGGCGTACCCCGCAGCAGCCACCCGCGCGACTCAGTGCCGTCCCGGTTAGGCCATGTTTCATCCGTGGCCTTTAGGACGGGACCGCTCAGTTGGGAAAATGTTTGGGGAGTGACCAGGTACGCGCCTTGAAGCGGTCGGGTGATGCTACGGCCTAACCATACTGTTACCGATCCCACAGCCAGCAAAATCAGCAGTGCAATCGGCATCATTGCTACCGCAACCCGTTTTCCCGGTGTTCTTCGGTGCGCCATAATTTGAGCGGGATTATGAATGATGAGGCGTAAAAGCGAAAGTTTTAAATGCCAGTTTTTCCATTGCCGGCCAGGGAGCGCGCCCGGGCATAGTCGCCGGGCGCATTGATATTGGAGAAGAAGTTTGCCGCTCCAGCCAGATCCTCTAACTCGGCATGCTGCACCAAACGTGTGTTTACCGCCGCCAGCAGACCGCGTGGGCGCCGCTCCCCGACCGCGATCAACGCCTCAGCCTGCGCCAGACAGGGCCCCCGGCGATAGAGGGCAGCGAGAGGCTGGGGGCGCCCATCCAGCTGAAGAGGGACCACGGCGTCGAAATCATCACGCAGATTAGCAAGGCGTTGGAAAAGATCGCCCGTTACGAAGGGGAGATCGCAGGCTACGATAGCCGCCCAATCCAATGTGCACGCTGACAGGGCAGCGTGTAGTCCACCCAGCGCGCCCCAATCGAGATAGATGTCAGGAACAGTACTCAGACCGGGGCAGGAATCTTCTTTTCCTCCGACACAGAAAATAGTAGCGGCCACCGCAGACAGGGCTTCGGCAATTCGATCGACGAATGTTCGACCGCCCAGTTTAAGCTGCGCCTTATCGGATCCCATGCGGCTCGAGGCGCCGCCAATCAGAATGAAGCCCTCGACTCCACCACCGGGTCGATTTGTGGCATGTTTCAGGTTAGTTTCCCCCTTCCGCAGTTAACTATCCCTCGGAGGTGAGGAAAGTATCAAGCGACTATTACACTGGCATCACACTGGCAACGAACTCTTGAGCCCAAAAATGAATCAAACAGCGTGGGAAGAGTAGAGGATATTCCATGAAGAGAGCCCGCAATTGAGTGGTTCTCCTTTCCTCCGATTTAGGCTATATTCGCTGGCGTTGATTGGTAAGCATGGGTACGGTTAGCAGGATCCACTAAATGAAAAAACACATCTTCACGATTTTGGCCCTGGCGCTGGTTTTTATGGTGCATTCGTCACCGGCTGGGGCACAGCAGAGGGCTGCAGGGGCGAAAGCCGCTGACCCGCGCATGTTCCCGCTGGAAGACCTCCGGCCCGGCATGAAAGGTGTGGCGCGCACCGTATTTTCCGGCACCGAACCGGAAGAGTTTGCCGTGGAGATCCTGGGCGTTTTGCCGGGATATCCGTCTCCACGTCAGTCGGCGATTATTGCCCGGCTGTCGGGAGCAAATGTGCAGAAGACGAGTGTTTTTGCCGGTATGTCCGGTTCGCCGGTTTACATTGACGGGCGCCTGGCGGGCGCGATTGCATTCAGTTTTCCTTTCGCCAAAGAACCTATCTGCGGCATCACTCCCATCCAGGAGATGTTGGATATCTTTGCCGAAGGGGCGGGAGGCAAATCGGGACCAGCCCGTGAGCCGCGGGCCGTGTCATTCACTCAACTTGCCAGCGCAACCTGGAAACCAGCGTTGCCGGGACAGGCAATAGCCGGAGCCCCGATGATTGCCTCGGTAGCCAGTGGCTCTCCGCTGGTTGCTTTGATGGGCCAGCAGATCCAGCCCATTGCTACCCCGGTAGTCTTCGGAGGCATCAGCCAGGAATCGCTGGCGTTGTTCTCTTCACACTTGATGAGTAACGGCTTGCTGCCGCTTTCAGGTGTAGGGGGTGCGGCTGCGATTACGCCTTTGGGACCAGTTACAGAAAAGACCTTGGCCCCGGGAACGTCAGTTAGTGTCCAGTTAGTACGCGGAGATTACTCAATAGCCGCATCAGGCACCGTAACGTTCCGCGACGGGGATCAAATTTATGCCTTTGGCCACCCGTTTCTGAACCTGGGATCGGCCGATATGCCAATGACCGAGAGTTCTGTGGTCACGGTCATAGCCAATACCAACAACTCCTTTAAGCTTTCGGTGCCGGGTCAGATGGTTGGGGCCGTTTCGCAGGACCGCAATACGGGGGTATTTGGCAAACTGCGCCAGGCGCCGCGGATGATTCCGGTAAAGATAACGCTCCACACCAGCCGCGGGCGCACGGAACAATTCTCGTACGAAGTGGCCAACGACTCGTTCCTGACGCCACTGCTGGTAAATCTGACTGTTTACAACACGATTACTGCGAACGAGCGCAGCCTGGGTGAGTCAACAATAAGTATCCGCGGCGAAGTGGGCATTATCGGGCAGGGACCGGTGATGGTGGAACGGCGGTTCTCCTCAGGGAACGCGCCCCTTCTGGCCGCCGGTTCGATCGCGGTCCCGGTGAATGCGCTGTTGGGCAGCGGTTTCGACAACGTTGAAATCAGCGGCATCTTGCTCGATATCGTGTCGTCGGATAGAAAGTATGCAGCTACGCTGGAGCGGATTTCGCTCGACCGGAATGAAGTCCGGCGGGGCGATGACGTCGAAATTCAAGCGTACGTGCGAACCGAATCAGGAAAACAGTTCGTGCAAAGAATTCCGGTAAAGATTCCCGCCGATGTACCGTCAGGTCCGCTGGTAATTTTCGTGGGCGATGGCGGGGCGCTGCAGGAAACCTCTGCGGCAAAGGCTTTCGTACCGCAGGACCTGGGCCAGTTGGTTAGCGCCATCAACAAGATTCGCAAGGACGACCGACTTTACGTCAAACTGTTTCGCGTCACGCCCGGTGTCGTCATCGGCACCAGCGAACTACCCAATCTGCCACCTTCCGTGGTGGCGACGCTGAATAACGATCGCAGTTCAGGCGGATACACGGCTATGGCGCTGTCTCCTCTTTTCGAGAAAGAGCTGCTGCCGGCCGAGTTTGTTATCAATGGACAACAGTTGATTGCGATCGAGGTGATTCGCTAGCGCTGGGGCAGTTGGTTTGAGTTCACGCAAAACGGGACGAGAACAATCGAAGTTCTCGTCCCGTTTGTCGTTTTAGCGTTGCTTCGTGTTGCTTCGTGAGAGTTCGTGTAATTTCGTGGATCGTGCGCTTGGGATTGGGAGCCATACGATCCACGAAATCACACTAAACTGCACGAAGGAACACGAAATAAGAGTTTTGTGCAAAGCCGTTAAGTCACTAAATTGCTCAGTCAGTCTTTGTCAAAATAAAGAGCCGCCGGCGCTCGGATTCCGGGACCGGCACGATCTCAAAAGGGACTTCGGCTTCGCGGATGGCGGCCAGCAGTGCATCACCGCCAAAGAGGAATAGTTTTGCCGTCGCTGGCGCCCAGGCGATCAGGCGCGGCAGCATGTTGCTGAAACGATTCAGGGCCCGGCAAGTAATTGCGTCAGCTTCGGGTTGATCAAGCTTCTCGAAACGCTCGGCGGACACGGCTGCCCGATCGTTAAGACCCAACCGGCTTAAGGCTTCGCGCAAAAATACAGCTTTCTTCGGTGACGCTTCTATTAGCGTGGCCTGAATGTCGTCGCGAGCAACCAGACAGGGGACAATTGGCAGGCCAGCTCCCGATCCGACATCTACCACATGGGCCTTACGGGTTAAGTGCGGCAGCAGCAGCAAAGATTCGAGTACGTGTCGCGTCGCGAATTCGCCCGGCGAGCACGGGGCCACGAGATGTAGTTTTGGATTCCAATGCAGCAGGAGTTCATAATATCCAGTCAACTGTGCAACGGTACTCGCGGCTGGTTTGATGCCGAAGCGGGATGCGCTCCGCTCGAGGTTCTCCCCAAACTCAACTGAGCTGGATTTTTTCATAAAGAGAAACGGACAGAGTATTTCGCACTAACGCTGGACCACAAAATAACATGACCGAATCATTAAGCCAGCAACACCAACACCTCGGAAACGCTGTCACCAGCATAATTGCAGAGTACGCGCGCCAACTGGAGAGCTTGCCCCTGACTTCGAAAGCCTCGCCGGCAGATCTCGAAAAGCTTTTCGCCGAGCCAATGCCGTTGGCCGGCATCAGCGTGGATGAAGTGCTGGATCGCTTTACCAGCGACATCGCGCCGCATGCCATGCAGATCTCCAGTCCTCGCTATTATGGGCAATTCAATCCGGCGCCGCTGCCTATCGGCGTATGGGCCGACGCGCTCTGTTCAGCCCTTAATCAAAATGCGGGAGCATGGCGCAACGGCCCTTCCGCAGCGCTGGTCGAAACGCAGGTGCTGCGCTGGCTGTGCGAACTTATTGGGTATGGTCCGGACAGTTTCGGCATTCTTGCCAGCGGTGGATCCGAGGCCAATCTGATTGCCCTAAAATGCGCCCGCGACAATGCGGTGACTCGAGCGTCAGAAAGAGATCCGCGCGAAGTATGCGAACGAGGCATGCGCGCGCTAAACAGCGACCTGGTGGTTTACGCCTCGGAGCAGTGTCACTTCTCTGTGGAAAAAAGTTTGGACATTCTCGGCATGGGCCGGCAGAGCCTGCGCAAGATCGCAACGGATGGCAGGTTTCACATCCGCCTCGAAGCGCTGGTTGAGGCGATTGCGCGTGACCGGCAACAAGGCTTGATCCCGTGCTGTATTGTGGGTCTCGCCGGCGCGACTTCCACCGGCGTCATTGACCCACTTCCTGAGTTGGCGGAAATTGCCCGCGAGAATGATTGCTGGTTTCACGCCGACGCGGCTTATGGTGGCGGACTCGCTTTCTCCGATAAGCATAAGACACAACTGCGCGGCATCGAACAAGCCAACTCCGTTACGTTCGACCCGCATAAATGGATGTTCGTACCATTTGTCTGCGGGGCCACGCTGGTGCGCGACGGCGGGCGCGTGCTGCGCGACGCCTTCGATATCACGCCTGAATATCTCAGCGAAGACCGCGGCGGGTCGGACGTCGAATACGACATGTTTCGCTATGGCCAGATGGGCACGCGACGGTTCAGTGCCTTGAAGGTCTGGATGGCCTTCAAATTTATGGGCAAGCGCGGTTACGGCGCGGTGGTTGAGCGGCACATTGAACTGACACGTTATCTGGCTGAGAAACTGGACGAGCTGCCGGACTTTGAGCGGGTCGGCGAAATTGAAACGGCGGTGTGCTGCTTTCGTTTTCTGCCGCCTGCGGTGCGGCAATTAGATACCGCCAAACAAGATCAGTTACAGCGTGCCTTCCAGCAAAAAATTGAGCAAAGTGGCGAGGCCTTCTTTCCTTCTACCGTGTTGCATGGGCGCCGGGCTCTGCGGGTTAATATCAACAGTTTTCTCACGGAGCGTCGTCACATAGATGATCTGGTAGAATTATTGCAACGCGCCGGAGCTGAGCTTTTAAGGGAGGCCGTTTGATATGAGCAATGAGGAAATGGAACGAGCGATCGATTTTGTTATAAAACAACAAGCCCAATTTGCCACTGACCTGCAGAAGGTTTCCGCTGACTTGCAGAAGGTCTCCACTGACTTGCAGAAGGTCTCCGAGTCACATTTACGCACGGAAGAGAAGCTGGGAACGACCGTCGAACTCATGGCGCAATTAGCGCAAAATCAGTTGCAAACGGCGGAGGCGCAGATACGATTAGACCAGGCACTTAGGGAAACCAACGAGCGTCTCAACTCGCTGATCGTAGTGGTGGAGCGCTACTTCAGTAATGGGCAAGGGAAAGCATAAATCCGAGGGGAGCATTAAATCTTGAGCGCTCTTTCCAAATGTGGGCCTGATTTCTCACGACTGTTAGCTGTTGTTCTATGCATACTCGTGGCGGGAGTTACGGTGGCGCAAGAGCGCGCGAGTGATACTCCCGCCGCGCTACGCTCCGTGCCGGCAGTCCAATCGCGAGCGCAATTCGATTCCCTGGCCGTCGTCTACGATCAGAACACGCCGTATGCTCTGCCACACGCGATGTTCGTGATCGATCGCAAAGACAACAACAAAATCTATTACGTGAATACGAAGCGCTACGCCTTTCATAAGGACTTTGTCAACGGCACCTACCTTTCGCTTGAGCGCGGAAAAGAATTTTTTGAAAACAACTATCTAAAGCCCAACCGCCGTTTCATCCTGGGCACAGTGGCCTACCAGACGCCGGTGCGTGCCTGGACGTTTGAGTTCTGGGAGGGCGATCTGATCGAGGCCCCGGAAATCAAGCTAACCTCCGATATTATCAACCGGACCTTCTTTACACCGGTGCGCTACAAGCCGAATTCGCTGCGCCAGGACGAAGTCTCCGCGCGCATTGAAGGGTTGTTGCGCATCTCGCAAAGCGATATTTCCCGCGAACAGGATTACCAGGCGCTGAACCTGGGCCAGGGCCTGGGCCGCATTCATATCATCACCAAGCTGGACGAACACGTCGAGATTGGGTCCAACGAGATCGTGGTACTGAATGAAGTTCCGCTGCAGCTTCCTCCGGTCGCGGGGGTGATCACCGGCCGGCCTTCCACCCCGCTTTCACACATCAACCTGCTGGCGAAAGGATGGGGTGTGCCCAACGCATACATCAAGAACGCCACGGAGCTGCTGAAGCAATATGACGGTTGGTGGGTTTCTTTTGAGACTAAACGCGACGCCTATTCGATCAAGCGGGCCGATCTGGATCAGTTGAAGGAATATCAGAAGCGTTTGCTGGTACGGCTGGACGTGATGAGACCTCGCGGCGATCTTTCCGAACGTCGGATTCTCGGGCTACGACAGCAACGGGCCCGCTTGTCGATTGCGTACGGTGGCAAGTCAGCCAATCTCGGCGAAGTGATGAGCTCCCGCCTGCCCGGGATCGTCGTGCCCGACGGCTTTACGCTGCCGTTTTTCTACTACGATCAGTTTATTAAGGAGAACAACCTCGACACCGCGATTTACGGAATGATGGGGGATCAGCGTTTCGTCCACGACCCTGCCTATCGTCGCGAGAAGCTGACCGCCATGCGCGAACGAATCCAAAAGGGTCGCCTCAACCAGCGTTTGCGCGCGGAGGTGGCACGGCGCATGGCAGGCGAGTTTGCCGGCAAAGGGGTATTCGTACGGAGTTCATCGAATTCGGAAGACCTGCCGAATTTCAGCGGCGCCGGTCTCTACAGCTCAGTGCCGAACGTGCGCGCCGAAGAGCAAATGCCCGATGCCATTAAGAAGGTCTGGGCCTCGCTCTGGAACTTTGAGGCCTACGAAGCCCGCGAGCGTGCCGGGGTGGATCATTCAAAGGTGTACATGGCAGTGCTAATCCAGGAAGGTATCAACTCGGAGAGTTCGGGAGTGATGATTACCGCCGATCCTTTCGACCGCGATAACAAAGAGGCCATCTACATCAGCGCCAAGCGCGGCCTGGGAATCAAAGTGGTCGAAGGCCAGAGGATTGCGGAACAGATAGTCTTTCGCCCGCGCTCAAACGCTGTGCGCGTATTGACGCGTTCGGCCGAGGAGAGCTTGCTCACCTTCGATGAACGCGGCGGTGTCAAAGAAGTCCCGATTACTGGGGAGCGCACGGTGCTGACCGACGACGTGGTAAGGCGGTTGGCCGCCACAGCCGACAGTATTAAGCGACTCTTTCGCGGTAGAGATCAGGACATCGAATGGGCCTACATGAAAGGCCAGATCTACATTGTGCAGTCGCGCCCCTACATCGCCGGCGGCTGAAGTGGCACAGACTTTAGTCTGTGGTAACCCCCCGGCCGGATTAAACCTAAACGGAAATCACAGACTGAAGTCTGTGCCACATTATGAACAAAATCTTTGCGGATGGAATTCTGACTGGCCGTGTCGCCTTTGTAACGGGTGGCGGAACAGGTATCACCGGCGGCGTGGCCCGCGCCCTCGCTGAAGCCGGGGCAAGCGTCGCTCTCGTTAGCCGTAAGATGGAGCATCTCGAACCGGCCGCGAAGGCAATTAACGACGCCCGGGCTTCAGCTCAGAATATGGGCGAAGCTTTTGCTGTCGCAGCAGACGTGCGTAAACCCGAAGAAATTGAGGAAGCGATCCTCGCCACTCTGGTGCGGTTCGGCAAGATCGACATTGTGGTTAATGGCGCGGCGGGAAACTTTCTCAGCCCCGCCGCAGAACTATCGCCCAATGGCTTCGGCACGGTGGTGGATATCGATCTAAAGGGCACCTTCAATGTTTGCCGCGCCGCCTTTGCCGAATTGAAAAAGAACCGCGGCCAGATTCTGAACATCAGCGCCACACTTCACTATGGCGGCACGCCTTACCAGCTCCATGTTTCGGCGGCCAAGGCCGGAGTTGACGCGTTGACCAGGAACCTCGCGGTGGAATGGGGACGCTACGGCATACGCGTGAATGGGATCGCCCCCGGCCCCATCGAGGATACGGAGGGAATGAAGCGTCTGGTTCCCGAGCCGGTAAAAGAGAAACTGCTGCGACGCATTCCCCTGGGCCGCTTCGGCCGCATCAGCGACATTGAAACTGTCGCCGTGTTTCTGTGTTCAGACGCCGCCAGTTTTATCAACGGTGCCGTTCTCGTCGTGGACGGTGGCAATTGGTTGGCATCCTAGACGCGCTGTTCGCAAACTGACAAACAGAATTCAAACAGTCCGCCGCAGCGGACGAATGACAATAGCCCAGCAATTCATTGCTGGGATCAGA
>JBDTOI010000107.1:0-14101 GCA_039933315.1 Pyrinomonadaceae bacterium
TTGAAAATCATGGACTTTGATGGACCCGTACCTTTCAGGTGGGTTGGCTTCAACTTCATTCCCGGAACTGGACCGGCTAAAAAGGGCTTGCTTCCGGGCCAGTGCACCTGGCTGGATCGCGAGATGAGGCCGGGCGAACCTGGCAGGCTTGCTCAGCCAATCGAAAAAACATTTGAGTGGAACAAGGAACTTAATTCTTCGGATAGTTACTGGACTTTCAATGTCTACAATGCGGGCGATCAATTGCAGGCGACGGGAGCAGAACGTAGTAAGAAGCCGGACATTGATTATACCAAACTTGGCGATTCTATCCCTGGGGGAGACAAATTTGCTGTTGCCAGGACCAACGTCGCTCTGGCTGCCAACGGTGGGGTAGCGAGTGCTTCATCGTTTACGCCGGACACTGAGATTCCTGGTTACGAGTTTCGTCCCAGTTCCGCGAATGACGGCAACATTTCCGGCAGCACCTTCCCACATAACGGCTTTTGGCGAGACGGCACCGACAACGTTTGGCCTGACTGGCTGCAGATAGACTTCGCTGTTAGCAAGATCATCGAGATCGATGTCTACAGTGTCCAGGACACCATTGATACGACGGGGCCAACCGACAAGGTAGAGGGGCTACCCTTCACCATCAACGGCATCGTCGACTTTGAGGTGCAGTACTGGGACGGGTCCGCCTGGCAACCGATTCCAGGTACGATGGTGAAAGGGAATACCAGGGTACTGAACAAGTTCATTCTTAAGCCGGCGATTACCACCACTGCGATCAGAGTTTATGTCACTGCGGCGCTGAACAAACGCAGCCGAATCGTAGAGCTGGAAGCCTGGAAGTAATTGAATCGGGGTTGGGCATGACTGACCTGCGAATCGTCGACGCCGGTCAATCGCGTTAGTGGGCCATCAATGTCCCGAAAACGACGCGGGTTCCAATGTGTGTTGGGGAATAAGACGCAGACCCTACGCTGAAATAAAAAGTTAACGTGTCACAAGGAGTGCCAATGAAATTCAGAAGACACTACGCGGCATACTCATTCGTCGGTATCTCAATCGCCCTAACTCTGCTGCTGGCTTTTCCGGAAGTTAACCGGTCAAGAGCGAAAGTGCCTGCAGTTCTGCCGTCCGCACAAGTGGAGGAGGGAAAATAGACATGAAGAGAATTTTCTTATCAGCATTGATTGGCGTCGGTATGGTGGTCTTGATCCTTCCACCCTTCTCAGGAGGGAGTGCAGCAGGGACGCCGGAGGATTATCCGCTTGTCTGCCGCGGAGGAGAAAGTCTAGTGATAGGTATAGCGCCGGGTGAACGAAACATAGGCTTCGTGTTCACACGTGGAACTAAGCCGGCAGGTGAAGGGCTGGGCCCGGGCGAATGCTCGTGGAAGGACCGCGGGATGTACCCTGCCGAACCAGACAGATTGTCCCAGCACGTCGAAGAAGGTTCTGACAGTCTGAAGGTGGGAGGCACACTTGCTCCGGAAAACAGATGGTATGAGGAGCTTCATTCACAGAATAAATATTGGACATTCATGGTTTCGAATAACGGGCGGGGACATTTGATTGCCACGAGCGCCCGGCCAAACCCGATAATGGGTGTGTCCCCCACGGCAAGATTGCCGTCCCAGGTTGGAGAGATTCTGACTCCAAGGAAGCCGCTACTCCCGATCGACCAAATGAACGAAGGCATCCGGCTTCACAAAGCTCTTCTTACTCACAGCTCGGGCACGGCTCGCGCGAAACCTGGTGGCGATGGAGGGGGAGTTCAAATACTGTCAGGCGTGGCCGACCGCCTGTCTCAAAAGGTCGGCCCTTTGACGTCGGTGCTTTCCGCAAAGGATCTAAAGCCGCCGGAGGTTTTTGACAACTTAAAATATCAGACCGGCTTTCGCGACCAGGAGGGCCGCGGCACATGCACTTATTTCGCGGCGATCGGCGCGCTGGAAGCGGCTTACAAGCGCGCCGGATATCCGAGCGACATTGACCTCAGCGAGCAGTATTTTTGTTGGATTCGCGGCGTCAGCGGAGTTAACGATCCTCCTGGTTCGCCCGTGTTTGGAACCACCAGCGCGGCGCATCGTGATGACATCCTCGGCTCGGTGTCGGGCGGTGGCGTGTCCTACAACTTCATGCTGTTGACGCACTATTCGGTCCCTCCGGAAAGGTCCCTACCCTATGTCGGAACCGGCGACTACGACAACTACAAAAAGTGGCCGTCGTACGCCAAATATGGGCTCACGGACTATCGCTGGGACGACCCAAACGTGCCGCAAACCTCCATCAACTCCTGGAACTTCGACCTTGACCAGAACAACTATGAGGCCCGCGGCGGAGCGCGCTATGGAGTTGCCGAATATGCCGCTCTAAGCAAAGCTCAAGTGAGCGATGCCGCTACCCTGGAATTTCTCATTGCTTCGGGGCGCGACGTGGCCATTGGCACGCCTGTCTGGGGGGACGTGTGGGCTCCAGACCCGGCAAAACCGTGCTGGAAGAGAGATCCCAAACTTACGGACCCGGTTGGCGGACATGCAATCCTGCTCGTCGGATACGACCGAAAGCGCCAGTTCTTTATCGCCAAGAACAGCTGGGGCGCGGTCGCTTACGACGAATCGAAGCTGGCGGACGATTGGAAAGACGTGGCCACAAAATACAAGGGATACACGCTGGTGGATTACGGGTACGTCAAGGAGTTCACCGACGGCGCCTACATCACGAAGGTTTCCGAGATCACGGAAAGCAAACACAACCTGCAGCGCGTTTTCGGGCAGTGGGACTGCCAGTTTCTGGATAAGAGCACGGGAAGCGTGGTGCTCAAAGGTGCCTTGACCTGGCGGCACCTTCCACACAGCTTCGATACACTGTTTGGCCAGCCGGACCTGCGGGTTGGAGACTTCATGGACGACACCGGCCGAATCACTCGCGTCAACGGCGAGGTCGCCGCTGATAACAAGTCTGTGACTCTCTACATGGACCTGGATGATGGCGGGCTGGGATACACGGAGGGCCGCGGCGTCGTGATTGAGTGCAAGCTGACCTTGCTGCCAGGCAATCCGCACCTGGAGAGCACGGGAGTTTATTCCGGAGCGGTTAGAAGACCGGGAATTGTGTCTCCGCTTCTGCCAAGAGACTTCGGCTTGCCGATGCGTCCGGAGCTCATGAATTTCACGGCACGGCTCAGATATTAGACGGGCGCCGCGCTACAGCGTTTCGAAAGTCCTCATTACCAATTCGGTATCCAGGAGATCCTTTAACAGTGCGTCGGGTTTGAGTTTGCGCAGATCTTCGAGGCTGTACATGCGCCCGGTGGCCACTGCGACCGCGCGGGCGCCGAAATGATGGGCACAGGCAATGTCGTTGGGCGTGTCTCCGATCACGATGAACTGGTGAGGTTCCAGGTTTGTTCCCAAATACTGGTTGATTCGCGTAGCGGCCAGCGCCGGCAGGTCGCGGCGATCGTATGAATCATCACCATAGGCGCCGGGAAGCTCAAAGTACTCCGACAGACCCGCCAGCCGCATCTTCAAATGAGCTGCCGGCTCAATGTTGCCGGTGAGCAGCGCGGAGCGGTAGTGCGGATGTTCGGCCGCTGCCTGCAAAGCTTCATGGACGCCGGGTAAAACTTCAAACTGCTGCTGGCCATTTCCCGTTACGCGCTCCAGCTCAAACATGTAGCGCTCCCGCAAATGCACTGCCCGCTCACTTATGGTTTCGGGCGTAAATCCTTCATCCCGCAAAGCCTCGGCGATGATTTGTAGATCGGTCATGCCTGAGACTTTCATTTCATGTAGCCTGCCGGCGGTACCGAACACCGCTTCCAGCATTGGAGCCGTGTAGTCTTTGTATGAGTCCATCCGCGTGGAACGCATAAGCGTGCCGTCGATGTCCCAGAGCAGGATGCGTATTGATTCAGTGGGAATGTTGGCGGGGGTGCGATTGGTCATCTTGAGTTGTTCAATTAAGTATTTTGCTTGCTCCCAACACAACTCTTATTTCGTCTTCGTTCGTGTAGTTAGTCTGATTTCGTGGATCGTATGGCTCCGAATCCTAAGCACACGATCCACGAAATTACACGAAATCTCCACGAAGCGACACGAACCGTCGCTGATCCTGGACGTTACCTAAGGTCCACTTCGAACCGGCCGGCCACTTCTTTATGAAAAGCCGCGCTACTCAATCACTACCAGCACATCGCCCGCATTTACTGTGGCGCCTGGTTGAGCGTTGAGGGTCGTGACCACGCCTGCCTTGGGGCTCTTCATTTCGTTCTGCATCTTCATTGCTTCAACGACCACGAGTCCTGCTCCTACTTCTACACGGCTCCCCACTTCAACCAGCACGCGCACGACCTTACCTGGCATGGGCGCGGTGATTCGCGCCGACCCATCAGTTTGGGCGGCGGCGGTCTGCGAGCTGCGCAGGCGCTTCGGGTCAATTAATTTGACCGTGAAGACTTGTTGGCCCACGTCCACTTCAACCGCGTCGCCGGCTGCCTCCACATTACGCATGCGGCACTCGTAAACGCGCGACCCCCAAAGCAACACGCATACTCCCGGCTCGATTTCGCGGACTTCGATTTCGTAGTTTCGATCGTCAATGATTGCGACGACACGCGAGCCATCGCGCGTAAGCTCAAGCGCGTGCTCTGCGCCGCCAAGTTTTGCTCTGAGTTTCAATGGTTTAATTGACAGCTTTCGGGCATCGATGTATAAAGCATTCGTTCAGCGGCAGACAAAAAGAGCCACTTGCCTCGCCGCACTTCTCTCACTCAAACCTGACGCTCACGCACACCACACGAACCTGCAAAGCGTCATCTCAACGGAGGTCTCTCATGAAAAATAACGTTTTGTCACAACCTGGAAATAGATTCTGGTTCAGCTTGCTCTGCGCGACAGCGCTGGCAGCCTTTACTGTGACGTCGCTCCCAGGGCCCATACCCACACAGTCAGCCCCTGGCTCTGCCGTGCCACCTGCCCAGCCTGCCGCCATGCACCCGTGGACGGCCGTGGGCTCTACCGGAGCCGTGGACGAAGCTTCTCTCAGCCTCTACGCCTTCGGCACCAGCGAAATTGGATTTAAGCGCGGGGCGTTCGGCTCCGTGGTCGCTCGTTACAACGTAACTAATACTTTCGACAACAACGCTGCCCCAAATAAGCCGGGCTGGCGCACGTTGGAAATGGGTTCGGTTGCGCCCATAAACACCATCATCGAAGCCAAGCTGTTTACCATCAAGGCTTGTAGCACGGATCCGGTGCTGCTCTGCACTGCCAGAAACCGCAGCATGGATAATCCGTGTGCGCGCTGCACCATCAACGCCACCATCGACTTCACGGATAGCCTGTATTTCGTCGAAGTGACGCTGAGCCGGCCGAATGCCAACACGACTTCGCCGCGCATGTTTACTCTGCGGGTGTTTTAGGTTGGCGACGCGGGCGATCCTTCCGGCCCTGGCGGAGAGCGGCGCGTCCCGCCATGCGCCAGGCGCTGGAGTCCGGCGCGCGCAGCCTGCCGGACTCAGCGGGTTGACGGCCAACCTGATACAGCGCGCCGGCGATAATTGCCATGTCCTGCGCGGCTAGTGTCTCACGCTCGACGCGCAACTCATCTCTATGTTCTGAAGGGCTGGCGTGGGCACGCCGCTGGTTGAAGCGCGCGATGAATCCAGTGTCGAGACGTCCTTCAATAAACTCTTGATCGCGAATGATCTCACGGAAGAAGGGAAGCGTTGTCTTGATGCCGCCCACTGCGTATTCGTCCAGCGCGCGCCGCAAACGGTCAATAGCTTCACTGCGCGTACGGCCCCAGGCCGCGAGCTTTGAAATCATTGGGTCGTAATGAATAGAGACTTCTGCGCCCTGGCCGACTCCGCCGTCGTCGCGTATGCCCGGCCCGGCAGGGACGCGCAGAAACGAAATGCGTCCGGGCGAGGGAAAGAAGTTGTTCTCCGGATCTTCCGCGTACACGCGACACTCGATCGCATGGCCGCTCCATCGTACTTCCTCTTGACTAAAAGATAGCGGCGCCCCGGCTGCAACCGTAATCTGCTCGCGCACCAGGTCGATACCCGTAACCAATTCGGTGACCGGGTGCTCGACCTGCAAACGAGTATTCATCTCGAGGAAGTAAAACTCGCGCGTCTTATCAGCCAACAGAAACTCAACGGTGCCCGCTCCTAAATAGTTTACCGCGGCTGCAATTTTGATAGCTGCTTCGCCCATACGCCGGCGCAAATCGGGATCGTTTATCGGCGAGGGGCATTCCTCAATCACTTTCTGATGCCGGCGTTGAATGGAGCACTCGCGCTCACCCAGATGAACGACGTGGCCGTGCGCGTCGGCAAAGACCTGAATTTCAATGTGACGGGGCGACTCGACAGCTTTTTCCAGATAGACGGCGGGATTCCCGAAAGCCGAGGCCGCTTCGGATTGCGCTGCAGTGAATGAGGATTCCAAATCAGCCGCAGACTCAACCAGGCGCATGCCCTTGCCACCGCCGCCCGCTGAAGCCTTGAGCATTACCGGATAGCCAAATTGCGCCGCCGTCGTCTCCGCTTCGGCGAGAGTTTTCAAAGCCTCGGTTGTACCCGGCACCACCGGTACGCCGGCGGCAATCGCCGCTCGCCGGGCGCTGGTCTTGGAGCCCATGATCCGCATGGCCTCCGCGCCTGGGCCAATGAATACAATTCCGGCGCTTTCAGCGGCGAGAACGAAGTTTTCATTTTCGGCGAGAAAGCCGTAGCCCGGATGAATCGCTTCGGCCCCCGCAGTTTGAGCCGCGGAAATGATCTTTGCGATGTTCAGGTAGCTTTCAACGGATGGCGGCGGGCCGATGCAGATAGATTCATCGGCAAGGCGAACGTGAAGGGAATCAGCGTCTGCTTCTGAGAAAACTGCGACCGGCGAAATATTCAAATCGCGACACGCGCGAATCACGCGCACCGCAATCTCACCCCGGTTGGCAATCAGGATCTTTCGAAACATAGGTCAGAATCGCCTGCGGTAGCGGGCGGGCCCCTCGATTGCGGAATTCGGATTGCCGATTGCCGATTGAGGAATGCCGATCGCGGAATGCCGATCTTTCTTCAATCCGCATTCCGAATTCAGCATTCCGCAATCCAAAGGCCCGCCCGCTACGGCAGGCGGTTCTGACTAAACCACCACGGAATTACCGGGCCAGTGCGGGTCGAATCGCATAGTCACGCGAGCTCCGGGAAGATATTGTTGCTCGCGGCCGCTTTGCTCGCTATCCAGCAATTGCGACGACTCGTATTCAACCCCGGCAATGTTGTAGCTATAAAAGACGGTAATGCGCCCCTCGGCCTTGCTGGTCTCCAACACAGTAGCGTCACCGATGCGGCCGGCTCGCAATAATCTCGCGCGCCGGCTCATCTCCGGATCTTCTTTTTTACGTTGGAAACGAGCCAGGAAGGACATAGCCCCGCAAAGGATACCGACGCAGAGGCCTAAGGTTTGTTCGGACTTTTTGCGACTGGGACAGAAGTCTTCTCGTCCGCAGCAACCTTTTGCACGACGCCGTCGCGCATGACCCAGTCGTCTTCGTTACCGAGGATCTTATCTTCGCCCGGAAAACGGAGTTCATAGTTTGTAAATGAAACTGCCTGGCTGGGCGTATCGTCCGTTACGGCGGAGACGTTTCGGAATACTGTGCTGCGAATGGCCCCGGGCTTGGTTTTCACGGCTACTTCCGTGGTTGGTTTGTAACCGGCTGGATCCATCCCGGACAGCGCTTCGGCAATTGAGCCATCTGGATCGGGAAGGCGCTCTTTGTCGGCGAGATCCTTCAAGTCGCCCGGCAGCGTTGCGTAAAGTGCTTGATACTCCAGTTGAGCTCTCTTGATCGTGTAAAGTTTTGCCTGAATTCCGGCATCTATGGAGCTGCGATGCTGGCGCCAGCGTTCCGGAATAGTGACTCCAATCAGTGTGGCAATAGCCAGCGTCACTATCGCTACCATCGTCAGCCCCGCCTGGGCCATGCGAGTACCGGCAAAACGCAATGGCGATGCCTTGATGCTGCGGAACACTCGCAGGCCGGCCCAAAGCGAGATAATGCTGACGGGCAAGGCGATCCACTTCAAACGCCACGCAGCAGTTTCGCCGGCCGATATCCACGACCAGAAACCTGTGAAAGACGACCCGTACTGAAGCATTGCCGAGATCGTAAAGCCCATTAGCACCGCAAGCATTAATAACCCGGTTGTACCTATCAGAAAGGCGCGCCCGAACGAAGGTAGCTCGTGCTGAGGCCGGGCCAGCGGCGGACCCACGGCCCGCGAGCCGCAGGACGCACAACCAACCATCAAATCGCCTTCAAACTTGAAGCCGCAACAGGGACAAATAATCACGTTATTAACCTCAGTCGGTGTCAGTGTAACAGAGTATTGAATGAATAATTGGGACTTAACTCGTTTTATGAGCGAGCGTTGGCGCCTGCCGCAGCTCGGAAGTGGCATTGGATGCGGCAAGTGACGCTTTTGTTGCGATATCTCGCACGGCATCGGCTTTCTTTACTTCTCGCCAGGTGTGGTACATGCGATGGCCAAAGGTCCAATAAGAGCCGATCGCCAGCACCCAGAGCACCGCCGGCATGCGATTAAGGAACGGACTGGTCGAGCCGGGATGCGTCGTTAACCCACCAATTATGAATAGCACGACCCGTTCCGGGCGCCGCAGAAAGCCCACGTCGCACTTGGGAATGAGGCTTTCCGCCCGGGCACTCGCATAACTGACCATGACCGACCCCATCAAGGCCGCACCGGCCAAAAACACGTTCAGAGTCGAATGGTATTGCGTATCGCGGGCGTAAAAGACTATCAGCCCGATAAAGACCACCATGTCGGACAAGCGATCAAGCGAGGAATCGAGAAAGCCTCCAAAGGTAGTCACGCGGCCTGAAAGCCGGGCTACCTGCCCGTCAAGCATGTCAAAGAGATTGGCAACGATCAGGATGATGCCGGCCCAGAAAAAATGACCATATCCGAACAAGAGCCCGCATCCGACATTAAGAGCAACGCCAACTACGGTCAAAAAGTTCGGGCTTATATGGCCGTGGGCCAGCCACCGGACCATCGCATCAATAATGCGTTGAGCGCCCCTTCCTATACTCGCACCGAACATGTATTACGCAATTCTCCCGTCAGGCAAGGCGGTCAGAGAGCCAGTATTGGGTCAGATATGGGTTGGAGCCTTCAGACAGCGCATGATAGAGAGGCGCTAAAGGGGTTGTCAAGAAAAAGATAGTCCACAGATTACACAGATCCCACAGATTCAGAAACCCGAACAATCGGACTTTCAGACCTAAGTTCTTCCCGTTTTTCTGATCAGCGTTTATCCGCGTAAATCTGCGGCTAATTTTCTACCGTCCGCATTCGCCGGTGTTGTGGCTCACCACTTGTCAGTACCACCTGGCCCTGCCAGGTGCCGCCGCCGCTTCCCTGATTGATGTTTAGACCTCCGCCCTGGATATTTCCGGTTTAGTGGCAGGCAAGGATCGCAGTTACTTTTCTGCTGACGCGTCTATTTCCACCTGGTTGTGCAGCGTCGTCAGTTTCCTAATCTCAAAGGTACGGGCCCCGGCGGGGGTGCGCACTGTAACTTCATCGCCCTCTTCTTTCCCCATCAAACTCTTCCCGATGGGTGACATGGTCGAGATCAATCCGCCCTGCGGGTCGCTCTCTTCCGGCGTCACCAGCCGATAGGTTACTTCCTCTTCTTTTTCACCATCGAAGAGGATCAGGGTCGACCCGTAGCCGGCTTTGGTGCGAGAGATTTTGGAGAGATCGATGGAAGCTATCTCACTCACGCGCTGGCGCAGCTCCACGATTCGGGCTTTCACCACGTTCTGGCGGTCGAGCGCGGCCCGGTATTCCGAGTTCTCGCGCAGATCGCCAAACTCCAGCGCCCGCTTAATCTCTTTAGGCAGGTGGACGCGCAACTCCGATTCGAGCTCTTCTAACTCCAATTGCAGCCGTTGTTTTATTGCTTCACTCAAAGGTGTTTCCTCAACTCATGTATTAACACACAACTCAATCACAATGGAACTACAATCACGGCATGCATCCGGTGGTTGTATGCTCCGAATAGTCCCACAGTTTGCAAGAAAACGATTCCTGACCCGACGTTTCAAAGCATTCTCTCTCCAGATTTCCCAGGCTGAGCAAGATTTAAGGGTATGTGCTGAAAACCGGTTGGTTCGGCGGTAACCCCCACCAACTATTATCCCTGGTAGAGCGCGCTGGAATATTCGCCGGCGCATGGAAGAGGCCCTCATGTCGGAAAAAAACTTGCACAAACGAAAACTCGTACTCTTTGTTGAGGACGATCCCGCTTTACTGGAACTGGGCAGCGTCAGTCTCGAGCGCGCGGGCTATGCCTTTGCCGGGGCCCCAAACGGGTTTGAAGGGCTCCACCTCGCCCGCAAACTGAGACCGGATCTGATAATTCTGGATTACATGATGCCGGGAATCAGCGGCAAGGAAGTCTTCTATGAAATAAGCCAGAGCGCGGATGAGATCATGCGTAACACTCCGGTGGTCATGTTGACGGCCCGCACCGACAATCGTGGCGAACAACGCGAACTGCTGGAACACGGCTTGGCGGCCTATCTTTGCAAGCCCTTCGGTCACACCGAGCTGCTGAACATTATCGACAACGTTCTCGTCACCAGCCAGATCCGGGCGCGAAATCGCGTACTGGAAGCTGAGTCACGCCAGTCCTTCGTATCCACGGTGCGGGCGCTGATTTCTCTGCTTTCAATCAAAGACAATTACACCGGCGAACATTCGAACATGACCGCCAACTACGCGGAGGCGGTGGCGCTGCGTCTGGATCTTTCGGAAGAGGAAGTGACGCATATCAAATTAGGCGCCCTGCTGCATGACATCGGAAAGATTGGCGTGCCGGAATGTATCCTCTGCAAGCCCGGTCGTCTCACTGCCGAAGAGACAATCATAATGCGCCGCCATGTGGATGATGGCGAGCATGTGCTTTTGGGTGTGCCACACATGGACGCGGTGCGCGCGATTGTTAAATACCATCACGAATGGTGGAACGGTTTCGGCTATCCATCCGGCTTGAAGGGCGAAGAGATTCCCATTGGCGCCCGCATAGTTGCAGTGGCCGACGCTTACGATGCGATGACAAGTGATCGCCCTTATCGTCAGCACCTCTCGCAAGCCGTTGCGGTGGATCGTTTGCAGCGAGCTTCCGGCACTCAGTTTGATGGGGATGTCGTTCGCTTCTTCGTCGACACGCTGGAGGGATTTGACTGCGCCATGCCACGCTCCATCCACTTGGGATTTCTGGATAAGATGCACCCGATGGTCAATACTCCCGTCGAGATGAGAAGCGAGCAATACGACTCATGAGCCGCTAGTTGGTCCATTTCGATGATAGCTCGCTTCGTCGGGGGCTCCGAAAGAGATTCCAGTATCGCGCGCCGTTCGCACCAACTGCCCCTCGGCTGGTACAGTTTTTAAGCCGGCGATCGCTTTTGAAATTGGCACCGTCACCACGTCCGACGCCTGCAAAGCCACCATCATCCCGTGCTCGCCGGCTACCAGTGCCCGCACAGCGCAAGCCCCATAGTTAGTTGCCAGCATCCGATCGAAGGCGTTAGGGCGGCCTCCACGCTGCAAATGGCCCAGCACCACACAACGGCATTCCTTTCCGGTAGCTCTCTCCAGCTCTTCTCTTAAGTGAAAGCCAATACCGCCCAGTCGCGGCGCGGAATGATCTGTGCCCATGTCCTGGTAGATCAGGTCGTGTCCCTGTTCCAGCGCGCCTTCGGCAGCCACAATTATGCTGAATAGAGAACCGCTTTCGTCGCGCTCGCGTACTTTGGCGGCCACCGATTCGACGGTGAAGGGAATCTCCGGGATCAGTATGACGTCGGCGCCGCCGGCCAGGCCCGAGTGCAAGGCGATCCACCCCGTGTTGCGGCCCATAACCTCCAGAATCATGACGCGGTCGTGCGACTCCGCGGTGGTGTGCAGACGATCGATAGCTTCCGTGGCAATATCCAGGGCGGTGACAAAGCCGAAAGTGAGCTCAGTGCACGCCAGATCGTTGTCAATGGTCTTTGGCACGCCCACTACCGGGCAACCGAGGCGGTCAAACTCAACAGCGATTCCCAGCGTGCCCTCGCCCCCCAGCACGATCAGCGCCTCAATTCCAATGCGATTGAGATTTGCGACTGCCTCAAGATAGACAGCAGCCGGCTTGCTAACCTCGCCCTCAACGTTGTGTTCGATAAACCTGCCGCGATTGCGCGTGCCCAGTAGAGTGCCGCCGCGTGGCAGCAGGCCTCGCACGTCGGCGGAGGTTAGCTCGCGCGTGAGCGTTGGGTTCAGCAACCCTTCAAAGCCGTCTTCAATACCGATGACACGCATACCGTATTCGCCGGTGGCTGTCTTTACCACCGCGCGAATTACCGCGTTCAGTCCGGGCGCATCACCGCCGCCAGTCAATATTCCAATCGTCTTGTACAAGTTCTAATCCCCAATTACATCCACAGATTACTCAGATTACACAGACTAATACAAAAACGCTTTTTGCGCTCTTTGCTCAACGATAAAACCATCCGGAGTTTGCTTTCCTGCCAATCTGTGGAATCTGTGTAATCTGTGGATGATTAGTTTTTAACACGCGGGGGTTCGTATTGTTCGCCGTATTCCGGATACTCGCGGGTAACGATTTTTCCGGGCCTTGTATCCTCAGTCAACATACTAAGCGCATCACGCAACACTGCGCGCTGAAGTTCACGCATCCCGGGACGCCCCAGGCTGTTTCCAATCCTAAAGCCTTTGGGATAGAGGGCGCGCGGGGGACGCATCTGCGCCGAAACTTCCGGGCTAACGGTAATCAGAACGGTGGGAATGCCTCGCATTTCAATTTCACGTTGGACCGCGACGACCGTGCGGTGGCAGACGCTGGGTCAACCTCCCGTCAACACTACTGCATCTGCGCGGGAACCCTTGTCGATCTCGTTGGCAATCTCAGGCGCTGTTCCTTCATACATGGCTTTCAATTGCATGGTGTAGCCCATGTACCCGATATGTTTCTTCGCCATGCCGCCAATGAAACCCTCCGCCTGCAGATCCCGCAGCACATCGATGGGAAACACAACGTTGATGTCCTCGTCAGCGTCAGCGTGATCGTAATGATGGTGCGTCACCATTAGTTCGCGAGCCTCGACCTCAGGGGCAATGACGCGATATCCCAGATCGCCCAGCTCGTCCTTGATATTGAAAGGCTCCTGGTCCTTCAAATGGACGCCGCCGGCCGTTACGATCGCGATGGTGCTCTTAGCCAGCTCGCGATCGAACGGAGTAAATGGAACGCATTTACGAGAAAGTGTGGTCATAAGGTTTAGCGACTAGAGGCTAGATAACCAGGTGTAACTACCTAGCCTCTAGCCTCTAATCTCTAGCCTCTGTTCTGGTTACAACTTACGTAGTACTTCCAAGAGGTCTTCGTTATCTGGCTGATCGGCAATGTTGTGAATGTCTTTGTAAGCCAGTTTGCCTTCCTTATCGATAACGAACAGCGCGCGTTCTGAAATACCATCACTTTCCCGGTACGCGCCGTAGGCTTTAGCTACTTCTCCCTTCGGATGAAAGTCGCTTAAGAGATCATAAGAAAGGCCGCCCAGACTCTTGGCCCAGGCAGTGTTACAGGGGACGCTATCAACCGAGATACCCAGGACCTGGGCATCATAGCCTTTGAAGCGCTCGAGGTCGGCCTCGTACGCAGGCATCTGGGCGGTTCAGACCGGCGTCCAGGCCAGCGGATAAAACGCCAGCACTACATTGTTCTTGCCGCGGAAGCCTGAGAGCTTAACCTTCTTGCCTTTTTCAAGGTTACTGGGCAGCTCGAAATCCGGGGCCATTTCTCCTACTTCAGCCATTAATCAGTATTCCTCCTACTCGAAAGATCAATCCCAGAGCTTGTTGTTGTACTTGATGAAGAAGAGTAACTTTTTTCGAATAATCGTTCAAGCTGGCCCGAGCTTTTGTAGTGTCTTAATTTGGAGGGCGGTGGCAAGCGTAGCGCGACACCGCTTTGGATAGGGCCAGTAAGCATTTTCTCAAG
>JBDTOI010000108.1:0-14075 GCA_039933315.1 Pyrinomonadaceae bacterium
GTCGTGTACTTCAGTCCTGGCGCTTTGGCGAGAAGCGGTTTCACGCAAAGGCGCTCAGCTCGTCTGCGCCGAGCAGATACCTAGGTGGAAACGGCACAAGAATTAAGAACCTAGAGCGCACCCCATTCGCGTGAAGGTGCAGGGCCCAACCCCGAAGGGGTTGTGTCCTCCAGCCCTGGGAAACGATGAACGCAAACATTTCCAACCCTGAAAGGGTTGTGTCCGCGCCCCCATTCGCGGGCTGGATCGGCGATCATGAATTGACACAACCCCGTTGGGGTTGGTGGGATATTTCCCACGTGTACCCAGGGTAGCCGAAGCGGCAACCCTGGGCTGGAGGGCAGAACCCCGTTGGGGTTCCCGGCTGAAATACCACCACACAAATCAACAACTTACGAGTCGGTTTCCTAAGAAGGCGCTAAGTATTGACTGACTTCTGACTTCTGACTTCTGACTTCTGACTTCTGCCCTCTGCCCTCTGACCTCTGACCTCCGACCTCTGACTTCCGACCCCTGCTACTTCCCTACCGCTTCCTGCCTGCTGACTTTAAGAAACTGTTGCGCTTCGTTCAGCCAGCGTTTCTCGGTGCGGTACTTGTAAGCGGGAGCGGTTTTCACTGCTTCAATACAGGCTTGCATGGAACTGGTGGCTTCGCGGCTATGGCCCAGACCGGCGTGCGCTCTGCCCATCATGTAAAGCCCTTCCGGATCCATCTGCCGGTGATCCAGAAAGCGCTCCATGGCATCGCGTGCGTCAGCGAATTGGCCCGCCGCAATATAGGTAGCGCCAATCTCGCGCCAGATCTCATGTTGCGTGTGCGTGCGATCACGCGCCACCACCTGCTCGAAGTGTCCAATCGCATCCGCCCAGCGGCTCTGGGCTCGCGCAATGCGGCCCAACTGGTAATGCGCATCAACTTCGTCGGCGTCGATATCGACGGCGCGTTTAAAACGCTCGCGGGCCAGATCCAATTCGCCTCGCTGCTGGTGAATGAGCCCGAGATTGTAATGCGCTGAAGCGTCGGCGGGATTCAGTGTCGCTGCTTCCAGGTTCTGCTTGAATGACGCGCGCGCCTTGTGCGTCCGCGTAACTTCGCCCAGGTAGCCACGCAGCAGGAAGAACAGCATCAGGAGGAGAAAGGGGGATCCCAGGATTGTGTGAAAGACCGGATACAAAAAACCCCAGAGCGGAAAGCTGCCGATGAAGCTCAGCAAAACCACGCCCAAACTGCGCAGAACTGAAAAGCGAAATACGGTGTGAACTGCCAGCACTGTGCCGATGATGAACAACGTTAGTTTGATGAACAGGAAAAGGAACCCAGCGATGGCGACCGGAGTGTAGAACTGATTCAGCTGAGTCAAGAACTCTTCCGAAGCTCCGAATGACCGCCAGATTTGAAGTGTTCTGGGGATTTCCTGGATCGTATTCGCCACGTACATGGCCTGCAGGCCGCTGAAATGCAGAAGCGCGGCCATCAAGACAGCCAGGAAATTCGCGGCCATGAACCCAGCGAACACTGTGGAAGCAAGGGAGACGTATTCCTGGCGAATGACTACGCCAAAACTACCGCGACGCTCCAACAGGTTCGCCATCAGAGCGAGCACCGGGACCAGCACCACCGCTACGGGCAGCAGCGATCCAGCCGCATGAAAAAGCATGCCGGTAATAACCATTGGGCCCCGAGTGAACGACATAGCGTTTCCCGACAGCCATTGAGTGACGACGACGTAGGCAATCTGTGAGAGATAGGCGGAAACAATAATCGGCGCCAGCGATCCGCGATCACGCACCTCGCGCATCCCGCGCACCGGCGAGTAAAGAATCCGCGAAAGCAAAAGCGGCCAGTTAGCCATGATTAGCCTGTTTCCTGACTGGGGTTCTTCCTCGATTCAGACATTCCGCCCCGCCCGTGGCACAGACTTCAGTCTGTGATGCCCGTGCTCAGGGCTGGCCCGCAGCGCTTCACGCTCTAACTTCGATAACCTCCGGCTTGAGATCACAGACTGAAGTCTGTGCCACATCCACTAAGGTGTATCCATTAACTCTGATGCAGGCGTGGGCCCGGGCTGATCGGCGGACGGTGGCGGAATAGTTGCGTAGTGCGCGTCGTGCGAAATTACGCTCAGGGCATTAAGCGGCCAATAACGAAACAGGGCCTTACCGTAAATGTATTTCTTGGGCACCAGCCCCCAGCTGCGCGAATCGCTGGAATTGTCCCGATTATCGCCCAGCACAAAATAATAACTAGACTTGACCTTCACACCCGGCCTGGTGGCATGCGCCAGGTTAAAGCGCGAATCAAGATAAGTCTCGTCGAGCTCCCTGCCATTCACGCGCACGCGTCCCTCATACATCTCCACCACATCGTCGGGCAGCCCGATAACGCGTTTGATATAACTCTTCGAAGGGTCGTCTGGATACCAGAAGACTACAATGTCCCCGCGCTGAATTCTGGGCATCCAGCGATACTCGTCGTAGTAGATTAGCTTATTGACAAAAATCCTCTCGCCGTCATGCAGGTGCGGCATCATCGAGGTGCCTTCGACTTTGACAGGTTGAATGATGAAGACCACCGCCAGCGCGGCCACCATCAAGGCGAAGATTAGATCGCGGACCAGTAGTCTACCTTCGCTCCAGAGGTGACGGCGCGCCGCCTCGCGCGGGCGGTGCACCTCGATGTCCTGGTCGTCGCTGATCTGGATACCGCCGAAGGGCGGCACGCGTTTATTTCTATTTCCAAACATATTTAACTCTGACTGGGGACGACAGCATTCGAGGTTAGTCGCCGCCCTTGCGCTTTGTCAAACTGGAAGTACTCCAGCCCTTGCAACAGGATGCGCTTGACAGTCTTTGGTCTGCTTCCTATCATCGCATCCACTGAAAAACACCGCCGACCAGAGCAAGCCGATTTCCCGAACGTAACCTGATGGAGGCTGAACGCCGTGATCAAACTCGACATTATTAACCGTGTGGCCGATCGGACCGGCGTGCCCAAAATGAAGGCCGAACAGGCCGTCGATGCTCTCTTTCATTCGATGAAAGAAGCTCTGACGCGGGGTGAACGTATTGAGTTGCGCGGATTCGGCGTATTTGTGGTCAAGCCCCGGAAACGCGGAGTGGGCCGCAACCCGCGGACGGGTGAAGAAGTCGCAATCCCCTCAGGCAAAACCATACGTTTCAAACCAGGAAAAGAATTACAGGCTCATGAGGGCGATGAGTCACCTGAGACAAAAAGCGAAGTTACGCCCGGCCGGCCTGATTCCAGTTATTAACTGGTTGAACGTTGGAGCAAGATCCAGCCGAACTCCCTGCAGTTGATTTACCCGCCAATTCCGAACTCTGGTGTTATGTCACAGTTAACCGAAGCGATACCGCCATTTATTGAAGTCGCAGAGTCTTCGCGGGCGCGGCATGTTGCCGGACCGAGCGCGCGAGAATGGACCAGACACGGCGCGCTCCTGGTGCTGACGTTTATCACCACGACTATAGCCGGCATCATGCTGGTGAGCACTGTCCCGGAGCCGAGCTTGAAACCGGCTTCTGGCCTGATCGGTACGCTGCTGTTTTTGCCACAGTACTACTTCACCTCCGTGGCCGCGCTGGTACTGAAGGCGATATCAACTCCGGCGATCCTGTGGCAGGGTATTGCGTTTGCCGTAGCGCTGCTCTTCATCCTGGCAACGCACGAGGCTGGTCACTATATCGCCTGCCGGAAATATGGCGTGGATGCCACGCTGCCGTTTTTTCTTCCTGCCCCGCCGCTCTTCCTGGCGGGCACGTTTGGCGCTTTCATAAAGATCAAATCGCCGATTCCCTCCCGGCGCGCTCTATTCGACATTGGACTGGCGGGACCGCTGGCCGGCTTTTTGGTGGCGTTACCAATCGCCATCGCCGGCATTGCCAGTCTGAAATCTATTCCGCCGCCGGTGGGAGAGTTCATAACTTTCAATGACCCTCTGCTCTTTCGCCTCATCGGACGGGCGATCAGTGTGAATCTCGATAATACGGCCCCGAACCCTTTCTACATGGCGGCCTGGATCGGTCTGTTAGTTACCAGTCTGAACTTAATGCCGGTTAGTCAGCTTGATGGAGGACATGGCACGTTCGCTTTGTTCGGAGCGCGCGCCCATACCATGATCGGCCGGATCGCTTTCGTGGCGATGGCTTTGATTGCGGTGCTCGGCTGGCAATGGCATGGAAGTCCCAGCGGGTTTCTTTACACCGTGCTGCTGGGCGTCATGCTGCGAGTGCGCCATCCCCAACCGCACCAGATGGAACCCCTGGGCCTTGCGCGGGTGGCCGTAGCTGTAATCACCCTCCTTGTTTTCGTGCTGTCATTCTGGCCTTTTCCCATTACGATCACCTGAGAGCCCCACCGTGAGACTGATTTACATTGCACGAAAAATTACTCTGCTGGCCGCCGTAGTTTGCGGGGTCATGGGTTGCGGCCTTATTCAGGGTCTCGGCGAACCGAAAGTGCTTAAGAGTGGCAATGGCCGGTTCCAATTGACGATCCCCTCAGGTTGGCGTGAGGACTCCTCGCTGCACAGTACCGCGAGCATCAGAGCATCGAACCGCCTCCAGGAGATGTATGTCATCGTCATCAGCGAGGACAAAGAAAAGTTTGCGGACGACGTAACCCTCGAACAGTTCACCACCGTAACCAGGGACAGCATGTTAAAGAAGGTCGGATCATCGGAAGCCTCTCCCCCGGTCGGAGTTACGGTGGCTGAAACATATCCCGGCTTGCAGTACGGGGTGCAGGGCGAGGTAGACAATATGCAGATCGCATATCTCGTTACCAACGTGGAAACACCGAAAGACTTTCATCAGATCATTGCCTGGACACTTCGCTCTCGCATCTCCCAGAACGAAACCAAACTGCAGGCCCTGGTCAATACTTTCCGCGCAAACTACTGATCGCGCACCCGGTTTGACGCCATGAAAACCATTCTGATCACTGGCGGCGCGGGGTTTATCGGTTCACACCTCGTGGATCGTCTCCTGGCGGAAGGCGATTGGCACGTTACCGTCGTTGATGACTTCAACGACTTCTACCAGCCGGCGATTAAGCGCGCCAACATCGCTGCGCACCTTTCGCATCCTGATTTCCGTCTGGTTGAAGCCGACATCCGAGATCGCACCGCTCTCGCTCAGGCGTTCAACGCGACGTTCGACTGTATCGTTCATCTGGCCGCGCGCGCCGGCGTGCGACCTTCGCTGCAGCAACCTGCGCTTTACGCGGAGACGAATATTAACGGCACGCTGAATCTGCTCGAGCTGGCGCACGAGCATGGAATCAAACAGTTCGTCTTTGGTTCGTCTTCGTCCGTTTACGGCATCAACGCGAAAGTACCCTTCAGCGAAGACGATCCAATTCGCCAACCAATCTCTCCTTACGCGGCGACCAAAGCCGCGGGCGAGCTTCTCGGCCACACCTATTCCCATCTATACGGCATACGCTGCATTTGTCTGCGCTTCTTTACGGTCTATGGGGCGCGGCAGCGACCCGATCTGGCAATTCATAAGTTTGCCCGGCTGATTAGTGAAGGCCGGCCCATTCCCGTCTTTGGTGATGGCACGACCCGCCGCGATTACACCTATATCGACGACATCATCGCCGGCGTGCGCGCGGCCATCGATTACCAGGCCAGCGACTATGAAGTGATTAACCTCGGCGAATCACGCACCGTGGAACTGCGCGAGCTGATCGCATTGCTGGAAAAGGAACTCGGCCGCAAAGCGACTATCGAGCGACAGCCCATGCAGCCAGGAGATGTGCCGCAAACCTTTGCCGACGTCACAAAAGCCCGTCAACTGCTGGCCTATAATCCGCAGACGCAGATCGAGGATGGCATCCATAGATTTGTGGAGTGGTTTCGTGGACTGAAATTGTAGGGGCGGCACTCCGTGGCCGCCCCTTTCCCGCAAATCCGAAACAGGCAATTGTAACGGAGGGGTGGCCACGGAGTGCCACCCTGCAAGTATTACAACGCGGCAGCGCCGCCCTATTAGCCCCCTCCGAGGGATTGCTTTAGAATTGCCGTTTCCATGACCACAATCGCCAGCAGCGTCCCATTGCCGCGTGAAATGCAGCACCATACGTATGCCATTACGTATGAAGAGGAAAACAAACACTGGTGGTTTGTCGGACGCCGCCGCATCATCGCCGGCTTTGTCCAGGACATTTGCCGCCGCTTAAACGTTGCCCGCCCTCGCATACTGGACGTGGGTTGCGGTACGGGCGCGAACCTGGAATTGCTTTCCCAATTTGGTGCGGCCGAAGGCGTTGACATCTCGCCGCAGGCGATCGATTTCTGCCGCTTGCGCGGGCTTGAGCGCGTACGTACCGGAGCGGCCGAACAGTTACCCTATGAGAACGGCTCTTTCGATCTGCTAACCGCGCTGGATGTGATTGAGCACCTGGATGATGACGTGGCCGGGCTCAGGGAAATGCGGCGCGTTCTGAGCAACGATGGCAGAATACTTTTGTTCGTTCCCGCTTTCATGTTCCTTTGGGGAGTGCAGGATGACATAAGTCATCACCGGCGCCGGTACACTCGTGCCGGGCTGCGGCGTGCCGTTGTAGCAGCGGGCTTTGAAATCGAGCGGCTCACCTATGCCAACCTTACTTTCTTTTTCCCTACGCTGTTGGGACGACTGCTAATGCGTGCCACCGGCTGGCGTCCGGCTTCTGAAGCCAACATCAATATCGCCGCCATGAACGGCGCCCTGGGACGGGTGCTGGGCGCCGAGAGACATCTATTGCATCATGGCAATCTGCCATTCGGCGTTTCGCTGATTTGCGCCGCGCGGCGAGCTGATATGACTGATCCCGTTGCTTGAGTATGAAGGTACTGGAAAAACAGATGCGGGCCAGTGAGGTGGTCGGGGACGGCGCCGGGCCTGAGGTCTCAGTATTTCTTCCGGTCTTTAATGAAGAGCCAAATCTCCGCCCGCTTCACGCAAAGCTTTGCGAGGCGCTGGAGTCGCTCGGTCGCACCACCGAAATTATTTACGTGGACGATGGTTCGAGTGATGGCAGCCTCAAGGTCCTGCGCGAGATTGCCCAGACCGACGCGCGCGTGCGCGTGGTTGCTCTACGGCGGAACTATGGACAAACGGCGGCCATGGCTGCGGGTATCGATGCCGCGCGCGGCCAGGTGCTGATACCCATGGACGCCGACATGCAAAACGATCCGGCAGACATCGTACGTCTGCTCGATAAAATCGACGAAGGCTATGACGTAGTTTCCGGTTGGCGCAAGAACCGGCAGGACAAACTGATCACGCGTAAGATTCCTTCCATGATGGCTAATCGTTTGATCTCATGGATCGGAGGCGTGCCGCTGCATGACTATGGCTGTTCCCTGAAGGCATATCGCCGCGAATCACTACAGGACGTGCAACTTTACGGCGAAATGCATCGCTTCATTCCGATTTACGCTTCGTGGTCCGGCGCCCGCGTTACTGAACTGCCGGTCGAGCATCATGCGCGCACGATGGGCAAGTCGAAGTACGGTCTGTCGCGCACCATCAAGGTCGTCTTTGATTTGATGACGATCAAGTTCATGGCTTCGTATCAAACAAAACCGCTTTATCTATTTGGTTGGGCCGGACTGCTGACCCTGTTCGTTTCACTTCTGTCAGCGATCCTGGCTTTCCTGATGAAGTATGCCCACTGGCCGCACCATGCTGACTTTGTGCAGACGCCGCTGCCAGTCGTGGCTACGGTAATGTTGGTACTGGGCGTGCAGTTTTTCCTGATGGGCTTGCTGGCGGAAATGCTTGTGCGCACCTATCACGAATCTCAGGCCAAGCCAATTTACACGGTACGCGAACGAATAGGATTCGAGAAACAGGAGGCAGTCGGCAGTAGGCAGTAGGCAGTCAAACGCCGCTTGCTGCCTCCTGCCTCCTGCCGACTGCCCTTATGTGTGGAATAACTGGTTGGGCCAATCTTGACGCGCGTACGCCCCCGCCCTCCGGCGCGACGGACCTGCTGCATGCGATGTGCGAACGCATGGTGCATCGTGGTCCTGATTCGGAAGGCTTAATGGTCCGCGAAGGCGTTGCCCTGGGAATGCGCCGCCTGGCGATTATCGATCTAGTCACCGGCGAGCAACCCACCTTTAATGAAGATGAGACCGTCGCGGTCATTCTCAATGGCGAAATATACAACTATCGCGAGCTGCGCACGCGTCTGGAAAAACTGGGTCACAAGTTTCGCAGCAGTTCCGACACCGAAGTCCTGCCTCATCTTTATGAGGAGTACGGCACGGAGATGGTCCAGCACCTCAACGGCATGTTCGCCTTCGCGCTCTGGGATTCTCGCCGGCGGCGGCTATTCGTGGCCCGCGACCGATTCGGCGAGAAACCGCTCTACTGGGGAATCTTTGCCGGCACTTTGCTGTTTGCTTCAGAACCGAAAGTGCTGCTGGCCCATCCGGCCGTGCGTCCAGGTCTGAACCTGGAGGCCCTGCGCCAGTATCTCTCCTTCGATTACATCCCCGCGCCGCTCTCTATCTACGAAGGCATCAGCAAGCTACCGGCGGCGCACACACTGACCCTGGCAGACGGTCGAGTTGAGGTGCAGCGATACTGGAGTTTGAGTTACCAGACGCGCACACCTGTTCCCTCTGAGACAGAGGCCGCAGAGCATCTTCAGGGTCTGCTGGCCGATTCCGTTAGCATGCGCCTGGTGTCAGACGTACCGCTGGGAGTTTTACTTTCCGGCGGAGTTGATTCGTCCACCGTGGCAGCCATGGCAGTGCGCGCTTCGTCGGAGGCGGTAAAGACTTTTTCAATCTCCTTTGCCGAGTCATCGTTTGACGAATCATCCTACGCTCGCGCGGTCGCGAAATTCCTGGGTACTGATCATCACGAAGAGCGCCTCAGCGCCAACCTGGCAGCCAACCTGGTCAGCGAAATCGGCTCGTGGATGGATGAACCGTTCAGCGATCCTTCGCTAGTGCCCACCTATTTACTTTCGCGCTTTACCCGCAAGCACGTCACCGTGGCCCTTGGTGGCGATGGCGGCGACGAGCTCTTTGCGGGTTATCCCATGTACTGGGGCCACCGCTGGGCTGAAGTCTATGAACGCGTGCCGCGGTTTTTGCGTCGCGGATTGATTGAGCCAATCGTCAACCGCTTGCCGGTTAAGACAAAGAACCTTTCCTTTGATTACCGGGCGCGGCGATTTGTGCTTGGCGCCGGCTACGAACAAGTGGCGCGTCATCACATCTGGTTTGGATCCTTCACTCCCTCAGAGCAGACGGCGCTGTTGACTAATGAGGTGAAGCGAGCAAGCAATTCTGACATTTACGGCCAGGCGCGAGGCCTGCTGGCAGAGTGCGACTCGGATGATGTGGTTGAACGAATGCAGAGCCTCGACACGCAGCTCTATCTGGCCGAGGACATTCTCACGAAAGTGGATCGCGCCAGCATGGCCGTATCGCTGGAGGTCCGGGCGCCCTTCCTTGATCCGCGTGTGGCTGAATATGCCGCCTCATTGCCATCTGCCTATAAGCTGCACGGTCGCAAAACTAAATACATTCTGAAGCGGGCGGTGGCCGATCTTCTGCCGCCATTCGTTTTGCAGCGCGGCAAGAAAGGGTTCGGCGTTCCAGTGGCCGAATGGCTGAAGGGCAAGTTGCGTCCCCTGGCCCGGGACCTTTTGTCGCCCGAGCGCCTGCGCCGCAGCGGGTTGTTCGATCCGGTTTATGTGGCGCGCCTGCAGAGTGAGCACGAGCGCGGGGTGGCTAACCATCGCAAGCTGCTCTGGACCCTGCTAATGTTCGAGCTGTGGCACGAGAGCTTCGTCGAGACTCCGCGACGAATCGAGACCTCAGTCAGGGCCCGGCAGTGAACTTCGGAGTGCGCCGGCAGAGCGCAGCGGCGACGGCGCTATGGTTGGTTTTCCATTTCAGATAATTTCAGATCTCAAATTTGAGATCTCAGATTTTAGAAGAAACTCCAAAAGCGCCGATCTGCCGGCGCCTCCATAAGGCCCCTCGCTTGCCACCGCGCTCCAAAAATGGCAGTCGATCCCACAGCAGCACATCAAAGCCTCTGGAAATGGTGCCGCGCTCATGACTTCGCCGGCTACGATCCCTTTGATGCTTTGAACAGCCGCCTGTTTCAACGCACACCTTTCAAGCACTCGAGAGTCGCGCGCATCGCCTGGACTCAATTCAGCAAACGATCGCCGGTTAACCTGCGCTCACTGACCGTAATCCCGGCAGGAAAGAACCCAAAGGGCATCGCGCTATTTGCATTGGCGGCGCTGGCTGATTTTCGCCGGCTGCGCACGAAAGAGACCGAAGCCGCGGCGCGTGAGTTGTTGAACGACTTACTGCGAGCGCGTCTGGAATCAAAGAGCGGTGCAGCCTGTTGGGGTTATAACTTTGACTGGCAGGGTCGCGCCTTCTTTGCTCCGCGGGGCACGCCCACTATCGTGCCCACCGCCTTTGCCACCCGCGCGCTGGTTGAAGCCGCGCGCGCCCTTGGCGACGAAAGCTATCTGGAAACCGCGCGCAGCACCTGTGACTTTATCCTCCAGGATCTCAATCGCAGTGATGAATCGGAAGATACGGTGTGCTTCAGTTACTCGCCGTTGGATCGCACCTGCGTCTTTAATGCCAGTTTGCTGGCGGCGGAAACCCTGGCCGCAGTGGGCTCAATGACAGGGGAAACGGGGCTCTGCGATTGGGCCATACGCGCGGCGCGTTACGTCGTGCGCCGGCAGAATTCGGATGGCTCATGGGCCTACGGCAAGGACAGTTATCAATCCTGGTCGGACAACTTTCACACGGCTTTCGTTCTCACAAGCCTTTCGCGCATCATCCAGGCGCTGGCTGAATTGAGAGCGGAGAGTGCGGAGGATAGGCCGCGGGAGAACTTAACGAACGGAGTGTCTGCAGAGTTTGCGGGCGCCGTGCGGCGGGGCTACGACTTCTGGCGCGCGCGCTTCTTTCTGGCAAACGGTTGGCCCAAATACTACCCTGACCGGCTCTACCCGGCTGATGCCCACGCCGCCGGGGCAGCCATCATCGCGCTGGCGGATCTGCAGTGGCTTGACCCTGGCGCGTGGGACTTTGCCGGGCAAATCGCGGAATGGACCATCGAAAACCTGCGCGACCGGCGCGGCTATTTCTACTACCAGCGCCGCCGGTTTCACACCGTCCGCACGCCGTACATGCGCTGGTCGGAAGCGTGGATGCTGTATGCGCTATCGCGACTGTTAGAAGGGCCAAGAAAATGAGGGTGAAACACAACGAATAGGACCTATAGGACTTATTGGACCTATCGGGAACCGAAGAACTGAGCAAAGAGGCGTTCTGCTTTTTCCTTGAAATTGCCGATGCGTATCTGGATCGATCTCGCAAACTCGCCACACGTGCCTTTCTTTCGCGCGCTGCTGCCCGAGTTCGTTTCGCGCGGGCATCAGATCGAAGTGACTGCGCGCGCTTTCGCGCAGACCGTCGAGCTGGCGACAAAGGCAGGACTTATGCCGCATGTGATCGGCGGGCACGGCGGCGGCAGACTGACGGGTAAGGCCGGAAACCTGGTCGGACGCGCGGCCGCCTTGCGCAAATGGGCGCGCGATCACGGCTTCGATCTGGCCGTCAGTCACAATTCCTACGCGCAAATCTCGGCGGCGGCCTCGCTCGGCATCAGGAGCGTGACGCTCATGGATTACGAACATCAACCGGCGAACCATCTCGCGTTTCGTTTGGCGTCGCGCGTGATTGTGCCGCGGGTTTTCCCAGGTTCCGAACTCAGGAAATATGGCGCCTCAACGCGCAAAGTGAGACGCTATGATGGCATGAAGGAGGATGTGTACCTCGCTGATTTCGTGCCAGATCCAGCGTTCGCGGAATCATTGCGCAAACTCGGCGTCGCGAGCGAGGATGTGCTGGTCGTATCCCGTCCGCCGGCGCGTGAAGCGCTTTACCATCGCTTTGAGAATGAATTGTTTGACGAGCTGCTGGTCAGCCTGAGTTCTCGTGCCGGCGTTAAAATCATTTTGCTGCCTCGTACCGAGGCGCAGCGTACCGAGTATCAGAAGCGCAAGCCGGCAAACATGATCATGCCGCGTGAAGCGCTGGATGGTGCGAATCTGATTGCAGCTTCTGATTTGGTCATTAGCGCCGGTGGTACCATGAATCGCGAAGCTGCCGCGCTGGGCGTGCCCGCGGCGAGTGTTTATGCAGGGAAGTGGGCGGCAATCGATGAGCAGCTCGTGAGTGAGGGACGGTTAAAGCGCATTGCTTCGCGGGAGGCGATTGGGTCTCTCCCGGTTGTAAAGAAGGGCGCCCTGACTCCCCGGCCGGTAATGGGAACGCGCAAAAAGATTATCGATCTGATCCTGGATTCTTGATTGCCGTCCGCACCAAATCTGACGACAAGGGGCTGCGATTTCAGTAATATGTCCGCGCCCTCGCTTGAAAGGCACCTCGTTATGAGGCTCCCGGCTTCCTTGATTATCTCGGTTCTCCTTTTCTGCGCATATTTCTGCACGCCTGCGAATTCACAAACTGGGCCGGCCAGGATAGATTCGGATGCGACCGTTTCGGGTAAGATAACTCTCAAAGGCAAACCCGCAGCGGGAGTTGTAATAGGTTTGCGTTCAAGCGAGCCCGCGCAGTTTGATTCTCCATTCAAGGCAACGACCGACCCGGAAGGTAAATATCGGATCACCGGTGTCCCGGAGGGGGCCTTTCTAATCGCGCCGGCAGCCCCCGCGTTTGTGATCTCGGACGTGAGCAATTCAGGAGGTCAGACTCTGATAATCAACAAAGGTGACAACGTCGAAGGGATTGACTTTGATTTGATACGAGGCGGAGTAATTACAGGAAAGATCACAGATGCAAACGGTCTTCCCATCGTAGAAGAAGGCGTCAATCTCTTGTCCGCTGAGAACAGTCGAAGCGGCTCTTCCTCTCACATTTCGGTCAACTTTCAAACTGACGATCGAGGAATTTACCGGATATTCGGAATTCGGCCGGGACGTTACAAAGTATACGTCGGGGCGCAGAGTGTCTATCGTGGCGTTGGACGGGGACGTCGTTCTCTTCCAATTACCTTCTATCCCGACACACCCGAAGCCGCGAAAGCTGCGGTGATTGAGATAGGTGAAGGCACCGAGGCAACCAGAATCGATATCACCCTCGGCCGCGCACTCGAAGGTTTCGCCGTCAGCGGACGAGTAGTCGATGGAGAGACTGGCAAGCCTGTGTCGAATGTGGCGATCAGTCTTTCCAAGATCATGATAATTGATGCGAACAGCACGAGCAGTTATGGCGGAGTCACGGACGTTAGTTCAAACGTGGATGGCGCATTCCGGTTAGAGAAATTGCCGGCCGGAAAATACTCCCTTTCAATTCAGCCGCGGCCGGAGTCGGACCTGAGAGCAGAACAAGTTACGGTTGATGTTATTGATCAGGATGTCACGGGATTGCTGATCAAGACTGCCACCGGAGCAAGTCTGTCAGGAACTGTGATTCTAGAGGGAGGCCGTGGCCCCAACACCGTAGCGGCGCAGAGGCTATCATGGATCTCAGCGTTTTTGCGCAATGAAAGCCCGGGCTTCGGTTTAAGTCAATCTGCCGAAATCAAGCCGGACGGCAGCTTTCGAATCGGTGGGTTAGTGGCTGGAAACGTTACGTTTTCAGTTGCATCACGGGGGCCAACAGGTAATGCCAAACCGGTAACGATCTCACGCGTCGAGCGGGACGGGGTGGTTCAACCAAATGGCATACAAGTCCAGACCGGCGAACACCTTTCTGGAATACGAATCGTTGCCGCTTACAGCAGCGGAAGTATTCGCGGCGTCGTGAAGGTGGAAAATGGTACCTTGCCGCCCGGTGGGCATTTGGTCGTAATTCTCTCAAAGGTGGGAGAAACTAATACGGTCCCCGGAGGTGGAGCGCTGGCAGATGCTCGCGGCCATTTCTTGATCGAGGGTCTGGCTGCGGGAACTTACGAATTGACAGTCTCAGCTTATATCCCCGAACAGCGGCAAAGACCTCGAACAACTAAACAACTCGTGACGGTCAGCGATGGAGCCGCG
>JBDTOI010000109.1:0-13817 GCA_039933315.1 Pyrinomonadaceae bacterium
TTCGGTCGGCGGTTTTCAAGACCGCTGCACTACCAATTATGCGACCCCTCCGCGTGATGGCTTAGAACTATACCGCAGGCTTACAAGTTGCTCAACGGGGGGAAATTTAGCCGCAGATCAATGCGGATAACGCAGATGAGAAATTCCAAAGGTTTTGATCCGCGCTTATCAGCGTAAATCTGCGGCTCGACTTAGTTCTGCACTACCGTCCGCGCTCGTGGTTACTACGCGTGACCTCCTGTCAGTGCCGCCTAACCAGTCGCGACCAGGATCCAAAAATAAAGGGCGGGGTTTTGGCTCCCCGCCCTCCGTTCCGTTATCTGGTATTCGAACTACGCGCAAGTGCCCGGTCCCGAGTTACACAGTCCCGAGCAACATTCGGCGCTGGTTGTGCACGCCACCCCGCTCGCGAAACATGTGGCCGCCTGCGCGGGGGTCGGCGCCACTATTGAGGTGATTAAGGGGACCGCTACTACGGCGGCGAGGCCCAGCGTGCGCACCATCTGCCGTCGCGACATGCCGGCCATGGCCGCCGGCAGCACAATGCTCTCCTCCAGCAATTTGTCTCGCCCCAGTTGCTCCAGCGCATACCAAACAATCCGCTCGTCCACTGGAGTGCGTAACTCACTTCCCAGCCGCGTGGCGATGCTGGCTGCGTCGCTCGCTCCGTCACAGTGTTTCCACACCATGGCCGCCGTCTGGTTCAGACAGTGGGCCTGGTCGCGCTCGAGATCATAAACCAGCACCTCATTCGCCAATTCCTGAATCACCAGTTTAGTTCGCCGTGCCTGGGGAAACGTCTTCATAGTTTGCTCCTTAAGATGCTTAGAAATACAGTCCGCAGATTACGCAGATTCCACAGATTCAAATTGGAGGCTCGAAGCAGTTATGACTGCCTGCTCTCTTAAGTCCCTCTGTGTAATCTGTGGATCTTCCTACTTGCCGCATTCGGCGTTGCTGTGCGTGACCACTGCGCTGAAACGCTTCTGATACTCCGCCGAAGTGATGAACGAACAGACCATGCCACGGTAGTTGCCAGGGTCGCGGTCATCAAGGACGTTCAGCCAGAACGCATAACCTTCCGGTTCCGGATCGCGCTTGAGGTAACCAAAGTATTCCATCAGGACGAATACTTGATTGTACTCCGCCTGCTGAAATGCCCGGCTTTCTATTAGTCCTCGCAGCGCCCGGCTGCGGCCCTCGTTGCGATTCGCGCCGGCATTGTATCTGCGGATCAATTCGGTGCGCTGAGCGCGCAGGCTAATGCCTGAGTGCTCCTGCACGTTCTGAATCAGGGCATCAACAAATGACTCTGCCGAAGTCTCGCCCTGGTACTTAGCGAGAAACTCAGGTCGCTGCACAAAACTTTCAGCAAAGGATTGTTGTACTGCTTCCAGGTCTGTGCCGGCGATGACCCGCGGCCGATCAGCTGAGTATTCGCGGTAGAGCGGGCCGCGGCCCAAAGCGCCTTTATACAAACCGTAAATGAAAGAGCCGGTTCGCTGAAACTCAGGTTCCACGAAGAAGGCCCCGGCGACACCGATACGACGCGAGTTCAGGCAGGCCGTATCTGTGCCACACCTCTTCAGCTCATCACTCCAGTACGCCAGGCCGCCGCTATCGGGCTCGCGACCGAGGAAGTCGAGATACTGTTGGCGCACAAAGAACAGATCAGTATCGAGAGGATTCGCCAACTCAATGCCAGTACCTGCGGCGGTAAAGGCGGCGTCGGCATGGTTACCGAGCAGCGAGAACGATCGCACCATTGGACTGAATAGATAGTTTGCCCGCCATGGCGTGACTGAATAAAAGGCGCCCGATTCAAGGCCCTCAAACGAGTAACGTCCGCGACTGTCCGTTATTGTTTGCGCGGGTTCCATGCCGCTCAAGGTGAGGACCACCCCCGCCACCGGCTGCCCGGCGACATCGAGGATCTGCCCGGAAATGTCGGCATTCGCCGCCGTGGGTCCACAGGCTACGCCGATGGCTTTGATCATCGGGCCGGTACCGCAAACATTAGCCACCTCGCTGCGAGTCATGACATAACGACCGCCCGCCTTATCACTCGCTCCTAATGCTCTGGCGCTGGTACCGGAGCTGATGGAAAAGTGCATGACAGCGCCGGGGGCAATAACGTGCTGCAGTTGATGTCCGTGCCCAAGTTCGTGCACCGCCACGGACTCAAAATCAATCTCCCCGGCACTGGGCAGCGCCGGACCAAATTCCCAGGTTGTGGCGTCATCAAAGGCGACGTCAATCTCACTGACCTCCCAGGTGAAATAACCGAGAGCCACGGCGCAACCGGCATACCGGCTGGTAGCTCTACCCAAAACGCCCACCGGGAGTTCGGCTCCGTCGTCAAAGCGAACAACGTTAACTCCATCAGCAGCTATGGTATCGACCACTGTAGGAGCACCAACTAGCCAATTCATACCGGTGGCACACGTCCAGGTATTCATGGCGCTCGTAAACGCGGTGACCGCCGCCGCCACGGGAGTAAACTCACCGGACTCCAGCGCAAAGGTGTAACCGCCGAGCGTGTTGTCATTAACATGATCCGGCATTTGGGAGGCGAAAACGATGCCACCCCCAACGCCATCCGTGCCATCGTCCCCGACGTTGGTGTAGCCGTATTCGATCGTAAGCGATCCGGCGCTGGTTACCGAAGCAGGATCGCTGTTGGTTACCTTGATTGTCCCCGTCCCCGCACAGCCGACCAGGCTCGCTCCCCCGGAGGGAACCATTACTTTTATCTCGGTATCAGTCCAGGAAGTGTAATCGCTCGCCAGTGGCGTCATCAGCGTGGCGCCGCCATCGTTGGAATTCTTGAACTCCACAAACCCGGTGCCCTGAACGACGCCGAAACCGGTTCCGGTGATGGTCACGACCTGATCGGTGCCGGCGGTGATCGTGGTCGGCGTGAAACTCGAGATGGTGGGAACGACGTTCGGGAAAAGACCCCCTCCTGCCTTATGGCTGCCCGCCAGTCTCTTGTTCTCGGCGACCTCTCGTGGGGCCGCGCCGGTGATGGCCCTGATTGAGTTGTAAACGTCGGACTCGATTCCGGTGTAATTCTTAAATGGCTCAGACGCCGTGCCATCGGAGAGACGGTAGCGGATGAATCCCTGCGGGCTGCCGTAGGCCATGTAGCCTGGCGCGGAGGTTCGCTTGAGGGGATCAACGATCTTTGAGGACTCGCAGAAAAACACTCCCATTTCCCCGGTACTCAATTCCAGTGCCGGGGTAGTAACCTGCTTTTGATCTCCGACTGTCCCGCCCTCGGTTATGACTTCTATCTGACCGCCGGAAACACGCCCCTTAAAAACTTTGTACACGTTGACAAGGTTCGCGGTGTAAATATTTTGATGCCGGCTGTCCCAGAAGGACTTTTGGGCTATCACGTCTCCTTCAACGATGAGACCGGATGCCGCTATGCGCTGATCGGGAGAAACCGGAGCCAGCATGCAATAGCCGTCAGCCTCAACAGCTTGCGGTTGTTCCAACGGTTTGAGTGGCGCACTGACCTTAGCTGAGCCGGAGGAAAGCGATTGAATAACCAGGAAAGCGCCGGTACAAAACAGGATCAGCGGTAACCCGTTTTTGCGGATTCTCTTGGATGACATCATGGCAGGCCTTCTCCTTCCCTATTCAGGAAGCAACTTAAGGCTGCTGGACGAGGGAGCCTTTGGCAGGCTCAACAGACGCGGGACAGCGTTCTGGTAAGGCGATTCGGAGATCCGTTCTAAGACGGAGGGAAATCTACCATCTAAGACTGCGTCACGCAATAGAATTCCGGGCGGTCACACAGTGATAAGGGAGCTCGCCGCCGCGAAAGTGTTTTGGATTTGTTCCCGGGAGGAAGGCTGCACGGATAGCGGCGTTTAGAGTAGCGACTTCAGTCGGGCTTTTTCTTAGTACCAGGCGAAAAGCCCGACTGAAGTCGGTACTCTGAACACCGCTGGCGAATGTTGAATAGTGCGCCCACCCGACGTGGCATGTATTAGAATCACCCGCGCCATGGGCCTTTATCAATCCGCAAAACGCGTTGTGCCTTACAAGTGGAAGGTCAGGGTTCACTCAACAGGCACCCTGCCAAATGATATTGCTGTCAGGTTCTGGCACCGTCTAAGAGGTGGGATTCCATTTCCGCCGAAAGATTTAATCTACCTGGTTTCGGGCCGTCGCTCCGTGTCCAGGTTTCTCAGAAGAGGGTACGTGGCAAGCAGAACGATCCGCCAGACATTAGAAAAACACGGCCTTGAGATCGAACACTTCGATCGCATTCTGGATTTCGGCTGCGGAGTGGGAAGGATCATGCGGCACTGGAGCTCACTGCAAGGTCCCATCTTTCACGGGACCGATTACAACCCCACACTCGTAGCATGGTGCAGAGGAAATTTGAAGTTCGCCGAGTTTCAGGTTAACAGCCTTTCACAAAGACTTTCCTACGAGCCGGAGACTTTCGACTTCATCTACGCCTTTTCAGTGTTCACGCATCTCAGCGAGTCGTTACAGTTCCACTGGCTTGATGAATTGTCGAGAGTGCTAAAGCCTGGAGGACACCTCTATTTTACGGCGAATGGTGATTATTTGCTGCCGCATCTAAGCGCAAAGGAAAAGGAGAAATTTCTGAGTGGTCAATTGGTAGTTAGAGAGGCTGATCAGTCCGGATCAAATACGTGCGCTACTTTTCACCCGGCTACCTATGTGCGGGAGAAGATGGCCAGGAATTTCTTCGTGGTGGATTTCATTTCCGGGAAGGCTAAAGGCGAGCAGGATATCTATTTATTTAAGAAGCCGGCCGGCGGTTTCAAGAACCTATCGACGCCTGATCTGGTAGCTTGAGGTTTCAGACGGGGCCAACCCCGAAGGGGTTGTGTCCTCCAGCCCGGGGTTGCCGCTTCGGCTACCCTGGGAAACGATAAACGCAAACATTTCCAACCCTGAAGGGGTTGTGACCGTCCCGTTCCCGGGATGCACCGGCCATTGTGAATTTGACACAACCCCGTTGGGGTTCGACCTGCCACCTTCGCGTAGCGCGGTTTCCATCCTGGTATCTGCTCGTCGCAGATGAGCTGGGATGCTTTGCGTGAAACAACCCGAAACCTCACAAACGATGGGCTCTAGGTCGTCAACCTGCGATAAATGCCCGGCATCCGCTCGGGCAGGTTAAGCACGTCGTCGATGATGGTGTAGCCCACCTCGCCATACAGGTCGCGCAGCTCAGTTTCGGATTCGCGATCGATAGTGATGCAGAAAGGGGTGATGCCCTGGTTCTTGGCCTGGCGCAAGGCCTCGCGCGTGTCCTCTCTGGCATAGCGCGCGTCGCCGTAATCATGATCGTAAGGACGACCATCGGAAAGCACGATCAGCAAACGCGTGCGCGCCTCCTGCTTCGCCAGCCTGGCCGATGCGTGGCGAATCGCGGCGCCCAGACGCGTGTTGTTCTGGTAACTGATGCCGCCGATACGCTGCTGTACTTCATCTGAATATTTCTCGTTGAAGTCCTTCACGATATAAAACTTTACATTGCGCCGGCCTTCGGAAGTAAACCCATTGATCGAATAGACGTCCCCGACTGCCTCGAGCGCTTCGCTCATCAGCACCAGACCTTCTTTTTCGATCTCGATGATGCGCTGGCCCGGATGCGTGTAAGGCTGCAGCGGATGGCGGCCAATTGTGCGCGCCGTTGATGAAGATTGATCCAGCAGGAATGACACCGCCACGTCGCGCCGCCGGCGCAGTCGCTTGGTGTAAATGCGCTCGGATGGTTGGGCGCTTCCGGCTACTCTGGCGGCGCGGCGATCGATGACATAGTCCACCACCGCGTTGAGATCAAACTCTTCCCCATCAAATTCGTTCACCACCCGCACAAGGTTCTCCGGCTTCATCAACTGAAACTGATGGCGTATCGAGGATATCGCGCCACGGTGGCGCTCGCGTGTTTGTTCTACGAAAGCCTGAGCGCCGTGGGCAACTTTCTTTTCCACCACCCGGCACCAACCGACCCGATGGTCCGTCAGGTCTCGGTCCCACTCGTCATAATTAAAGGCCACTTCGCCGGGCTCGAGGTCCTGCTCGAACATTTGGGCCTCCGACCAGGCCTCGCTGCCATCAAGCTCGTCCGGCTCGCCTTCATTGTCCGTGTTCCAGGCATTGAAGAGCTCGCGCGCATCGCGTCGTTGCGGGCTGCGCTCAGAATCCTGAGGCTGAAACATTTCGCGCGCGGGTTGGCTGTCCTCTTCCGAGTCTGTTTCTTCCGGAATCTCTATTTGATTCGTAGAGTCGTCCAGCGAGATCGACTGGAAGAGCGCATACACGCGGCTGGTGGCCATTAACGAATCGGCGACCGTCGCGTCAGGGCGGGAAAGATAGTCCATCACGATGGTTTCCAACTCAGAAACAATCTGGCTGTAGAACTGGCGCGTATCATCCAGCGCACCGCCCAGTATGGTCGTTTGAAAAAGCAGCTCGAACGGAACAAGGGCGGGCGGCAAATCAATTATGCGTGGCCGGCGACTGCGCAGATGCTCCTGAATCAAATTCAGGTCGCGCGCCAGGCCGCGATACTTGCGGCGCAGGTGACGGTCGATGCGGCCGTTTTCCAGCGTGCCGAAGATGCGCCGGGCCAGCGTCGGAATTGGGAAAAGATTGATTACCTGGCGATAGTCAATCGTTTTTGCCGTGTGTTCGTCGAGCTTAACTTTGTTTAGCTCGTCGCCACTCGGGACGCTGTCCATTAGCAGGCCATTGAGCGCGAACGAATCACGCGCGTCGGCGTTTTCCGGATCGTGAAGCGCAGCAATAGCCCCAAGGGCTGCGCGCAGATCGACAGTGTCGCGCTCGTAAGTACCAAACTCAATTTGCCCCGCGCCATGCGCCGCCAGGACTTTATAAAGACGAAAATCCAACTCCTCGTCGTCAAACTCATTAACTGTCGCAGGCAAATGAATCGTGCCGCCATCATCAATGCGCGACTCTACCGGTACTGCCGCCAGTGGCACGATCTCGACCGCGTGTCCGGTCAGGGCTTCGACGTACAAACGCAGCAAATGCTGGATCGATTCCAGAGTCAGCCCGGCGCCGCCTGTATGCAGAGCCTCATTGCTGCCGCGAGTTTCCAGCGCATAGTAACTGCGGCGAGCGCGGGCGTCAGCGCGACCAAATGAAAGCCCGGCGTGGGCCCAGGCCTCGAACTGCTCTATCGAAACTGTGCGTAGCGCTTTGGCACTGGAGCGCAGGCAGGCCAGCGCGGCTTCGGCATCAACCTGCGCGACTACTCGAGACAGAATGATGACTCGTCGCGCCAGCATCTCCGCCCGTTTGCTATCCGGCCCGGCCGCGATGCTTTGAAAGAAAGGCGGGCCGGCGCGAATGAAGGCGACGACGCTCGCGTTCCCCTCTCCGGCGACAGTCCAGAGCAGCTCAATCCATTCGTCGAAGATGACGGGCAGGGCGCGCATCACGTCGCCGCCGGCTATCAGCAACTGGATCGCGGCGCTGCCGCTACGCTCCAAAAGATTGGCAGCGGAGTTGAAGAGCTTTAAGACGTTTGCTTCATCGAGATTCGCGACGGCCGCGGGTATTGCTCTCCAGGCATCGCTGGCAATCCCGCCCGCGCGCGCGGCAAATGCCGCTGCTAACTCGATCGCTGCAGCGGTCACGCGGCCGCTGGTACCGCGGGTTTCTGACTGGGCGGGACTTTCACACTGCCGCAACTTCTCCACGACTTCCGGGGCTGCCTGCAAAAACTCCGCGCTATGTTTTGCCGATCGTCTGGATATCTCTGCCCCGATGCCGAAGATCGCGCATAACAATTCCTGGTCAGCGATCTCTTCAGCGAGAAGGGGCGCGCGGCGGAAGGTTTCAATGGCGGTTGTAGCGGAGAGCGTTGACTGGCGAGTGCAGATTTGTAGAACCAGATCTCTGGCTCTTTCCGGGAGTTGACTGAATGCAGCGACCCCGGCAAGGAAAAAATCTGCCGCCGTTTCAGCATTGCTCATCGCCACGCGCCGGCCTATCTCGCCCCATGAACGGAGCTCAGCCGGCTTTAAAACCTGCGACGCTGCAGGCGCCGCGCGGAGAAACTCTATCCCGGTGCGCAAAGAAACGCCGACAATCGAAGCGCTCACCTCCAGCGCCGCCCGAGCATGGTCCAGCGGTAGTTTGGCGACCTCACGCGCCAGGCCCGCAATCGTTCGTCGCTCGGCAGGACTCTTGACAGCACGCAGATGTTCGCGAAGCTCTTCGTGAAGCGGCTCGCTGACACCTGCTGGGTGCCTCGTGACAACTTTGTCTGGCGGGCTATCCATCAAAATCTCTACGGCAACTTCACAAAACCGGCCTGCACGAAATGTCTATCGAACGTCAGCGCTTCGGTGATCCTGAGCTTCTTCATTAGCACAAACGAAACGCAATCGGTCAACGAATACCTCTTGTCTTTGTGTTTCTGGAAGTAGCTCCAGGCTTCGTAGAACAATTCTTCATTCACATGAACGACGTTGAACAATCGAGAACTCAGCAAGTTCTTGCCTAACTCAACTGCTTTGGAATGAAGGCCGCGATTATTCAGAAGAGTTACAACTTCAACGAGCACGTATGAACTGGTTACCAGGGGACGCGATGATCTCAATAGATCACACCAGTGCGTGGATGCCGTTTCGTGGTACTGGTCGTCGACACTCTCGACAGCGATCAGATAGCCCGTATCAGGAAACAGTGAGGTCATGAGCCATAGATATACTTGTCATGGTTGACTGAGGCGTCTTTGATGCCAAGCTTGACCGGATTCTTGCCAATATCAAAGATGAGGTCCTTGGCTCCCACCGGAATGACAACAATCAGGCCATTTTGTCGACGAACTTCGACTTCTTTGACGACCTTGAGAAGCTTTCGGGGGATGAGTACACCCTTCTCAGTTACTTTTACTTTCATGGGACTTCACCTCTGGCTGTCGAGTATAAGGCTTACAGCCGCCCAATCCAATTCCCGCTCGATACGATTCAATGATAATGCAGACTCGCCTGAGGAATGTGCGAAAGATATTCGTTCGCGTAGCTGATGAAATCACAATCCTTGAACGATATCGCGAATTGGAGCGGAGCTAAAAATATTGAGGTATCTTCGTCTAAGCTCTGAAGCATTCGGATCAACTACGACAACTTAGCCATAGAGAGAAAACCGCTGATCAGCGGAAACATCTCGCGATTGAAATTGTGGCTAAAACCAGCACCTAATATGTAGACAGGGTGAGACATGGATAATGCTTTCCCGCAGGAAAACCAAAGTAGTCACTGCTAGATCACCGTGGTAACGATCTCGCGAATGCTGCGCTGTAGTTCGCGGTCGTCGGTGATGGGCGAGCACATCGCCACCTCCGCGGCGGAAACGGGTGGGATGCCGTAGGCGATCAGTTGCGCTGCGTAGATCAGCAAACGAGTGGAGACTCCTTCTTCCAATCCATGGCCGCGCAGGTTACGCACTTTCTGTCCAATCAAAACCAGATCGCGCGCCGTGCCTTCGTCCACTCCACCTTCGCGCGCGACGATCTCCGCCTCCATCTCCGGCGGAGGATAGTCGAACTCAATAGCCACGAATCGTTGGCGCGTCGATTGTTTCAGATCTTTGAGAATCGACTGGTATCCCGGATTGTAAGAAACCACCAGCATGAAATCCGGCGGCGCTTCAAGGATAGTCCCGCGTTTTTCGATCGGCAGCCGGCGGCGATGATCGGTAAGAGGATGAATGATGACTACGGTGTCCTTGCGCGCTTCGACTATTTCGTCGAGGTAGCAAATCGCGCCGTTGCGGACCGCCGAAGTAAGCGGGCCGTCGTGCCAGATCGTTTCTTCGCCTTCCAGCAGAAAACGTCCCACCAGGTCTGTGGACGAAAGGTCCTCGTGGCACGCGACTGTGATCAGGGGGCGCTCCAGCCGCCAGGCCATGTGCTCGACGAAGCGCGTTTTGCCACAGCCGGTTGGGCCCTTCAAAATCACCGGCAGGTGCGACGCGTGTGCGGCTTCAAACAATTCAATTTCGCGACTCACGGCCAGGTAATACGGCTCGGCGGCGACGCGATACTCTTCTATGGCTCGTTCGGGCATCTGTTTACTGTCAGAACCGCCTGCGGTAGCGGGCGGACCCGCCGATTGCGGAATACAGAATTCGGAATGCGGATTCAAGAACGATTAGCTTTACTTTACCCTCAATCGGAAATCCGCATTCCGCATTTCCGCAATCAAGAGGGCCCGCCCGCTACCGCAGGCGGTTCTGACCTCCAAATTCGGCTTTGTGGTTCCTTTACGGTATTCTAGAGCATCAGGGAAGATAACTCGAAACCCGAAACTGGCACGAATGAAGATAGCAGTGGCAATGAGTGGGGGCGTTGATTCGTCCGCGGCGGCCGCGATTCTAAAGTCGCAGGGCCACGACCTGGTCGGCTTTTCCATGCAGCTGTGGAACCAGCGGCGCGGGATTAGTGTGGACGAGAACGGCGAGCCCTTGCCCTCGCGCTGCTGTTCGCTGGACGACGTGTACGACGCCCGCCGGGTGGCGGAACAACTCGGCTTTCCTTTCTATGTGCTTAATCTGGAGCGCGAGTTTGAGCGCGACGTGGTGCAACCGTTCGTAGCCAGTTATTTGAAAGGCGAGACGCCCATCCCCTGTGTGGCCTGCAACAGCCGTTTGAAGTTCGCTTCGCTCGATCGCCTCGCCCTCAGCCTGGGCTGTGAAAAAGTTGCCACCGGCCACTACGCCCGCGTCGAACACGACACCGTGGCGAATCGTTATCGACTTTTCCGCGGCCGCAATTTCCAAAAAGATCAATCGTATTTTTTGTGGGAACTGACGCAGGAACAACTTTCACACGCGTTGTTCCCGCTGGGCGAGATGTCAAAGCCGGAAGTGCGTGACGTCGCCCGCAGCAGCGATCTGGCCGTGGCCGAGAAAGCTGAGTCACAGGAGATCTGCTTCGTTCCCGACGGCGATTATGCCGGCTTTATCGATCGCTACCTTGCAGCGGAAAACGCGACCGACCAGCTTCCCGGCACGGGCGAGATAGTGGACTCGTCAGGCAAGGTCCTGGGCACGCACGGCGGAATCCATCGTTATACGATTGGGCAGCGGCGCGGCATTGGGATCTCGAGCGAGCGCCCGCTCTACGTTGCGGCGATAGATGCCCGGCGCAACAAGGTTGTAGTCAGCCATGAAGAAGACCTGCACGGCCAGGGGTTCGCTGCCACCGGCGTGAACTGGATTGCGTTTGAGACACCCGCGGAACCATTGCAGGCCGAAGTTCGTGTGCGCTATCGCCACGAAGCGGCGCCGGCAACCATTCAGCCACGCGCCAACGGTCGTGTGGAAGTGAAGTTTGACGAGCCGCAACGCGCGATCACCCCCGGACAGGCCACAGTCTTCTATCGTGGCGATGAAGTGTTAGGCGGCGGCTGGATAACCGCCGTCACCGGCAGGGACTAGATTTCGTGTGCTTTCGTGGAGCTTGGTGTGATTTCGTGGATCGTTTTGCGCTACCGTCAACAAGTAATATTCGGAGTAAGTGTGGTGAGAACGCGAATAGTCGATGCCGCAAACATCTTCGCCCATAGTGAAACGTTGCCCCAGGTGTCAGCTGGCTTACACTGATGACACGCTAAGATTCTGCCGGAATGATGGCACTGCCCTCATCGGGGATTCCTCAGGTTTGGATTCCTCAACCTTACCGCTGGCGCGGCCGGACGTTGCGGCTGCGCTGATCACGCAACAACTGCGGAGCATGCCTTCGATAGCGGTGCTCGCCTTCGTCAACATGAGCGCCGATGAGGAGAACGAATACTTCTGCGATGGTCTGGCTGAAGAACTGCTCAACGCCCTGGCCAGGATCGAAGGCCTAAAGGTCGCGGCCCGCACGTCTGCTTTTTCCTTTAAGGGCAAAGACGTGAATATCGCAGAAATCGGGCGCGTCTTAAATGTCAGCACGGTGCTGGAAGGCAGCGTGCGAAAGGCCGGCAACCGCCTGCGAATTACGACGCAATTAATAAATGTGGCGGATGGTTATCACCTGTGGTCAGAACGCTATGACCGCGAGATGAAAGACATCTTCGATGTGCAGGACGAGATCACGCTGGCGGTAGTTGATGCCCTGAAGGTGAAGTTGCTCGGGGAACAAAAGGCCTCGGTCCTGAAGCGCTATACGGAGAACCCTGAAGCTTACGAGTTGTACCTGAAGGCACGCCACCACTTCCACGCGTACACCGGAGCGGGCTGGCAAAAGGCCATCGAGTTTTATGAGCAGGCGCTTGAAATAGAGCCCGACTATGCCCCGGCCCACGGTGGCGTGGCGGCTTGTCTGATCTATTCGTGGTTCTTTGGCGTGCTGACCACCAGCGAAGCCATACCCAAATGGCGAGCCGCAGCAACGCGCGCGCTGGAGCTGGATGAGAATTCAGCCGACGCCAATTCAGCGTTGGCGGCTCTGCACTTCTATTACGAGTGGGAGTGGGAAAAAGCCCGGCGGTATTATCAGCGGGCCGTCGACTTTAATCCGCAAAATGCGAATGCTCACCTAAGTTACGGCTTGTTTCTGGCTTCGCAGGGCAGGTTCGATGAAGCGATCAACGAGGGCCGTCGGGCCCGCGAGTTTGACCCCCTCTCGCTGTTGGTGAATCTCCAGGTCGGTTGGATATTTCTCTTTGCTAATTCATTGGATAAAGCCTCGGAGCAGGTCCAGAGGATGATGGAGCTTGAACCGAAGTTCCATGGCGCGCATTGGCAGATGGGAGCCGTTTACGTGGCGCAGGGAATGTTTGCCGAGGCTGTCGCTGCATTTCAAAAGTCGTTGTCACTGGGCGGTAATCAAAATGCTTTGTCAGGTTTAGGCGGCGCTTATGCCCTACAGGGAAAACAAGCAGAGGCGCTGGGAACGATTGATCAGTTACTGGAGATGAGAAAGCAGCAACCGGTCGCGGCTTTCAACATCGCCAGGGTTTACAGCTGTCAGGGAGACAACGAGAAGGCGCTGGAATGGATCGAGAAGTCCTGTGATGAGCGAAATGGGGAGTTGGTTTTTCTCAACGTGATAACGAAAGCCGGGACTGGAGATTTATGGGGAAAGATTGTTCCCCGCGACCCACGCTTCCAGGATTTGCTGCTTCGCCAGGGGCTGGCGCCAAAAGAAGTCAGTTCATCGACGTCTCCTATTTCGTAACGCAAACTAACAGTTTGCGTTACGGGTTCGGCACAGCCAGGGTCTGCAAGCGTCCGCGCAGCTCATCACGCACTCGTCTAAACGCGTTGAGTCTGGTGGGCTCGTCTCCCTCAACTGCTGCCGGGTCTTCAATGCTCCAATGAATTCGCTCAGCTTTGCCGGGGAACACAGGACAGTGCTGGTTGGCGTGGTCGCAGACGGTAATCACATAATCGAATTGCTGTCCTAAAAAGTCATCCAGAGACTTTGAGCGATGGTAGGAGATGTCTATGCCGATCTCGCCCATCACGGCGATAGCTTCCGGTCTGACGTGAGTGGGCGACACCCCGGCGCTGGCTACCTCGAAGCTGTCCCCGCCCAGGTTGCGCAGAAGGCCTTCAGCCATTTGGCTGCGCGCTGAATTCCCGGTGCAGAGGACCAAAACGCGTTTACGTTCACTCATAGCTATTCCTTTTCGTGGGGCAGCATGACATCCTCCGCGCCTTTCCGCGACCCAGGGAGAGAAAGATGCAACCGATAGAGGACGCGAGCCACCTTTACGAAGTTGAGCGCCGCACGCGCCATGCTGAGCGGCCGGGGTTCCGCATCAGTGAACTCCAGATATCACCGACGCAGC
>JBDTOI010000110.1:0-13796 GCA_039933315.1 Pyrinomonadaceae bacterium
TAACGCAAGAAGGGGGCGGCCACGGAGTGCCGCCCCTACAGACATCACCGATATGGATCGCTACATCCTATGAAGGCGAACAATCTTAACGAGATCATCAAGCGAGTGCTGAGCGATGAAAGTGATGTTCGCATAGCTACCGCGCCGCACCAGCGCGACTTTCCCTACGATCGGGAAGAAGAGGCCCAGGTCACGCGGCGCGAGTTCTGCAACTTTCTCGGACTGACTTCAGCGGCATTGTTTGTAGGCGCTGCCGGCTTCGCCGGCAAGGCGGCCATCGACGCGCGCACCACGCCACAATTTCCCTCAGCCAGGATTGAGGGTGGGGAAGCGCTCGCCCCGGGATCATCTCTGAACTTCCGCTACCCGACCGCGAAAGACTCGGCCATTCTCGTTCGCACGCTGGATGGCGAGCTACACGCTTTTGGCCAGAAGTGCACGCATCTGTCTTGTCCGGTTTACTTCGAACGAGCGCACCAGCGTCTGGAGTGTCCCTGCCACGATGGCGCGTTCGACGCGAAGACAGGAAACGTTTTGTACGGCCCGCCGCCGCGACCGCTTGATGCAATCAAGCTGGAGCTGCGACCCGATGGACAGCTATGGGCCATCGGCCGAGAGGCGAGCAGCAGTGAACATTCGTCCTGATTCGGGCCTTTCCACAAAAGTGGCCGAATGGTTCGAAGGGGACCCGGTTGAACGTATGAGATCAGATGAAATAGGAGTTTTTGTGCAAAGTCCTGATTCGGAGAGAGGGTATGCGGAACTCAACCGACCCAATTAAACCGCGACCGGTTCGCAATCTCGCCGGCGAAGGACGAACGGCGCTGGCCCAGGCGCGGCTGATTCTGCTGGTCATGATCAACGTCGCGCAGCTTTGGATCCTTGCGGCCACCGTTGAAGCCGCACTAGCTCATCGCTTCTCCGCCTTGCTGCCACTCGTCGTCGCTTCCGGCATCTGCTTCGTGGTGACGCTTACATTAGTTTTCTGGTGGCGTCCGGCTTCTCGCCGTTTTACCAGTTCCGGTTATATGAAGCGATGAAGAATTCCATCGAATCTGTGCTGGCAGCCGACCACGAATCGCTGGCCCGGTTACTCGCTGAGCTGGACAGGGAGTTGGCCTCACCTAACATCGCGCGTGCCTTCGAGTTGCTCGATCTGTTCTGGGCCCGCCTGGCCGTTCATATCCGCGCCGAGAATCTGCATCTGTTTCCCGCCCTGGCTGATGCTCCCGTCGCTCTCTTTAGTGGAAAAGATGGTTTGCCAACTGCTGCAGAGACGCACGATGCATTAGCGCGCCTTCGCTCGGACCACGATTTCTTCATGAAGGAGCTCGCGCAATTGATAAAGATTATGCGCGAGATTGCCGACATTCACTCTTCGCCCGGGGAAGAAGTTGAGGCGGTGCGGCAGCGCATGGTTGCCATCAAGGGTCGCCTGGAAGTCCACAACGATCTGGAAGAGCAGCAAGTTTACCAATGGCCGGCATTGTTTCTTGATGCGCCGGCGTTTACCAGGCTGTGCCAGGGTCTGAGTCAAGAACTGGATAACCTACCGCCCCGATTTACAGCGATTACGCCCCCTGCCTCCACACATACTGAGAACGTCTAAGATCAGCACTGGTTCGTGTTGGTTCGTGAGGTTTCGTGTGAGTTCGTGGATCGTGTGCTTAGGATTGGGAACCACACGATCCACGAAATCACACTAACTGCACGAACGAACACGAAATAAGAGTTTTTGTGCAAAGCCGAATGCGCGAGATTCCTCGATCACAGCGCGAATACTCGCAGTTCTTGGGTGAAGTTCTTGCGAAAGCCTCGGCTTTTGGGACGGCATAGTCATTGCCCACGACGCTATTAGGATATTTCTGTGCGCATAAGGAGGCGGATTGGAAAACACTACTGCACTTGCTATAGGCGAAGGGCTAAAGACAAAAAAGATGCCGGGCCACTGGGTGCTGGCGCGTTTGGGGAAGCGCGTGCTGCGACCGGGCGGAATGGAGCTAACCCGACGCATGCTGGACATGTTGATTATTCAACCCTCGGATGATGTGGTTGAATTCGCACCGGGAATGGGTGTGACAGCTCGACTCACGCTCAAGTTAGAACCGGCGTCTTATACCGCTGTCGAGCGAGACCGGGAGGCAGCGAAGATTGTCAGTGGTTACTTGAACGGAGAGCGGCAGCAATGTGTTGTGGCTGACGCCTCGGATACTGGTCTTCCCGATCAATCGGCAACGGTCGTTTATGGCGAGGCCATGCTTACGATGCAAACCGACGAAACTAAACGCCAGATAGTGCGCGAAGCTTGTCGCCTGCTCAAAAGCGGTGGCCGCTACGGCATTCACGAGATGTGCCTGATGGCGGATAATCTCGACGAGAAAGCGAAGCGAGAGACGGAGCGAGCACTAACTGGCGTCGTTCATCATGGTGTCCGGCCGCTGGCCGTTTCGGAGTGGACCGCTCTTTTGGAATCCGAGGGATTCGAAGTCCAATCGGTGGACATGGCCCCAATGAGTTTGTTGGAACCAGGTCGCCTGATTCGGGACGAAGGGTTAGCCGGCGCACTGCGTTTCGTCTGGAATGTTTTACATGATTCCGAGGCGCGGGAAAGAGTGTTGGAGATGAGGTCGACCTTCCGCCGCCATCGCAAGGAACTAGGCGCCGTCGCCATTACTGTTAGCAAACGTTGAGAAAGTAGAGACGCCTCTGGTTTATTTAGGAGCTGGCTAACGCCCGCTCGGTCAAGCAGTAGCCCGACTCTAAACGCGATGCGCTGGATGGGCTGTTGGGAGTAAACAAATATTATGATTGATCAAGATCTAGTTACGGTGGCGGAGGTAAAGTCACTGGATCACATGTTGCAATACCAGGATGGCTCCATCGTGAGCCGCGTGCTGCTAAAGAATCAGGGCGGCACGGTTACGCTGTTCGCCTTCGATGTTGGCGAAGGCCTCAGTGAACACACCGCACCTTTCGATGCGCTGGTGGTAGTCACCGACGGCGAGGCTGACATTGAAATTGCCGGCGAAAGTTTCCAGGTTAAGCAAGGTGAGACGATTGTCCTGCCGGCGAATCTTCCTCATGCGTTGAAAGCAACCGCTAAGTTCAAGATGATGCTCATCATGCTGCGGGCATAGGCATCCTCCAGCGAGTGTGAAACGGCGAATCACAGCATTTGATACCGACGATGACGGCGACTGGCGCGCTGAGTTGGAGTGTGGACACTTTCAACACGTGCGTCATGATCCGCCACTCACGACCAGATCCTGGGTACTGACTGAGGAAGGTCGAGACTCGCGCACCGGTTTGGAGCTCGACTGCAAACGGTGTGACGAGGAGGATTTGGTTCGTGTTATTTCGTGAGATTTCGTCGATTTCGTGGATCGTGTGCCTGGGATGCGGAGCCACACGATCCACGAAATCACACTAAGCTACACGAAGGAACACGAAATAAGAGTTTTTGTGCAAGGCCATCATGAGAAGTCAGCTAGTGAAATCCTTTAAGCCAGGCGCCGCTCTCGCGCTGTTTCTGTCGACCACCGCGTTTGCGGTCTCGTTTGCGGTCTGGGGCCTGGTGGGTGCCCTGGCTCCTACGTTCGCCGGCGCCTATCAGCTTTCCGCAAAAGAAAAGAGTCTGATGATCGCGATTCCGGTCCTGCTGGGCGCGCTGGGAAGAATCCCGGCCGGCATGCTGGCCGATCGTTTCGGCGGACGACGCGTGTTCGCTCTATTGCTCTTATTCTCCGCTCTGCCGGCGGCGCTTATCGGAGTGTCGAACAGCTATACGCAGTTACTCGGCCTGGGATTGCTGCTGGGACTCGCGGGGTCAACCTTCCCGGTCGGTGTAGGTTTCACTTCCAAGTGGTTCACACCCGATCAGCAAGGCACGGCGCTCGGCGTTTATGGCATGGGCAATATCGGACAGTCCATTGCCGTATTTGGCGCGCCCGTCCTGGCCCTCGCGTTGGGATCGTGGCGACCGGTGTTCTTCATCTTCGCGGCCCTATCGCTCGTTTGGGCAGCGGTCTTTTATGTCTTCGCGCGCGATGTTCCGGTCACCGCGAAACCCAAGACGCTGGCGGAGGATCTCGCCATCCTGGGCCGGTCGCCAATAGCCTGGGTGCTCTCGCTTTTCTATTTCCTGACCTTCGGAGGCTTTGTGGCCTTCGCCATCTATCTACCCACGCTTTTGAAAGACAACTTTAAGTTGAGCGCTGCTGACGCCGGTGCGCGGACGGCAGGATTCGTCTTACTGGCAACGCTGATGCGTCCGGTAGGCGGAATGCTGGCTGATAGGAAAGGCGGCGCGCGCGTGCTGCTCGGGGTATTTCTGGCAGTGGCGTTGCTCGGGCTGTTGATGGGCTGCCCGTGGATGCCGACGTTCACGTTGGGCGCACTAGGTGCAGCCGCGGCGCTGGGTCTCGGCAACGGTGCAGTATTCAAACTCGTGCCGCAGTACTTCCCAAAAGACACAGCCACCGTCACCGGACTCGTCGGAGCTTTCGGCGGGCTGGGTGGATTCTTTCCTCCGCTGGTGCTGGGTGTTCTCCGCGACTCAACCGGCGCTTACACATGGGGATTCGTTTTTCTCAGTTTGTTTGCGCTGGGCTGTCTGGCGGTGAACTACTTTGTGTTCATCAAGCCTGCGCGCCGTCTGCGCGTTGCTCCGGCTATTAGTAGAATCCGCGTATGAAAAACCTCCTCGCGGCTTCGCAGAAAGACTCTTATTTCGTGTTTGAGCTGATCAAACTGTCTTCCGGGCATAATCCCTGACTGATCTTAATTGCACCGGAAAATCCTTCAACACGTCTCGCATGTCAATGACATTGCCTTGAGCGAAAGCGAGCATCAAGCCGGCGAAAGACTCCTGCATTGAATCCGTTGCCGCTTCCTTTTGTGCCTGAAGTTGTTCCTCTGAGACCAGTTGAGACTTGAAGGGTCTTCCCCCCAAGTCCTCGAATATCTTGACTACCTCAAGCGGGCTGAGGGCTTCAGGGCCTCCCAGTTCAATCACAGCATTTTCTGCCGCTGGATTATCGAGGGATGCAACCGCAAATTCCGCGACGTCCTGGTAAGAGATCCAACTAATCTTCTTTTGTCCCGAACCGTAAATCTGTGCAGTGGCATTAGCGGCGTCGAAACCTAATACAGGACTCAGCCACACTTCCATGAAGATTGACGGCTGCAGGATGGTGTAGATCATCCCGCTCTCCCGCAGATGATGTTCCACCTCGCGTTTAGCGGCTTGCAAAGGAAAGTCAGTATTCATGTGGGGGAAAGAGACCAGGACGAATCGTTCGACGCCTGCGGCCTTCGCGGCGTCGATCAGACCCAGCTGTCCATCGCGATCGACGGTCTCGATGGAGTCTCCTTCCTGTCTCGAGAGCGTCGCGGAGACCGTCGAAATGACTGCCGCGGCGCCCTGGCACGCGGCGGCCAGAGAGGAACGGTCCTTGAGGTCGCCCAGCACTGTTTCGACGCCGAGACCCTGGAGTCTTTCCACCTTCGCCCCGTCCGAGGTGGACCGCACCAGGCCTCTGACGGGTTTACCTTCAGCGGCGAGCACCCGGCAAATTTCACCTCCCAACAATCCTGTTGCACCAACGACCAGATTCATAATTCATCTCCTCCCAGGCAGCACCTTCCGTGCGTCATTGTGGTCCTGCGTGCTGGCAATTATGGACTGGATAATAGTATACGCGGGGCTTTGCCTCAAAAGTTATAGTTAGCGAATGGCGATTGATAAGGAAGAATGACGCAGGAGGGCTTTGAACAAAGACTCTTATTTCGTGTTCCTTCGTGTAGCTTAGTGTGATTTCGGGGATCGTATGGCTCCGAATCTCAGGCACACGATCCACGAAATACACGAAAGCTCACGAAGCAACACGAACGAATCCGTATCTAAGGCGGCCCTACTCCTTACTGTTTTCGCGTTCCCAGTGTCGATGTTGGGCGATTGCCTCGATGAAGGCTGCACCTACTTTGCTGATCGCCGCATCGCGGCTACTGACAACACCTCTATCCACCTGGACCTCTGTTCCGGATGCGCTCTTCTCGCTAAATTGTCCGGCGAAGGCAGTTGCCAATAATCCTACTCCCGCGCCGGTCGCGGCTATGGCTTTGCAGTGCTTGTATGCTTCACTCACGAATTCGGTAGCTTCCGGTATTTGCTTGAGAGCCTGAACGCTCGCATCCCCGGCCGGAATGTAAACGGCGTCAAACAGGACTGAAGCTGCGGTAAGAAAACTGAAGTCTACTTTCAATTGCTCGCCCGCAGCCCCCGTTACAACTCCGAGGCGCGGCGCAATTGTCCTGGGCGCAGCGCCGGCAGTCAGCAGAGCCTCGTTCATCTCCAACACGGCGGCCTCGTCAAATCCGTCCGCCAGCAGCACGGCTATCTTGCGCGTCTTGATCGTGTCCTTCGGGAAATTTGGATTGGCTACCATGCTTAATGCCGGCGATGTTTCTACTGCCTGGGTAGCGCGCTTTGGTTGAAACTTTCGCGGGTCGCCATCAGCGGGCACGCTCATGTTCAGAGGTTTATCGAGTTTCGCCGGCACGGTTAACCCTAAGCCTGCGGCGACGTCATTAGCCAGGCCCTTGTCCACCTGCGCCAGTAAGCCGAGCATGCGTTCCCTGATGGCGGGCGTTTCAAGTTTGCCCAACTCAAAACGTAGCGCGCGAATGATGTGTCCCTGCTCCGGCCCAGACTGGCTCTTGAAGAATAAAGTCGCCTGACTGAAGTGATCGAAGAAACTGGCACTGCGAGCGCGAATCTTCTGGGCATCAATCCGCTCGGCATAACTAGTAAAGCCTCCCATGTCAGCGCCAGCCTGGAACGGACAACCGCCGCGCAGCGTATTTGGCTCATAACTTGTCTGACCGCGATTGACTGTCTGCCGCATGAAACCATCACGCTGGTTGTTGTGTACCGGCGCCACCGGGCGGTTGATGGGAATCTCGTGGAAGTTAGGACCACCGAGGCGGATCAACTGCGTATCCGTGTAGGAAAAGAGCCGGCCCTGCATGAGTGGGTCGTTGGTGAAATCAATTCCGGGAACGATGTTGCCCACATGGAATGCAACCTGCTCCGTCTCGGCGAAAAAATTGTCGGGATTGCGATTGAGTGTCAACTTTCCAATCCGGCGCACCGGCACGATTTCTTCCGGAATGATCTTGGTTGGATCAAGCAGGTCGAAATCGAATTTGTGTTCGTCTTTCTCTTCGACAATCTGCACGCCGAATTCCCACTCGGGAAAATCGCCATTCTCAATTGCTTCCCACAGGTCACGGCGATGAAAGTCAGGGTCCTTGCCTGATATCTTCTGCGCCTCGTCCCAGACCACCCCGTGCAGGCCGAGCAGCGGTTTCCAGTGAAACTTAACAAAGCGCGCCTTTCCTTGTTCGTTGATCAAGCGAAAAGTGTGCACCCCAAAACCTTCCATCATGCGCAGGCTGCGGGGGATCGCGCGATCCGACATAACCCACATGATCATGTGCATCGATTCGGGCATCAGCGAAATGAAATCCCAGAACGTATCGTGCGCGGAGGCAGCTTGCGGCATCTCGTTGTGCGGTTCCGGCTTAACCGCATGGACCAGGTCGGGAAACTTCATGGCATCCTGAATAAAGAACACCGGAATGTTATTGCCGACGAGATCAAAGTTTCCTTCCTGAGTGTAAAACTTCACCGCGAAGCCGCGCACGTCGCGGGCAAGGTCCGTGGAACCACGGGAACCGGCCACAGTGGAGAAGCGCACAAAGACAGGAGTTTTCACCGCAGGGTCCTGCAGGAATCCGGCTTTTGTATACTGGGCCAGCGATTCATAGACCTGAAAATAACCATGTGCACCCGAGCCGCGCGCATGGACCACTCTTTCGGGAATGCGCTCGTGATCGAAGTGGGTAATCTTCTCGCGCAGGATGAAGTCTTCGAGCAGGGTTGCGCCGCGTTCGCCCGCTTTGAGCGAGTTCTGATTGTCGTTAATCCGCACACCCTGGTTGGTGGTGAGAAACTCGCCGCCACTGTCTTCAGTGTTCTTCTGCAAGTCATCGATCTTGGCGTCGTTATTTCGGGGATCAAGCTTGGCGGCCGTCCGCCCAACAGCTTGTTGCGCCCTGGCCTTGACCGCTATTTTGTTCGCCGCCGCCTTTGCTGGTGTCTTTCCTTTTGCTTTGCTGGCTTTCCCAGTGGTCATAGTATCTCCCTCGTTCATTGATAAGGTTTTCTGGTGGCTTTTCCCCCATGAGTGGGTTCGTATTGCTTCGTGAATTTTCGTGAGAGTTCGTGGATCGTGTGCTTTGGATTCAGAGCCATACGATCCACGAAATCACACTAAGCTACACGAAGGAACACGAACTAAGAGTTTTGTGCAAAGGCTTGCGCACCTTTGCTGCTGAGATTTTCGTTTCACTGTTTGGTATTACTGCGCGTGAGCGTCTACGTCTAAGCTTTTTGCGCGCGCGACTTCTTCGCCTGCGCAGCTTCAATGGCCGTTTCTACGTCCTGCTCTTCCTCCGGCGGTGGCAACACGGCCGGCATTCCCAGGGCCTCGATCCACAATTCTCGAGTCCAGCCACTGGTGTGGTAAAGGTGCTCATCTTCTTCCGGCTCTACCTGCTCGTATGCTTCCTTCAAGGCGTCAGCTCCAGCGCCGCTCTTCACCAGCTCGCCAATCAGGCCCCAATTAAGGTGGTCCTTGGTCTCAGCCAGCGTGACACATTCCGCGGCCACAATCTGGGCAGCGGCAAGATCGGGACCCCTTAATGCCATTTCCATGGCCTGGACCAGCGAGTCGCCTATGTGGCGGACGATCTTGCGCCCGGGCGTTTCCACTTCCGTGTTGAGATTCATGCCTCTGATGATTTCGGAAACAATCTGCACATGGGCCTTGGTCTGCTCGAGATACTTGTTCCACTCTTCCTTCAAGTCTTTGTTCAAAGCACAGCGCAAAGCGGTCGTATAGATCTGTACTCCGCCCTTCTCCGTCTCAAGCGCCTGATACAACAGTTCCGTTACGTGGCTCGTGCTTACAGTATTATTTTTCATTGTCCCCCCTTGGAAATTGGTACGGCTGGTGGTACTGAGCGCGAAGTACCAGCAAATAAAGTGCCGACATTAAAACGCAGAAAGTTTCATTGTGGTCGTCCGATAAACGAACGCCCGAAGCATGCGGTGGTCGAAAAATGTTCCAATACAGCCGAGCGGCAATTAGCGCACTCCTGCCTGAACAGTAGCTTCAACAATGCACGTCGCGAAGGGTTCATTATCCGGCTCCGACTGCAGACTCCTAATTACCAACGCCACCGGCAACTGCGCCGTTAGTAGGAATCAGCGCGCGCTTTAGGTTTGAGAGGAGGCCCAGGTTGGCGGCGCCGGAGCCGATGATGATCGAAGCCGGCAGAATAACGAACCAGCCCAGAAGGGGAAGAAGGTAGGCCAGCTCCAGTACCACACCACCCCGTAACGTCGAGCGCCACGCGTTTTGCTCATCAAGCGGTGACGCCAGCCGGCGTCCGATTGAGGTCGCGAGGCCGGAAACGCCCGTGTGCGCTTGCAGCATGAAGAGACAGACGACAGCGACGGCCGCGATCTTCCCGAGGGGACCGAGCACGTTGAAGAGAAGCGTGGTTACTACGACCGTCATGATCGTGACCGGTAATCCCGCCAGAAAGGAGGACCAGAGACGCTGGCCGCAACGGTCTGCAGCGGCGGCCACCGCATCCGGCCATAGTCCGCGGCACATCAACCAGAGACCGGAAAACGCCAGCATGATTCCCAGCACCACAAAAAAGATCGACATCGTAATCAGCCATTAACATAGATACAGTCCTCCCTGCATCGAGCGACCCACGGCACAGCCAACGCATTGAAGCAGTTCAGCCGCGCGGTCTCTAAATTAAAACGTCTGCGCCGTTGAGCAAGTTTCAGGATTGAAATCCACAGGCCGTTAGCTGCAGGAATCGAAAGGCGCGCGAACGAGTTTGTTCTCGCCCGTGGGTGGTGGTGTGCTCAGTTAACGATTGCTGGATGGGGGATTCAATGGAGGTTTCGGGCAAAGCCGCTAAGCAAGGAATGACTCAAGGCGCATCAAAGAAGACGACTCGCCCCTTAGCGCCTTCTTAGGAAACTTTTGCGTAGGTTGTTTATCCCAGGTGCTATTTTCATCCGCCTATATACTCGTCGCAGGCCAGTGGGGATGCTTTGCTTAAAACAGCTGGGAAACCCCGTTGGGGTTCGACCTTTCACCTTCGGGTAGCGCGGTTTCCATCCTGGTATCCGCTCGTCGCAGATGAGCTGAGGTGCTTTGCGAGAAACAAGAAGTTACCCGGCCAGCATGTTTCAGCTGAAGGAACCTCTCGAGTTCTAAAGCTTCCCATCAAACAAGGCACTCACGGATTTGCCTCCGTGAATGCGGTTGATTGTCTCGGCCAGCAGGGGCGCGACCGAGAGAATGCGCATGTTCGCCAGACGTTTCTCTTTGGGAATGGGAACGGTGTTGGTAGTCACAATTTCTTCGATGTCGGGCTGAGCGCGCAACCGCTTAATCGCTTCACCGGTGAACAGACCATGCGTGCAAACAACGCTTATTCTTTTAACCTGCCGCTCCCGAAGTTTCCTCAGTACTTCGACGATGGTTCCGCCGTTCGCAATCTCATCATCAATAACGATCACATTCCTGCCGTCTACATCGCCGACGATCGCGTCAATGACCACCTTGTCATCACTGAGACGCTGTTTGTTCGCCGCCGCCACCGGCAAATTCAGCATACGGGCGAAGTGGGTGGCGGACTTGGCGTTCCCCAAATCAGGCGAGACCACCACGGTGTTCCTCAGGTTCCGGCGGCGAAAATGTGCAGCCAGGACTTTTAGCGCGTTCATATGGTCCACCGGCACGCTGAAAAAACCGTGCGCCTGCGGCGAATGCAACGTCAACGTCAGAACGCGATTCGCACCGGCAGTGGCAATCAAGTCGGCCACCAGCCGCGCGGCTATGGAGATACGCGGCGCATCTTTCTTGTCCGAGCGCGCATAGGCGAAATGGGGAATCACTGCAGTGATGCGCGCCGCCGACGCCCCGCGGGCTGCATCCAGCATCAACAACAACTCCATCAGATGTTCCTGCACCGGCGGCACCAGGGGCTGGATGATGAAGACGTCAGCTTCACGGCAATTGGCGTTGAGCTGCACGCCCAGGCAATCGTTGCTGAACCGGTTAATTGTAGTCGGGCTGAGTCGTAATTTGAGGCGCTGGCAGATTTCTTTAGCCAGTCCCTCGTGGGCGTTACCACTGAAGATGACGATTGCTCTCACGGGGTTCTCCTGCTTGAGGAAGTTCGGAAAATAATTTCGGAATCGAAAAGATTTCTTTGACGATGCTGCTTCCCGGTCATGGTAAGTAGTTGCGCGGCTGGATCCGATCCGATCCTCATGAGGTTAGGGATATTAATCAGATGCGATTTTGATGCGGCCCCGGTGCGAACAACCGGAAGTTTGGGCATCGCGCGCCATTGAGAACTCTCCGAACTGTGAAGCTTTCTCGTCCGACAGTTAATACGTCCAACTATTATGGTAACACTATGTCAGCTGCATGCGGATAACAAGAGGTTCGTTAAAGGTGATAACCCGGCGAAAGGCTAAGCTCCTGACTTACGAACCCGCCCAAAACGCCAGTTCCTTGACGCATCAAGGTAACGATCCTAATGTTGGTGGCTCACAGATCCGATCGACCTAATGGTTAGCCAGCAGCTGCCGGGATTTGTGAGTGGCGGCTGTCGACCAGCGCGCGAGTTTGTTTGAAACACTCTAAAAATGGAAGCGTCCCTAACATCAGCCGGTGTCCTGGCTTTACTCGGGCTGGGATTGATATTTGGGCTTAAGCATGCGACCGAAGTTGATCATGTCGTAGCGGTATCTACCATTGTTAGCCAAAGTCGCAGTTTACTGCGGTCCGCGATGGTGGGGGCTTTGTGGGGCGCCGGGCACACGACTTCGCTGCTGGTTACCGGCGCAATCGTCCTGTTGTTGCGAGTTACAATTCCTGAAAAAATCAGCAACTGGCTGGAATTTTGTGTTGCGCTGATGATTCTCGGGTTGGGGGCCAGCGCCTTGTGGCGTGCCTTGCGAAAGGGACGGGAGGTTCACGTGCATAAACACAGCCATGACGGCGTGTCGCACGTGCACGTCCATTTTCACGAGCCGACAGCGCGGCACGGTCAGGGCCAGTCGTCAACTCACACTCATGCCGTCTCGTCGGTCGGTATCAAACCAGTGCTGGTTGGAATGATGCACGGCCTCGCCGGATCGGGAGCCTTGACACTTCTCGTCCTGACTCAGATCAAGTCGGCATGGTTAGGTCTGCTCTATCTCGCAATCTTCGGGTTTGGCTCGATCATCGGAATGCTGCTGATGTCAGGCCTAATCGGATTGCCCTTTGCTTTGACCTCGCGAAACCTGTCCGGACTGCATCAGCGTCTACAAGCTGGTGCGGCAGGACTGAGCATCGCTTTTGGATTGTGGTATGCGTATCAGACCGGCCTTGCTTCAGGGTTCTTCTAGTCCCCCCTCCATCTTCGGCGTATTGGACGGATGAGGAATAGTAAGGAAGGTACTGGTGGAGCAGAGGAGGGTCGAACTTCTGGCCTCCGCATTGCGAATCGGACTACTGGCAAAAACGTAAGTTATTGCCTTTTCGAAAGTTGCAGCCACCAAAGAAATATTAGAGTTTCCCGTTCCTTCCCATTCTTTACCAACGCATATACGTCGCGTGCAGTTATTTTTGTCTACGTATTGGCCACTTGGATCTGATCGACCAAAGGCAGGTTTTGAGATGCCAAAATTGGCATCTCAAACACCCACTCGAAACTTGCCAAAGCTTATGAGGCTCACAAGAAGTCAGGCCGAGCGAGATCCCATGTTTCCTACAGCTACGCTCTTCGGACTGTGAGCGACACAACCTGACGAACCCAGCGAGCCTCTCGTTTCTCATCAGGCACGACCTTCCCGCTTAACGTTCCTGGTTTAGTCCGATTTTTCAAATCAGAGATCTTCAGTTTGTCCAGACGATGTGAAACATCAGCAACGACTGAAGCCCTCGACCGTTGTGGAGTAGTTCTTCGAACTTGCCCCTTGGCCAACCAGCAAACGCATCGTCCGTTGAAGCGACGATCGTAAATGTTTTTCGTCTTTCAATGTCTCTTTCAGTTCAGCTTTTTCAAGGGCTTCACCAGCAATCAATTTTCGCCAAGATAATTGCCTGGAACGAGCCATAGACTCATTCTAAGGGCAGCTGATGGAGAACGAATCGGCCAGACTACCCAGGAGGCTGAGTGTTACCACTCATGCTCAGGCGTTTCCTGATCGCATAGGACACTTCCTGCGTAAGCGACGCTCGGGACGGCTCGCGATCAATTGTGAGTGTTTCTACTCATTGTCTTGCGTGACAATACGGACGGCAAGCGGATTGCCATTTAGATAAAATGGCAGCGTGAAATACTTATTGAAAGCTCACCGTTCAAGGAATATTCAGAGGCAGACGAACCTCTGGACTGATCTAATCAACCATTGATTACAGTCCCGCCAATATTCTTAGATAGCCAGCCAGGAGACTCAGTAGTGGATATAGATGAAAGAAAGATCAATGGATACGAAAACGTCTTAATCGCAACAGACCAGGCAGCGGGCTATCGCGGAATCATCGCCATTCACAACACTCAGCTAGGCCCGGCACTTGGCGGCACCCGCCTCTGGCGTTATACCGATGACATCGAGGCGCTAACCGACGTGCTTCGCCTTG
>JBDTOI010000111.1:0-13796 GCA_039933315.1 Pyrinomonadaceae bacterium
GTTTGCGTTCATCGTTTCCCAGGGTAGCCGAAGCGGCAACCCTGGGCTGGAGGACTCAACCCCTTCGGGGTTGGGCCCGCCACCTTCACGCGAATCGGGTGCGCTCTAAATTCTTAATTCTGCGTGCGCCGTTTCCATCCTGGTATCTGCTCGTCGTAGACGAGCTGGGATACTTTGCGCGAAACCTCAACTCAAATCTCTCCAACTTCAGCTATACGGGCTACGTGCGTAACTTGGGGTTTCACGCAAAGGCGCTAAGAAGGGAAAACCAGAAGGCGCAAAGAGGTCAACCCCACTTCCCTGCAGTTAGGAAGGCGGGGTTGACTACTCTTTCAATAAGCGCCTAAGCCAGTTGGGCTGTTACTGCGCGCCCTTGGCGGTCGCCGACTCGCCGGTTTCTTTACCCGGCTGCGGCACGATGCGCAGATAGGGCTTCACCGTCTTCCAACCACCGGGAAACTTTTCTTTTGCTGCCTCATCCGTAATCGAAGGCACGATGATCACGTCGTCGCCGTCCTTCCAGTTCACGGGCGTGGCCACGCTGTACTTCGCCGTCAGTTGAAGCGAATCAATTACCCGCAGAATTTCGGCGAAATTGCGGCCGGTGCTGGCCGGGTAAGTGATCATGAGCTTGACCTTCTTGTCCGGCCCGATGATGAAAACGGAGCGTACGGTAAATACATCGCTGACTTCCGGATGAATCATGTCATAGAGCTCCGCCACCTTGTGGTCGGGGTCGGCAATGACCGGGAAATTCAGTGCGGTGCCCTGCGTTTCTCTAATGTCCTCAGCCCAGCGCTTATGAGAATCCGCCTGGTCAACGCTGAGGCCGATGACCTTGACGTTCCGCTTGTCGAATTCGGGTTTGAGGCGCGCACACTCGCCCAATTCGGTCGTGCAAACGGGAGTGAAATCTTTGGGATGCGAAAACAGCACCGCCCAGCCATCACCGATCCATTCATGAAAATTGATGGTGCCGTCGGTAGTTTCGGCGGTGAAATCCGGGGCGGTATCGCCTAAACGTATTGCCATAACTTTATTCCTTTCGTTGTTGCTGAAGTTAGTTAGAGAACTTCACTCAAGCGAGGTGCAGCGGGTTATTAAGGGAGTGTTTCTAACTGGGCTGGTTTTACATCCAAAGCAGGACTAAGTCAATCGTACAGCATTAACTTATTACCAGACGTTTGAGTAGCTCAAGTGGCGGTTTCACGCAAAGGCGCTAAGAAAAGAAAGACATAAGGCGCAAAGACGAGCATTCAACCCTTTGCGCCTTCTGATTTTCCTTTCTTAGCGCCTTGGCGTGAAAGAAATAGCCACGCACCCAGACCCGTTCAATCGCAAGACTCCCCCCTATGCTAGACTCAAATCATTCGTGGAAACAAAGGCTTTTCAACTAAGACCGGAGCAGGCCGAGGCGGCCCAGGTACTGGACCGGCATATATCCGTTACGGCCGGGCCCGGCTCGGGTAAAACTGCCGTGCTGGTCGAGCGCTACCTCCACATCCTGCGTACCCACGACGTCTCAATCGATCAGATCGTCGCCATCACTTTTACTAATCGCGCCGCCAATGAAATGCGCAGCCGCCTGCGCCGGAAGCTGGATGAATTGTTGCGCGCCACCAGCGGCGATGAGCGCCGCAAATGGCTGAAACACAAGCGCACGCTGGATGGCGCCATCATCACCACCATTCACGGGTTCTGCTCGCGATTGCTGCATGAGTTTCCGGTCGAAGCCAATATCGACCCACAGTTTGTGCTGCTCGATCAGCATCGATCAGCCATGCTGCTCGAGGCCGCAGTGGAGGCATCGCTGACCGAGTTCATCAATACCGGTGAAGAATGGATCACGCGATTAACGGTGCTGATGGGACGCGCGGCGCTGGCGCAAGGGCTGGCGGATCTCCATCGCAACTGCCGCGACCTGGGGCTTTCGCTCAATGAAGTAGCGGCGCAAACGAAAGTCAGCCATGCGACGGTGGAGGATTACCACGCAGCGCTTGCCGATCTGGAACAGCAAATGGCCGGGTTGTTTGCGCTGCCGCGCTCGACTCCAGCCGCAACGGCCAAACGCGCGGCAGTCGAGCTAGTCTGGCCGGCGCTCCGCTCCCGTTTGCAGAATGTTCCGGAGCCGGAGTCACTGGCCGGCTATTGCCAGGCGATTGACGATTTTCGTGACGTGCGTCCCCCCGCCTCGGGGCCAATCGCCGGACGTATCAAAGCTCTCGATGAATTGATCTGGGAAAAACCATTGAAGGGTCGTGTGCCGCAGATTTGTTTCGACCTTTTCGCTAAGGATTATGCTGTCTCAGTCATAAAAGTTCTTCGCCGCATTGCCGAACGTTTGGCCGAGGAAAAGTCCCGCCTGGCAGCGCTCGATTTTGACGACTTGCAGCTGCGAGTTTTGCAGCTGCTAAACGATCGTCCCGAGGCACTGGCGCGAATTGCGGAGCGCTTCAAGTTTTTCCTGGTTGACGAGTTTCAGGACACGAACCGGCTGCAACGGGATCTGATGACTAAACTTGCCCTGAGCTCGGCGCAGCGCGCCAACCTCTTCATCGTCGGTGATCGCAAACAATCGATCTACGGTTTTCGCGGCGCCGACGTCAGTGTGTTCGGCCAGATGACCGAAGCACTGGCGGGCGCCGGGGGAACATCAAAGCCGCTGCATCTTAATTTCCGCAGCCAGCCGCCGCTAATCAACTTCCTGAACGTGCTTTTTGAGAAGATCTTCAAAGCCGGGGAGGACTGCGGCCAACAAGACCTGGGCCAGCTCGGTTACGTCGAACATGAGCGCAGCCGGGCGGAGCGCGAACCAAGGGACCCACCACCTCTGATTGAGCTCCTGGTGGACGTGGCGCCGGACGAGAAGAGCGCGAAATTTCAGCGACTACCGCCCCAGCAGTCACCCAGGGAACGCGACGCGCAGCAGTTGGCGCGGCGAATTGTAAGCCTCGTGCACGGCGATGAGAGCCTCGGTGAATCCGGCCCCCGACGGTTTGAGTTTCGTGACATTGCCCTGTTGTTCCGGGCCATGACCGACGTGCCGGCGTACGAGGCGGCCTTCCGGCGCGCCGGCATCCCGTCCCTGACCGTGCAAGGGAAGGGGTTCTATGAACGCGAAGAGATCAGCGACCTCATTCAGCTCCTGCGCTTTCTGGATAACCGTACGGACGAACTTGCGCTGGTGGCCATTTTGCGTTCGCCCCTGTGCGGCATTTCTGACAATGCGCTGCTGGCTTTGCGTTGCGCTCCCGTGTTCGAGGGCGTTGCGGAGCATGGCCGTTTGAGGAAACGACGCGGCGTCCGCAAGCTGTTTTACGCCCTGCGTCACCAGGATCAGATTCAGTTTATTGATCCGGAAGAGCGCCTGGGGCTGAATCGCGCCGCCGATTTGCTGACGCGATTACTGGCGCGGCGCAATCGCTATGGTATTGCCGAACTATTGCGGATGGCTGTGGCCGAAACGGAATACCTGACGATCATCGCCGCATCATTCGAAGGGGCCCAACGACTGGCGAACGTCGAGAAGCTGTTTCGTCTCGCCGACAGCTTTGAAAAGTCAGGCACGCATTTGATTCGCGACTTTGTGCGCTTCGTTGAGGACTTCGAAAAGGTTGGCGGCCGCGAGGGCGAAGGCCAGATCGACGAATCGGCGGACGCAGTTCGGCTGATGACAATTCACCAGGCGAAAGGCCTGGAGTTTCCCGTGGTGATTATTCCGGATTTGCAGCGCGAGCTGCACACGCGCGATTCCTGGTACATGCTCGACCCGCATAAAGGCTTATCTGTGCAGATCCCGGATGGCCGTGGCTATCGCGTTTCGGGATTGACGTTTCAAAAACTGTCCGACAGGGCCGCGTGGCGTGAACAGTTTGAAAGCATGCGGCTGCTTTACGTGGCTGCGACCCGGGCCGAAGATCGTTTGATCCTGACGGGAGCGACAAAGGATCTGCCAGGCTTGTGCAAAAAACGCGATAACTGGTTGGCCTGGATCTGGCAGGCCCTGGGACTGGAGGAACACGCACAGAGCGGCACCCTCTATCTGGATGAGGAAGCCCAGATCGACTTGGTAGTAGGGAGGGGCGCCCCAGGCAGTAGCCCGACCATCAGGGACGGCTCACCAAGTTTAGATGTAGCTCAAGCTGGGGACACACGCGGAGCCCTCCCTGACGGTCGCGCAACTGCCTGGGACTTTCCGCTATTGCGTCCCGTGGAGCCGGGCCACACTGCCGTACATCGCTTTAGCGTTACTCAGTTAATTAATTACCAGCGCTGCCCCAGACAATACTATTTCGATCGTGTGCTGCACGCGCCCGCTCCGGACCACCTGCAAGTCTGGAACGATGCCGAAGCGCCGGAGCCGCCCGCGAATCTCACCGCCACGTTGAAGGGGGCGGTCATACACCGTTTCTGCGAGACCTATGCCCACGGGGACGACTTACAAACGCGTTTGCGGGAGAGCTTTGATTACGTGATGCGCCTGAGGCAGGCCGAGCTCGCCGATCGAATTCTGGAGATCGATCCTGAGAAAGCGATTAAGGACCTTCAGCCACTGGCCGAGAACTACCTCAATAGCGAAGTTTTCCAGCGCGTTGAAGCGGCGCGCAGAGTGGCACAGACTTCAGTCTGTGATGCCGCAAACGGCGCACTCAACATCGGAGCAGCCACTGAAGGCGGCCTGTGGAGCGAACTCAGTTTCCGTCTCCGACGCCCAAACGGAATTCTGACCGGCACCATTGACAAGTTACTGGTTCAACCCGCTGGCAATGGCTTCAATATCGAGATCATCGATTTCAAGACCAACCGCTTTCGCGTGAAGAAGGAACTTGCGGCGAGCGCGCCGGCTGGCGCCTCTGCCATTCCGGTATCCCGCGACTTTCCGGAAGCTTTACCGCCGGCCTCAATCAAAGGAATCGCCGCGAGCCAGTTAACGAGTCAGGGCTCGTTTAGTTTTGAGGCGCAACCGGCGGCAAGTAATTCGCTGGAGAACAATGGCTTGGTTGGAGATCCCGGCGCGCTCGCGCAGGAGATTGAAATAGCGGCCAGCGACTACCAGTTGCAGATGCAGGCCTACGCCCTCGCCGTGCGCGAGCTGCTGCCGGACGTTGGACAGGGGGCTTGTGTAATAACGATAACGCTCCACTTTCTGGACCCGAACCTGGAAGTACACCTGCCTGACAGTCTGTTGGCGTCCGAAGTTTGTGAGGCAGCGATCGACGAGGCGATGCGTGAGCTCAGCGATTCGCTCGAGCCGGAGCATTTTCCGGTGAGGCCGGCTAATCATTGCCGGATGTGCAACTTTCTGGATATTTGCGCGCCGGGTCGTGAGTACTTAGGGAAGATAGGGCCTATAGGACTTATATGACCTATAATTTTTTCAAGCCCCCGGCAGCTGCTGCTTAATCCAGTCCGTAATTACTCGCTTCAGCTCGTCCAGGCTCTCGTCGAAGAAGTGGCCGGCGCCCGGGATCACTGTCAGCTGAACTTCAGAATTACCGCTCGCCTGCAAGTCATTCACCAGCGCCTGTAGCCGTTCCACCGCCCCGAACTCGTCGTGTTCACCTTGAACAAAGAGAATTGGCTTGCGGCAGTCTTTCAGGAAGGCGAAGTCGTATTTATCCACCGGGGTGCCAATGCTGATCAAAGTTGCGACTCGCGCGTCTTTGATGCCTACCTGGATCCCTACATACGAGCCGAAAGAGAACCCGGCCAGTGTTATCGGTTGGTTTGGATAATGCTCGGCGAGGTAATCCAGCGCCCGGCGCGCGTCGTCCTGCTCGCCACGGCCTTCGTCATGTGTGCCCGTGCTTTGGCCTACGCTGCGAAAATTAACTCGCAAAGTTGCCAGGCCTGCATCATTCAACGCAGCGGCGGCGCGAAAGACTACTTTGTTGTGCATGGTACCGCCGCCCAGCGGGTGCGGATGAAGCACCAGGGCCGCACCGGTTAATTTGGTTGTAGGCTCTTTGAGGATGGCTTCCAGGCGTCCATGCGGCGTGCGAATGAAAAGATTTCCAGCGGGGTACATGTTAGTGACTGTGGCAAACCTAATCCGGCTCAGAGCTTTTGCACAAAACTCTTATTTTGTGTTTCTTCGTGTAGCTAGTGTGATTTTGTGGATCGTGTGACTTCGAATCCTAAGCACACGATCCACGAAATTACACGAAATCTCACGAAGCAACACGAAGGAATGCTGATCTTAGACAGTTCACAGTGGTCCGCTTCGAACCATTCGGCAACTTTTTGTGCAAAGCCCCGCTCAACTTTGTTGCCGAGGAACGAGCTGCCCGTAATAGACCCTTGCGTCGTACTCAACCACAACCCGTCCGTCCTGTTGATGAATGTCGAACACACGTCTTAAGGCAACAAGCATCTCGTCAAAGTTGGGCTGACCCGACGCCGGAACGTACGACGAAGAGAGCAGGCGTCCCTTCAGTCCTTCGTAATCAAAGACCTGATTGTTCTCAAATGACTTGAGCTTGAAGTTCTGGGGGGCAAAGAAGGCGGCGATGTTCTCATAGACGTTTTCATGACGCACTTCATTGTAGTCTGTACCGTACGTCAGCAAGAGCTCTTCATAGTCCCGCAGAAACGCCGTACTGTCGGTTCGCCTTTCATTCCAGAGCAGGAGAACCCAGCCACCCGGTTTCAGGATGCGCTCGAATTCAGCGCGGGCGCGTCCGCGGTCAAACCAATGGAACGCCTGGGCCGCAGTTATGTAATCGACACTCTGGGCGGTCAGCGAGGTAGCTTCCGCGGACCCGGCAACGCTGATGAAAGATGAGTAGCCCGACAGGATTCGCTCGCCGGCCTCGCGCATTTCCGGATTGGGCTCGACGCCGTAGACGCGATTACCATGTTTGAGAAACAGTTCGCTCAGAATTCCCGTGCCTGATCCGACGTCGGCGATCACTGCGTCAGGGTTGAGGCCGCATTCGGCGCTCAGGAAATCGATGATTCCAGCGGGATAGCGAGGGCGATACTTGATGTAGTCATCTACCCGGTTGGAAAAGCGTGTGACTGCATCCATAACAACACCGGCTATTGCCTGCTCAGGTGGTTTTCGCTTTCAGGCTCAGGAGAAAGGCGACGAGGAAGAGCAGGAGACCCCCATGAAGCAGGAGCAGTTCCAGCATACTCATCAAACGGCTGAGCGTCAGATAGAAATCGCCATAAAGCCTGGCGGCGAACATCACCTGTTGCATGAGTGACAGTAAAAAGCTAAGCGCCACGCCGGCAATGGCGATCATGGTGGCTGTTTTGAGAAACATTCCAGGTTGACCTTCACTTTCTTTTTGGACGTGGAACGAGGCAGCGGTTCTACTGCAAATCCCTGGGCTAGTCAAACGAAGTACGAGTTGGATTGTAGGGGCGCCACTCCGTGGGCGCCCTATGTGTGTGCGGACAGAGGGGCGTCCACGGAGGGACGCCCCTACAGAACCTGGGACACTACCGCGGTTTTCAGGAGCCTTGACAGCTGCATTACGGAGGAATAGAGTGCGCGGCAGAATCGTGTAAAGTCCCCACCTTCAATGTCTCGTCGAGTGGGAAGGTCGCAAAGCTGATCGCTCACCAGGCATACTTTTCTTCCCGGCCTTGATCACTCATATCAGGCAGGGAAATTAAAGGGTCATTTCAGATTCCCAGCGTTGCACCAGCGGAAGCGCAAGAGAATCAAGGCCATTTCAACAATCGTAGCGACACACCCGCCGAGGGAATTGCCTGGGTAGATTCAGGGCCCGCCATTAAAGAAATGAAACCTGGTAACACGAGAGCGATTGTCAGTTTGGCGATAAGCTGCATCGTCGTCGCTACTACGCTGCATGTCTTCGCCCGCAGCATTCGTTTTTGGAGAGGCCAGCCGGCGCTGGTGGTAGAAAGCTATAGACCGCCAGAGGGCGTCAACACCGTCCGAAATCAAAATTTCGCTGAGTCCCCCCTGGGAGTGTTTGCTCCAGCATCAACCATTTCACCGCCGAGCTCGGCTGCCACCTCAGTAATAAACACAGGGCTCTTCAACATCAATGAAATGTCGCTGGATCCATCCGACGGCAGCATATATCTGAACGGCTACAACTCCGGCAGCAACACCCTGTCGATCGTCAAGATAAATGGCGGAATTTTAACCACACTTTATCCTTCTCTTCCCGGAACCACGGGAGGCAATCTGCCTTATTCAAACGGGTTCGCCGTTCACGGAACTAATCTCTGGTGGAACAATGCCAACGCCGGCCCCGGCTCTGCAACCGAGCTTTCGGCAGCGCCAAAGGCAGGGGGAGGAGCGATTACCAGGACGTCTCCGTTCGACGATCTCGACTCACTTTCCTCCGACGGCAGTACGTTATTTACGGCCCACTACGCGGGATCGCTCTTCACCGTCGCGGGCGCCGGCACTATCAGCTCGATCGGCTTCTACCGCGGCACGTCTCACCTGGCGACTGCCGCGAACGCCGGCGTTCTGTACGTCGTGGACGACAGCGGCGCTTACCGGCGCAACCCGGACAGCTCTTTCACGACCATCAATACTGCGGCCAATCGCTATCTAACCAATGGCAGCCGGCTCGGCGTGGGCGGCGGTTTCCTCTTTGCGCTCGATCGCATCACCCGCAACGGCTTCTGGCAGATCAACGCGCAGACGGGTGCAGCCAGTTTCATTACGGATGCGAGCTTCACGAACTTGAATGCGATCACTTACTACAACGGTTCCTTGTACATCTCCGACACCGGCGAACTCAGCGGCCAGCCGAACACGGACGGTCATGTCTGGCAGATCACGCTGTCCGCGCCATCCCCGACACCCACTCCCACTCCTACTCCCTCACCGTCGCCCAGCCCCACGCCGACGCCTCCCAATGCGGCCACGATGCAATTCAGCTCATCAGGCTTCAGCGTGAATGAAGGTGCAGTCGCCGTCAGCATCACCGTAACTCGCGGCGGCATTACAACTACCCCGGTGGCGGTTGACTACGCCACTGCGGACGGCAGCGCACCGCAGCGGCGCAAGTACACGACGGCTTCAGGCACGCTCAATTTCGCAGCCGGCCAGATCACACGCACCTTCCAGGTGCTCATTACCGATGGTGGTTATGTAGAAGGGAACCAGACGGTCAATCTCAACCTCAGCAACCCGACGGCCGGAGCAGTCTTGGGAAGCCCCAGTACTGCGACGCTGACCATCACCGATAATGACACGGTCGCGTCCCCGACCAATCCGGTTGATAACGGCCAGTTTTTTGTACGCCAGCATTACGCTGATTTTCTCAACCGGGTGCCGGATCAGGGTGGCCTCGATTACTGGACGGAGCAAATCACCGGGTGTGGCATGGATGCTAATTGCGTCAATTCGCGCCGCATCGGCGTGTCCGGCGCCTTCTTCGTCGAGCAGGAGTTTCAGGAAACCGGGTATGTTGTTCACCGGCTATACCGGGCGGCTTTTGGCACCCTGCCGAATGCACCCAACCGGGCGAATGTATTCTATTCGCAGTTCATGCCGGATCGGGCCCAGTTGATTGGCGGGCCGCAATTGCAGCAGAGCACGGCAACTCTGGTAAACAAGTTCGTCCAACGTACCGGATTCAAGCAGGTCTATCCTGATGCGATGTCCCCCACAAGCTTTGTCAATCAACTCTTCGATACGGCTGGTCTCACGCCGTTTATGGCGGAGCGGAACCAGGCAATCAATGGCCTTACGGCAGGGGGCAAAACGCGCGCCCAAGTGTTGCTGGATTTAATAGAGCTGCCGGCATTCAAGGGTCGGGAGTACAACCCGGCTTTTGTCGCGATGCAGTACTTCGGCTATTTGCGCCGGAATCCCGAGCAGGGCGGCTACGATTTCTGGCTGAATGTTTTGAACAACCGGGAGCCAAACAACTACCGGGGAATGATCTGCGCTTTTCTGACTTCCGCAGAGTATCAGGACAGGTTCAGTGCCCTGCGCACTCGCGATGACGGTTCATGTTCCGTTTCGCTATCGGTGGGCAAAGCCGGAACGGGGGGTGGCGTGGTCACTTCAACGCCGGGAACAATTAACTGCGGTGTTGCATGCTCTGCGCCCTACACCATTGGCGCCCAAGTAACTTTAAGGGCGCAGGCGGACAGTAATTCACTGTTTGCCGGATGGAGTGGCGGCGCTTGCAGCGGCACTGGAGACTGCACTGTCAACCTCCTGGCCAACACTTCCGCGACGGCCATTTTTGTAAAGAGCAACACGCTGGAGACCTCGACTAAATTCATAATAGGCTCGATGGGAGGGAATATTACGCTGCCGGGCGGCAGCAGTGTTTCGATTCCGCCGGGGGCGCTGACGCACGACCGTCTGGTGACACTGTCGCTCGTACCATCGATGCCCGTTCAACCGCCCAGCGGTCTGCTGATTAGTGTGGGTGCGGCATTGTCTATATCGTTTTCTCCCGGATCTGGCGCGACCCAGAGCATCAATTACTTGTTGGCAAATAACCCTCAAATGATTGCTGCCGACAGCCTTCGATTTGTGTTGAACGTTGGCTCGAATCCCGTCAGTGGCGTGGCCGGGTCGGCGCCGCTGGCCGATATTGTGGACCTCAGTGGGAGCGATGAATTTCTGGGCGTTCCGGGCGGCTTCAACTCAACAACGGGTTTGGGACAATTCGATCTTCCGCCCATCGCGGTTCAGAACGGAGAAACAGTCACCCTTGGTTTGATGAACATTAATCCCATCTCGCTGGCCCCTCCGCCGCGTTTCGGAGGCCGGATTTTCAATCAGTCGCTGGGAGGCTGGCTCGATTTTCCGCAAGGTTTTGATCCGACCAGAAAGACGTTGGTATTGACTCACGGAATCCTGAGCAACGTCGAAGAGTCTTACGGTGGCTGCCTGAGTCAGATCATGGTCGCCGGAGGCTATGAACAGGTTCTGGGATTTAATTATGACTGGACCCAACGACCACGCGACGCCGGACTGCAATTCGCTGCCTTTCTAAATCAGCTTCAGCAACTGGGACTGGCAGAGGCCGATATGGAGGCTCATAGCTTTGGGACAATAACGACTCTGGCCGCCATTTCCCATACCAGCCTGAGAATTCCGCACATCGTGCTTGAAGGAGGTCCGCTGGAGGGAACACCATTCGCGAGCGCCCTAACCGAAAACCCAAACCTGTTGACGGCGCTCGCGTATGGGCTGTTTTATTCTCAGCACAGCAGTCTTTCAACGCTACAGATACGCAGTTTGTTGATTCACACGGTCGATGACCTGCGGCGTAGTGGGATGTTGGTGGACCTCGCCCCGGGAAGCCCCGAGCTGACGGATATCCGGAGCGATGCGAGTGCAGCCCATCCCGAGACAAGCTTCATAAAGATTGTGGGAACCAACACCATGTTGCCGAATCGGGCAAATGGAGTCGTCTTTCAGGGCGCAGTCAACGATGGCCTTGTGCCTGCCATTGGCGCCCGGGGAGCAGGGCTAACGGGCCCGACTGCGTTGCTTTACCCACTCAAGCATGTCGAGTTGGAATGTCATCCCGATACGATTCGAGATGTCGGAAATCTGGTGAATTCTCTGGCGCCTACGCCCACGCCGACGCCGACAGTGACGCCGACACCCACAGCGACGCCAACCCCAACGGCGACACCGACGCCAACGGCTACGCCCACACCAATCCCGACGCCTACGCCAGGACCGTCGCCAACTCCAATCCCGACACCGACGCCAGGCCCCCCACAATATTGTATTAATGAATGGAGGTGGATTCACCCTCCCGGGTATTGGGACACAAGCCTCTGGTACGGAAGCAACACAGTGGGCCGGTATCCGTCCCCGGGCTCTCCGCAATGTAATGTGTTTCCGTACGTTGGTTGTATTGAGACCTTTACCTATTCCTGTAATTCCCAGGCTCTGCCCCAGGCGTGCGGTCCAATATGCGTCCCGTGATAGTTCGGGATTGCGTTAGCGAGGCGAAGTGATCGATCCGCCAGTCAGCTTGCCGGGCGGGGCGTAGTATTTGACGAACGCGCGGAAACCGAGCAGCAGCGCCAGCACAAAGGCGAATGTAAGCGGCAGGCGAGTGTCTGACTTTACCAGCATCCAGTAATGCAGCGCGCCCGCTATGCCGGACACATAAACTAACTTATGCAGCAGACCCCAGCGTTTTCCGCCCAGTCGCTTGATCATTTTGTTGGTCGACGTAAACGCCAGGGGAAGCATTAGCAAGAAGGCTGTCATACCGACGGCGAGGAAGGGTCGCGCCGCGATGTCCAGGACCGCGCTCTTCAAGTTGAAGAACCGATCGAACCAGACGTAGGTCATGAGGTGCAGGAATCCGTAAAAGAAAGCGAAAAGGCCCAGCATGCGCCGGAACTTCACCAGCCAGTTGAGGCCCGAAAGCCTTCGCGCCGGTGTCACCGCAAGGGTGATGCAGAGGAAGACCAGCGTCAACATGCCGGTGGTGCGCGTGACGAACTCGAGCGGGTTCGCGCCTACGCGATGGCGATAGACGTCCCAAAGCAGCAGCGCCAACGGCACCAAAGCGTTAACGAGAAGCACGAGTTTTGCGAAGCGCGTATCTTTCATTCTGTTAGTCAGTAGTCAGTTGCTTCGGTGGTCTGGCGTGCAACTGACGACTAACAACTAACCACTGACAAGTCTAAAAGTTCTTCCTCAAATCCATCCCGGCATACAGTTGCGCGACCTGCTCGCCATAACCGTTGAACAAAAGGGTTTCCCGCATGCCGTATTCGCCTATGCGCCGCTCCATGGCCTGGCTCCAGCGCGGATGATCCACCCGCGGGTTTACGTTCGAGTAAAACCCGTATTCATTCGGCCCCGCCAGGTTCCAGGTGGTAGGCGGCTCAGAATCGACCAGCCGTATCTTTACAATCGACTTGATCCCTTTGAATCCGTATTTCCAGGGCACCACCAGACGGAGAGGAGCGCCATCCTGTGGCGGCATGGCCTCGCCATAGAGCCCGCTGGCCAGGATTGTCAGGGGATGCATTGCCTCATCCAGTCGCAAACCCTCGACGTAAGGCCAATCCAGTACGCCGGAATTCTGGTTCGGCATGCGCTGCGGATCGTAAAGGGTTTGAAACGCGACGTACCTGGCGGACGAAAGCGGCTCTACCTGCTGTAGAAGTTTGGCCAGGGGAAAACCGACCCAGGGAATCACCATCGACCAGCGCTCAACGCAGCGATGACGGTAGATGCGTTCCTCAGGCTGGGCAATCTTCAGCAAATCGTCGAGGTCGTACACTTTCGGTTTATTCACCAGACCTTCGACGGCAACTGTCCAGGGACGTGTAACAAAGCCTCGAGCCTCCGACGCGACGGAACGTTTCTCGGTGGAAAACTCGTAGAAGTTGTTGTAATTGGTGATGTCTTCGAACGACGTCAGCTTGTCGCTGACTGTAAATCCGTTTTGCGCGGCTTCCGCTGGCGCTGCCGTAATGACGTCCGCGATTTTTGCACCCTTCTCGACCACGGCCGGCGGTGGATTTAGCTGGCGATAAAGTAGCCCGGTCGCCGCGGTTGTGCCGGCTAACACCGCGCCGCGCATAAACATGCGGCGGTTCAGGTAAAGCTTTTTGTCAGTAATCTCGCTCGACTTGATGTCAGCGGGTTTCTTTACGAGCATAGTGTGCCGGCTTCTATGATTCCGTCGGAGAAGGTACGGCTGCCAGGCTTTATCGGTTTTAGTCCGTGACAACCAGAGGAATCTCATTCTCATCCGGTTTCAACCGGGTGATCAGCGGCGCGTCTGGATCCCTGGAACCATTTCAACGGTAACAATATACTTGGCTCATCAATGTCCGACATGCTTTAGCTTGTC
>JBDTOI010000112.1:0-13765 GCA_039933315.1 Pyrinomonadaceae bacterium
GCCTTGACACGGTAGGGGTCTGGGGTTCAAATCCCCACGCGCCTACCATTTTTATGTCACAGCCTCTCACCGCTCTAACACCTCGTGCAGTACCTAAGGATCCCGCCGATTTTGCCATTGGGCAGACTTTTGCCAGACTTCGAAATTGGCAACAATTTCTTAGTCTCCCGTTGTCTTTTCAAAGCTAACCAACCTTTCTTACTTCTTCGCTCGCCGGCAGGTTTCCAACGGCTGCAAGGCCGCATTGCCCGAGTGGTACTCGCACCCCGGCCATCATGAAAGAGCACATTAATCCGGCGACGAAGCGCGATACTGCAAAGTCGAACAAGGTGATGTGCTGATTCCGCCAAGAACTGTGCTGGTTGCTAGCGTGATACCGTCGCTTAAGACTGCCCATGGAAATCACACGGGGAGGATTGATTCTTAGCCAATGCCTCCGCACGCGGTCGATGGCCTTAGAGCGGGCCCATGACTCCGCGTACCAGTTGTGCTTCCATTGGCTCAGCGCTTCGAAAGGTTCCCCATCCAGGCGGATAACCAGTTGCATAGCTTGGGCTGTCAAGAGCCGGTCGCCGCACAGCTCGACGATCTGAAGCGAGGTAATATGGTTTTGGAATTAATCTCCGGTTTATCTCCATCCATATATAAAAGGGCGAAGGAGGTGTGAGAACCGTTCGCGTTTGCGGGCCGCAGTGGCGGTTAGGTTCTGCCGACGGCGAAGACTTATGAGCTATTTGCAATTCGCGACTGTTGCGGTTTGCTTTGTTACCACCAGCCGAAGCGGAGTAGCATGCACTTGTTCGCGTCTAATGTTCGATTTTGGCCGGACTATTCATGAGGTCAGGAATTGAGTTTGAAGGTGCGATGAGTCGGTACTAAAAATGCGAATACTTCTAGTTGAAGACGAACCGCGCGTGGCGAAGTTTGTAGCCAGGGGCTTAAGCGAGCAGGCTTATGCTGTGGACGTCACAGGCGACGGCGATGATGCGCTCTATAGAGCGTCGATCAATGATTATGACGCTGTAATCCTTGACGTAATGCTGCCGGGCAGGGACGGGTTCGCAGTCTGTCGCGAGCTGCGTGCGGGCGGATTGCACATCCCGGTATTGATGCTCACAGCTCGTGACGCGGTGGAGGACCGCATCAGTGGTTTAGATACAGGCGCGGATGACTATCTCACCAAGCCATTTGAATTCGGCGAACTACTAGCACGACTGCGAGCGCTCTTGCGACGGGGCCATGACGTTCGTCCGATAACGCTATCAGTGGCTGACCTCTTAATCGATACTCGCGGCCAGCAAGTTTGGCGCGCAGGTCAACAGATCGGACTGACGACGAAAGAGTATGCCCTGCTTGAATACCTAACCCGTAATGCTGGACGTTTGATCGGGCGTGCAGAGATCGCCGAGCACGTTTGGAATGAAAGTTTCGATCCCTTTTCGAATCTGATTGAGGTCTACATTAATCGGCTGCGCCACAAGATTGATGAGCCTTTTGAGGTTCAGCTCATTCACACGCGGCGAGGCGCGGGTTATATGCTCGCAAGTTCCGACGGTTCAGTTGCCGATATCGAGTCGGAGAAGCGCCCAACCTCGCAGCAGCCAGAGCCTGGGGACAAATCGGAACGAGGTGGTGATGACTGAATCTGTGCGCGCCCGATTGACTCTTTGGTATACCGGAGTCCTTGGGCTGGTTCTGATCACGTTTGCTTTCCTTTCATACTCGTACCTGGCGCGCACGACCCGGCAGCGAACTGACCGGTCACTCAGCGAGATTGCTAATTCGGTCGCAGCAAGCTTCGCCGCGGAGTATAAAGGTGAAGAGAAGAAGGTGACCGATGCGGCGGCAGCCGAAACGGCCCGCGAGTTCCGGTACACAGATCGTAACGTCACCATCTTTGATGAATTTCATCGCGCGGTCGCGACTTCCCCTCCAGTCCCTGCCGCGCCGGAAGAGAGCCCATTCGCTTCCTCGTCTGAGCCCCCCGCACCCCTGCTTCAAAATGCTGCTCGCGATGGAAGCGCTTATGCCACATTACCTAATGGAGAGGCGGGCACGCGCGCCTACGCGGCACTGGTACACGTGGGCAAGCGGCCGTATTTGATAGTGATTACGCTATCGCTTTCCGAGCAAGAGGAAGCATTAGAACAAACACGGCGCGCCCTCTACATAGTGATCCCGTTGGCGCTCTTGCTCGCAAGTTTGGGTGGATACTTCCTCGCGCGCAAAAGTCTCGCACCGGTCGTGGCGATGAGCGAAACGGCGGCCCAGATCGGAGCCACGAATTTGCACGAGCGGCTGGCGGTCGCGAACGAGCGCGACGAGTTGGGACAACTCGCACAAGTCTTTAACGGACTACTCGAGCGCCTTGATTTCTCATTCGACCAGCAACGCCGTTCGTTCGAGCAACAGCGAAGATTTATGGCCGACGCATCGCATGAGTTGCGCACGCCCGTTGCCATCGTCTGTGGAGAAGCGGGTGTAACGCTTTCGCGTGAAGATCGCTCGGCCGATGATTATCGTGAATCGCTGACGATCGTCCAGGACGAGGGACGACGGCTCAAGGATATCGTCGAAGACCTGTTCACGCTCGCCCGCGCAGATGCCGGGCAGTATCCACTGAAGGCGGAGGATTTTTACCTCGACGAACTAGTAAGCGAATGTGCGCGGGCGGTGCGCAGTCTTACCGAAAACAGAGGCCTGGCCTTATGCTGTAAGGCAACTGAAGAGTCACCCGTGCATGGTGACGAGGGACTTATTCGACGCATGATGCTTAACCTGCTCGACAATGCCATCAAAAACACACCAGCGGAAGGAACGGTTTCAATTACGCTCACACAACAAGGGAATGAGTATGCAATCACGGTGGCTGATACTGGCACTGGGATTTCCGTGGCAGCCCAATCGCATATCTTCGAGCGATTCTATCGGGCGGATAAGACGCGCGCCCGCCCGGAGACTGATGGCGCCAGCGGAGCCGGACTCGGTTTATCCATCTCACGCTGGATCGCCGAAGCACACCACGGCCGGCTTGACCTGCTTCGTTCAGATGAGTCTGGCAGTATTTTTGTCGCGAAGCTTCCCGTGCCAGAGGCGCGCTCGGTGCAGGCCGAAAATAACTCCCCCAATTAATTCTACGTTTATCTGCGAAGGTCTAACGTTCAGCTCAACTCGGAGGAACTGTTTCCGAGGATGTGTTACCGCTTAGTATCGGTAGCTCAACTTTGGTTTATTCCAGCGCTCGCGTAATGCCCGAGACGCTCGAGAAGAGGTAATAGCAATGAGAAGTAAGTTAATGATCATTCTGGCCCTGGCATCTGTTATCAGCTTTGGCAGCCTTGCCTATGCGCAAGACAGGAATAACAGATCCCAAGCTGCACCAACTCGTCCAGTCATTGAAAGACGCGACGAGAAACGCAAGGAAATGCAGGCAGGCAGGCGCACCGAATGGCGAGAAGGAAAGCGTGAGGGGGCGAGCGAGAGCCGAAGCCGCCATCATAAGCGTCATCGCCACATGGTGAAAAAGGGTTCTATCAGCTCGTCAAAGGCAAGGAGGGGTTAGAGGAAATTCAAGCGAAAGTTGTCGCACACTTACGTTGAGGCCTGGGTTTCGCGCCGCCAAGTACCGATTTAGTACCAGTACTCTGGCGGCGCGAGAACAAAGAGGAGAAACCCCTCTGGTAAGGCAGAAGAGTCTCGGCTTTGGGCGCAGCGACGACTTTCTCTTCAATCGGATCGATTTATTCGCCTGACAAATCTCAACGGCATCGCAGTTGCTAACGGCGCCTACAAGACTATAACGCGCATTACTTCAGGGAGGAGAGAAAATGGTAGTGAATCGGCGATTAGATGAAAAACGGGGGTGGAATCTGATCAGTAAAGTCCCGCAAGTCACTCTAATGTTTTGGGTCATCAAGATTTTTGCGACGACGCTTGGGGAGACAGGGGGCGACGCCGTTACCATGACGTGGAAGCTTGGCTATGCGGTCGGCAGCTTGATATTTCTAGGGTTCTTCGTCGTCGCGCTCGCCGGTCAGGTCGCGGCCAAGCGATACCACCCGTTCGTTTATTGGGCCGTTGTAGTCGCTACCACGACCGTGGGCACGACGATGTCAGACTACTTTGATCGCACGCTGGGACTCGGTTACATAAAATCGTCAATCATACTGTTCTGCGGCGTCCTCGTTGTCCTGTTCGTCTGGCATCGCCTCATGGGCCGCCTACAGTTCGAGAACATAACTGACAGGAAGGACGAAGTCTTCTACTGGCTGACGATCCTTGTGTCAAACACGCTCGGCACAGCGCTGGGCGATTTCGTTGCGACCGACACAGGCCTCGGCTTTGAGCGCGGCGCGCTCATCTTTGCTGGTCTAATCGCGCTCGTAGCGGCAGCGCATTACTTCACGAAGATCTCGGCCAGCGTACTCTTCTGGGCCGCATATGTGCTGACGCGGCCTCTTGGAGCCACGCTTGGCGACACCCTGACCAAGCCAAATGCCGATGGTGGACTTGACCTAAGTCGCATCACCTCTTCCCTTGTTATCGCGGCGCTCATGGTTGTTTTAATCATCGTGACGCACCGAAGGGTGGTCCAAGCCGAGTCTGGCAACGTCATGCCGGCGGAGAGCGCTTGAGCAATATCTCATTTATCCGGAAGGCAGCAGCCAATAGTCACTCCGTCGCCTCGACGCAAGCGGCAAATTGACGCTGCACGAGTTGTGCATTCGGCACTTTCAGGACAATTGCGGCTGCTTTCATCAGCATAGGCGTCCTCGCCGTCGGTTGCGATCACAGTCGAATGACTCAGCCTTGGTGAGCAGGCGCTGATGGGCGTGAAGACCTCACGCAATCGGGCGGTAGAGTGTGGACAAACAATCACCCGGATCCAATTGACTGAAGAGGTAGTCAGCGGAGCCGGGTGCCTTCTTTGGACCGCACTTTTAAGCGTCTCAGGAGCCGCCTGTCAAATTAAGTATTTGGGACAAGACCGCACCCCGGATCGAATAGTTGCCGTTTGAGTAGCTGCCGTACAGCGAGCGACTGTTGTAGCCATCTTATAGCCTCGTTGGAAGCCCTGGCGGCAGCAGTAGCTGTATTCGGTCTGGGCTACGTAGTAACCGTATGCTGTTTATTACCATAATTCGCCTGATGAAAATAATTGTTCGAATTAAGCCTGCGTTTATCTAGGGCCGCGTAGAGTGGTGCTAACTCAAAGGCAGTTTGTTTTCGAGAACATGGCTCTGGCGGGAGTCGTCAGAACACAGACCGGCATTTCGACCAATTCATGTTGAGTCGTCAACAAACGGCAAGAAGTCAAAGGTCGCAGTTGTTTTTCAGGCTGGGTGATGGCATGACACCCAGCGTACCAAGCGCGTGCTGAGCAATGCGCATTCATAAGGAGAGGGAATGAAACATAGAAATTTGTTGATCGCGATAGCGATGATTGGGCTCACCGGTGGAACAGTGGCCTTGGCAACTGGCAAAACCGGCCAAACCAAGCAACACACCAAGAGCGAGGAACGCTCTGAAAAAGGCGAGCGACGAGAACAAGGCGAAGAGGACGAGAATAATAAAGCGGAGCAAGCCCGTCTCCAACACCAGGCTAAAATCACGATGGACCGGGCGAAGGAAATCGCGCTGGGTCGCGCTGCCGGCAATGTTGAAGACGGGGAGTTAGAGCGCGAACACGGCAAGCTCGTTTACTCCTTCGACATCCGGAACGCCAGGGGAACAATCACCGAAGTTCAGGTTGACGCCCGCAACGGCAAGGTCGTCCGCGTGGCGGAAGAGAACGCGAAGCAGGAAGCCGCCGAGAAGCGCAAGGATGAGCGTGAGAAATCAGGCAGCCCGCGCAAGCCATAACGAATCGGCGAAGAGCGTTGAGATTACACGGCGAGTAGAACCCCCGGGGCTCGCTCAACCAAGGTCACGAAGGACTGCATGATGAATACGATGAACACAGAGTTCAAGTCCGAAAACTCGGACTGGATGAAGACAATTTCGCTGATAGTGACGCTGCTTGCCCTAGTAATTGTCATGGTGTGGTTGAGCGGTTGCTCAACCCCTTCCGGACAAAACTTATCTACAACTGCAAATAAGGCGACGGCCAGCAATAACCCAGCTACCAGACCGCCGGCAAAGAATCGCGCGCCTCCGAAGTCACTGGCGGACGCGGGCGAGTACGGCGAAAACGTCTACGACATGGCTAAAGCGAATGATTGGGCGAAGGCGTCCGCCAAGCTTAACTTGCTGAGAGAATCAGCCACAAAGCTGACGGCTGAAACGCCGGGTAGAAGTGTCGCGCTCGACAGCCTGACATCCGGCATAGGGGCGTTGGACAAGGCTGTTTTGGCCAAGAACCGGCCAGAGGCGATGCGTGAAGCAAACCAGATCACGTTCAACGTGGCAGATCTAAGCGCGGCCTATGATCTCGCGGTGCCGAGCGATATTACGAAACTCGACTATTACGGGCGCGAGTTGGAAATTTGGTCAGCCGAGAAAGATACCAATAGGTTGCAGTCTACTGCCGCTGAGATGAGGCGAACATGGGACGCCGTCCGTCCGGCAGTCGAGTCGCATAAAGGTACAGCGGAAGCGAAAAAGTTCGAGGAACTTGTCGCCAAGGTCGAAAAAGCTGGGACGCCGGACGAATACGCGCGACTGGCTACGGCGGTGCTAAGCGAAGTAGATAATCTGGAGAAAGTGTTTCACGGATAGTGGGCAGCGAGATGGCAATGAAAAAGATGGCAGACTTTTGGCAGACTGCGCCTCGAAGCTAATCAATTTATGCAGCGTGACTGTGACTTCTCCAGCCGCTCTAGTTAATGTTTACTGGCCTCGGAATGATTACGCGATAGACGAGGTGACCGGGGACGGGGTTGACACGGCAGGGGTCTGGGGTTCAAATCCCCACGCGCCTACCATTTTTATGTCAAAGCCGCTGGGTGGGTTAGTTGCCTCACGTAGTAGTAAACCTCACACGGCGACTGGCAAACCCGGCTCAAGCGTTGCTCCTACCTACCTCATAATCGCTCGAGCGAACCCTCAGTCCCCGCGTTTGATCACAGGTTGTGCCAGACTTCGTTATTAGTTTCATCCGACTCAGCGACGATCCCGGTCGCGTCTACATTGAGCTTGAAAGTTGTAGAGTCGAGCTTGATGTTGTTTGGCAGGATGCTCTTCGCGTCAATGAGTAGCCACGTATCCGAACCGGCGGCAAGCGGGGGCACGTTAACATGAGTCTGCCTGCCCACCGCGACGCCGTTGATTTTCCGGACTATGAGAACCAGCCGGCACGCGCCGGAACCCGCCTGGCCGGTGTTGGCCACATGCACGCGCAGCGCCTTGTCGTTAGTGGGCGGGAAGAGAAACTGTTTGATTTTCAAATCAGGTCGAGTTGCCTGGGCGACCAATTTGTCCGATACGTGTTCCACTGATTTCAACTTAGAGCCGAATGCTTTCCTTAAAGCCGTGACTGTTTCGTTGCTTTTGATGGGCTGATCCGGACAATAGTTCCCGCCGCCGCAACCGGTCAACAGTTTGCGGCTTGCCGCCAGCTCAATGAAGGCATAGAAAGGATTCGACGGCGGTACATCCGCGAAGCGCTGCGTTGGGGGCGTGGGAGGACTGTGTTCTCCTAAAGCCCTAATGATGAATGCCGCCATCTGCTCGCGAGGAACGGGCTCATCAGGGCAATATTTCGTGCGGCTGCATCCCTGGATTATGCGCAAGGCGACAGCTCGATCAATGAACGCATAGAACGGGTTCGATGGAGGCACATCCCCGAAACGCTGACTGCCGGGACGAGGTGGGGCCGGTTCTCCCATTGCTCTCAGAATAGATGCCGCCATCTGATCGCGAGCGACATTGTCGTTGACCGCTTTGGCTTTCTTGTTGGCAGGCTCACCTGGGTCACTGGGATCAATTGCGACTGAGGTAATGCGACCGGCCACGGCTTGGTTCCCGGCTCCGGCAGCAACCTGTGAATCAGATACTCCGTCAGACCAACTATCCAATGCTATCTGTCGGTCCCCGTTAGTTGCTGCCTGGATATTATTAGGCTTCGGAGCATTCGCTTTTGCGGTGAAGCTGCGCGAGCAAACGCGGTTGGACATATACTTCTTTCCCGTCTGCCGATCAGTCATCACGATGTAGACGCACGGCGCGCCGCCATCGCCTGACTGGGCCACAAACCAGAGCCGGTCCAAATCATCCGACGAACGAAGAGCGCAAAAACCGCCGAGTCTTTTGTCACCGGGCGATCCGAAGATCTCAACCCACGTGCGCGAAGGGTTTTCATTCTTGCCGCACGAGCCCAAATGCCGAACGGGTAGCCACAGGAAATCAGGATGCCTGGCGCGGTTGGTGACGCTCAGTTTGTATCTAACCAGCTGGACATCGTTTACTTCGTAAGCTTCTTTCGCTCCGACCTCGATGTGCGGAGCGGGGATACTCGCCGAAGCGTTGTTGGAGGTCGGAGTTTGCGCACTGGCAACGGTGAACGTGAAGGCAAGAAGAAAAAACAAGAGCGTGATATTGGTCATTTTTCTAGTCATGACATTTACCTTTCTAAGAGAGGGAGCAGTGCTGCAATTGTAGGAGTGTCATTAAGGAGTCAAACATACGCGGAAGCCCGTGGCGCCCAATTACTGAAAGTTAGCCTCCAGGCCGGCGCGGAAAGCCTTGAGGCCTGCGGTTTTGAGTTGGCCCGAGTCCATTCCTTTGGAGTTGACGAACACCATCAGCTCGTAATTGAGCGGCAGCCGCAACAGCACCGTGCTGAAGCCCTGGCCGCCGTCATAGGGTTGGGCGCCGTCCGACCAGAGAATCGCGGGCGTCTTGAACTTGTCGGCGATCCATGAGTCGGCCCAGGTAGAAGACCATACCAGCCGGTCATCCGCCGGCATCCCTGTCCGAAACATCTCCAGGCGCGCTGGTTGAGACAGCATCCGGTCCGAATGCAGGGCAGCAGCGGCAAACGCGCCGAAATCCCGGATCGACATCCAATAGCCACCGGATCCGACGCATGGTTTGCCGCCGGCCTTACGGCTGGTGATGATGCCGTTGCCGGTGTCTGACTTGGAGATATAGCCGAAAGCACCTGTAGCCTTGTATTCGTTTTCCGCATCGCAGCTGGCGGAAATGTTGCCGGGTGCCAGGGGAAACATCTTCTGAATGATGAAACGATCCATTCGATCGCTAAGGACCATTTGAATGTGATCGTCGCCCTCAGCCTCCGGCACGGTTTTCGTTACGGCGTTCAACGCCGGGATGAGCTCGGGATTGGTATAGAGCGGAATCAGAAAGCCCAGCAGCTGGAAGTTGATATTCTCGTATTCACGTACACCGAACAAAGTGTTGTTGTACCGCTTGCCGAAGCAGCCGAGCGGTGTACTGCAAGCGCGAAAACCCGATCGGTGCTGCAATAAATGCCGGAAGGTGATGCTGCGGACCATAGGCCATTTGATCGCGGAGTTCCACAGTTGCGGATAAAGCAACGTCACTTGAGCGTCGAGCCGCGTCTGGAATGAGTTGTTACCCCCGGCGGAACCGGCGGGCGCCCGATCCAGCAAATGAAGCACGGTGACGCCGGTGATAAATTTGAAAAGGCTGCCCATGTTCTGGGGCGTGCGGGTGGTCATCTTCATCTCGCCGTCAGCGGCGTTTCGCGCCAAACCGCCGGCGCCCTCTGTGACGACCCGGCCATCCTTGATCAAAAGGAAGGTGTAGCCCATTACGTTAGGCGCGACCGCTGCGTGCAGGCTGTCCTCGAACGCTCGACGGTCAAACGTCGGCTGCTGGCCGGTTGCCAGGTCCTTCGTCGCGGGGGCGTCGGCTGTTGGCCTCTTTCCTCCGGTATTGCTCCAGCAAACCCGGTCGGATCTGTATTTCTTTCCGGTTTGGCGATCCGTCATCACGATGTAGGCGCACGGCGGCGCGTCACCACCGGCCGGCTCGGCAAACCAAAGTCGGCCCAGGACGTACGGCGAATCGAGATCGCAAAAGGTGTTGAGTTTCTTGTCGCCCGGTGACCCGAAGATTTCAACCCAGGTGCGCGCAGCGTTTCGATTCCTTCCGCACGGCGGCAACTGCGGAGACGGCTGCCAGAGGGAATCAGGATAACTGTCGCGGTTGGTGACGCTCAGTTTGTATCTAATCAGGTTGGCGCCGTTCGCTTCGTAAGCTTCTTTCCCGGCGAACGCCAATTGCGGGACGGGGATACGCACGACCGCTTGATTCGACGACGCCGTTTCCGAATTCCTCGAGTCGACGAGACGTACTGGTTTGGGAAGTGGATCAAACTCCTTGCCGCCTTCCCCTGTCTTCTCTGCAGCGCGCGGGACGGGAATGCGGGTGGGAATGGTGGATTCTGAGTCGGCAGAACTTTGGCGATCCATCCTCACCCGAGGATTTGCGTACGCGAGCTGCAAGGCCTTGAGTGCATCAGCGAGTCGCTTCCAGTGGCCCTCGTCGGCGGTGGGTACTTCGACACCCTGCGCCCGAAGAGTGACGACGGGATTAGCGAGAAACCACCCATTGGGACTGCCACGCCGAGCACCTGCCGTAGGCGGAGCGACAGCATTCACATCGGCGCCAGCAACAATTACTCCTCCTGTGAAGCCGCGAAGCACAACCTGGTAATAAACGATCTCGTTGCCACTTGCCGGCCTGCGACCGGCGGGCGTGGCGACCTGAGGTTGGGCCAAGCTCCGCAGCGCAAGAGCGAAGTCGCGCCAGGGTGCTTCGGCGGACTGGGGTACAACCTTGCCCCTTAGGCGGAGCGTTTTTACAGGGTCCGCCAGGAACCTTCGTGCGTCAGATGCATCAACTGTAATTTTTATGTAGACGGCTTTCGCAGAAAGCTTGCCGTAAGTGAAGACAACCTCGTCGAGCGGTACGTCCCTCCCTTGCCCATTGGCATTTCCACCGGCCACCACGGTCAACAAGCCAGAGACGATTGCCGACAGCATGATGCGGGTGAAGGATTCAATGTTCATAACTTTTCTCCTCTTTTCAAATCGGCCGCTCCCTCGGCTTTGTGACCGATGTGCTTACAAGTTGTGCCAGACTTCGTTATTCGCTTCGTCCGACTCCGTTACAATTGAGGTGGCATCCGCGTTCAGTTTGAAGGTTGTTGACGCAAGCCAGACGTTCTTTGGCAGAATGCTGCTCGCGTCTATCACCAGCCATTTGTCTTTGCCGGGGGCGAGCGGCGGCAGTTTGATCTCTATGACTCTACCCGCCGGGACTCCGTTGATCTTGCGCACGGTAAGACGCAGGATGCAGAGCGGGGAAGGAGCGCCACCGGCGTTTACGAGGTGGACTCGAACCGCCTTGCCCTTCGCAGTTGCGAAGACGAACTCGCTAATGCGGAGATCCGGCACCGCCCCTTTAGCTGACCCTATCCCACTTGCCTCTCCGGCTGAAATGGAGAAGGGCTGAGCCGAAGCTGAAAGGCCGGCGAGGATTGTTAGAAGCATGCCGGCCAGGCGCTTTCTCTTCATGATTACCTTCCAGTCCCAAAAATTTCCGCCCCGCGCTGGTTGGCGGTAGAATGCATTCCCTCGACGCTTTGCGCTCGCGAAACTGCTTTCATGGTTGAGAAGTACCACCCGGCCTCTCCGCGAGTCCTGAACAGATTGCGAAAAAGCTGGGAAAAAAAACTACCTTCAGGCTAAGTTGTTGATGACAGTGCAGATTCAGAAAACTTACCGGCTCGGAGAATTTGAGCTTGACCCGAACAAACGTCTCCTAAGGCGTGAGGACGGTAGGGTGATTCATCTTTCGCACCTGCCTTTCCGCGTGCTGCTCTACTTCGTGGAGAATCGCGAGCGGATTGTCACGAGGCAAGAATTGCTGGATCAGTTTTGGGATGGCCGCGATGTTTATGACATCACCTTAACCAAATGTGTGGGGGCGATTCGCAAGGCGCTTGGCGAAAACACAGAAACGCCGCGTTTTATCGAAACTCGATGGGCCGAAGGCTATAGGTACATCGGTCCGCTTGAAGAGATTCAGCGAGTCAGCGGTGGGACCAAAGAAAAGGGCGTCCGTGAAACAGATCCGGACGAGTCACTCGACAGCAAGGCACCACTCGTGACCCAACCGGCGGAGATTCTGCCGGCGCGAGCAACTGCTCACGATCATCCTGCGGGAACAGCGTCTGAGACGGCACAGGGGGAACATCGCCGACGTTCGCGGCGAGGCTTCGTTGTGTTTGCCAGTCTGGCCGTTCTTATCATTGGTGGGATGCTCCTGGCTTTTGTGCTCCGTCGTCCCGCGCCGCCACCATCGCTGGTAACGATCCGTTCACTTGCGGTATTACCGTTGAAGAACGTCCCCGATGATCCTAACTACGAGTACCTGAGCGACGGCATCACAGAGAGCTTAATCAGTGCGTTTTCGCAGATTGAGAATATGAAAGTGATCTCTTACGGTTCGGTGGCGCGTTACAAGGGCAAGAACCCGGATCCAACGGAAGTTGGCAGGCAACTCGGGGTCGTTTCGATTCTGGAAGGTAGTGTCAGGCGAGAGGGCGAGCGATTGCGAGTCACAATTCGCCTCGTCAGTACGGAAGATGGCAGCGTCCTCTGGGCCGGCGAAACCTACGAGCGCTCAATCAACGACTTCGCAAACTTGCATGATGAAATTGCCGGACAGTTGGCGTCCAAACTCCAAGTGACACTCCCAGGTCGCGAAAGACCCCTGGTGGCCCTCCACTCGGGCGACCCGGACGCTTACCAGTTGTATCTCAAGGGCCGCTTCTTCTGGAACAAACGCACGCAGGACGGAATTGCCAGGTCGATCGAGTATTTCAACCAGGCGATCACCAGAGACCCTAAGTATGCAATGGCATACGCCGGGCTAGCGGATTCCTATGTGTTGCAGAGCCTCTGGGGCAACACGTCAAGTCGCGAGTCAAACGCGAAAGCAAGAGATGCGGCCGAAAAGGCAATGGTGCTGGATGAGACTTTAGCCGGCCCGCACGTCGCCCTGGGCCTGATCAAGGAAGCCCATGATTGGGACTGGATTGGTGCAGAACGCGAATACCTTCGAGGACTTAAACTGAATCCTAACTATGCCACCGCGCATCAGTGGTACGGCGAATTCCTGGTCTTCATGGGGCGCACCGAGGAGAGTTTGAGAGCTCTCCGGCGGGCGAGGGAACTCGACCCGCTATCGCCCATCATCAACACGCAAGTGGGCTATCCATATTATTGCGCGCGGCAGTATGACGCGGCGATAGTCGAGTTTAGGAAAGCTCTTGAGCTCGATCCAAACTTTGCTCCAGCACTCAACTACCTCGCTCGTTCCTACCATTCAATTGGAATGGTCGATGAAGCCCTGGCTACGTTTCATAAGGCCGTGGAGAATTCCGGCGGCAGTCCTGTTATGAAGGCCCGACTCGGTTCTGCTTACGCGGCCACCGGAAAGACAGTGGAGGCGCGGCGCATTCTTCGCGAGTTGGAAGACGAAGCAAGGACAGGCTACGTGGCGCCTTGCCTTATCGCTGCTCTGTACGTAGGCCTGGGCGACAAGGAGCAGGCTTTCGTTTGGTTAGAAAAAGCCTATAAAGAACGAGACGTGCTTCTGATGACACTCAACATTGAGTCGCATCTGGATCCGTTGCGTTCGGATTCGCGCTTCCATGACTTGGTTCGTCGAGTCGGACTGCCAGAGTGATGGCTATCTTTGGTTAAGTTGCGCGCCGACAAAACTATCGAGTGATTGCCGATTTAGAATCTCGCAGACTTTTGGCAGACTA
>JBDTOI010000113.1:0-13641 GCA_039933315.1 Pyrinomonadaceae bacterium
CGACGGGGTCATACGCCCGCACGTTGGCGCCGCGGGCTACCAGTTGCTGGATGATGGCGATTGCGGGGGCGTCTCGAACATCATCAGTCTCCGGCTTAAAAGCAAGGCCCAAAACGGCCACCGTCTTCCCTGCCAGTTCTTTGACGAGCTTTTCTATTTTGGGAACCATGGCCAGCCGCTGCTGCTCATTGACCTCAATGACTGCCTCAACTATGCGGGACGGAGCCCCGGCGTCCCGGGCGATCGACGCCAGGGCAAGGGTGTCCTTGGGAAAACAAGAGCCACCGAAGCCAGGGCCAGGATGCAGGAACTTTGGTCCTATGCGACGATCCATTCCAATGGCCCGGGCCACATCATGAACATCACATCCTACCCGGTCACAAATATTCGCGATCTCGTTAATAAACGAGATCTTGGTTGCCAGAAAAGCATTGGCTGCATACTTTATTAGTTCTGCACCCTCCAGCGAAGTAATGACAAACGGCGCCTCAATCAGATAGAGCGGCCGGTACAGATCGCGCATGATGGCGATAGCCTCTTCATCGCGGCTGCCAATTACCACCCGATCGGGACGCATAAAATCGTTTATGGCAGCGCCCTCCCGAAGAAATTCAGGATTTGAAACTACACCGAAACCCGTTGGTACCTTCTGATTCTCTTTAATGAGGCTACGTATTCGTTCACCGGTGCCGATAGGTACAGTAGATTTGGTGACGATTACTTTGTAACTGCGCATGTGCTCAGCCACAGAGCGCGCCGCCGCCTCAATGTAGCTCAGATCGGCGGATCCATCACTTTTGGGAGGGGTGCCAACAGCCAGGAAGATAACCAGGCCTTCATCCACTGCTGTTCGAACATCAGTGGTAAAGCGCAGCCGGCCGGCCTGGGTGTTACGGGAGATTAGCTGTTCGAGGCCTGGCTCGTAGATAGGAATCTCGCCAGATGAGAGTCTGGCGATCTTTGAGGCATCGACGTCCACGCATGTCACGTCCACCCCAAATTCAGCGAAGCAAGCGCCAGTCACCAAGCCGACATAGCCCGAGCCGATTACCGCAATGTGCATGCTTGATTCTAGCCGAAAGGTCCGCTATTTAAGCAAAACCTTGCGGGTCACGCGCGATTAGATCGCGTGACCCGCAAGGTCATGGTCCACTAGCCGTGCAGCGTTGCCGCACGGTCCCGACAATGTCAGTCTAAACCGACTATCTCGTCGGACTAATTACGGTTACAGTGCCGCCGAAGTTCAGGTCGTTGTTATCGCTGCGGCCGGCAAGAATCGCCGCTGCTACTGCGCCGCCAGCTGCGAGCAACAAGGCTGCGAGAGCCCCGCCACCCAAACCGCCCATGGTGTCGCCCCGGGTCAGGCGCGTGCACCTGGTTCCTGGTTGGGCCATTCCGGCGCTGTCCTGATTACCGGCTGCAATCTGCTTCGCACCACCGCCGGCATTGAGTTGAACTCTGCCGACCTGAGTGGCAACGATCGTGTTTCCGCATTCGACATCGACGGTAAAGGCTGCGGCGTCGGTAGAGTCCGCTACAGCTGAACCATCTTTGGTGGTAACAATAGCGGATACACCCGCAGGGGTGGATACTCGAACACGACCCGCATCAAGTAAACCAGCAATGCCTGAATCGGTAAAGCTGAGCTTCACGCTAGAGCTTGGCAATAACTCTATGCGGCCTAGTTTTCCCAGGCTAACTACGGCGCTGCTGTTGGCAGCCGTCGCAACCGTGCTATCCGAAAAAACTGTGGCGCCCGAAATTGCACTTTGGCCATTAACCGTCACCTGGCCGGAAACTGAAAGCTCGCCGGACGGTCCTTTTGCCCCTGGCGTTGCCAGCACAACCATCGAGTACACGCTCAAGACGGCTACTGCTAGACAGAACGCGATGGACTTGCGGCTCCAAGTTCTGCTGATCATTACTATCCTCCCGTAAACTGACTAAGGTTTTAGAAGCGCTTCACGAAATTAACAACAGCCGCAGTGGGCCGGCTATTCAGAATCTCTATCTGCGCTAAGTGAAAATCGCCCGTGCGAATGTCCTGAAAAAGGCGAAATTGCCCACATGGGGCGTAATAACTTGCCCTTTTTACACGAATCTCAGCCCTGTGTCAACCAACAATTAAGCATAGATTGCACCCTAACATTGCAATTAATACGGGCTGTGGACGGGAAGATAGCACGCACCAAAGCGCTAGTCCAGAACTTTTTAGCGGCAATTGTGCGGAATTGTACTTGCAGCCGTCACAAAATCTTCGCGGCGCAATCCGATGTGCCATTTGCCCTACCCCCTTCCCTGAAGAACAACCCCGTAGTTGATGTCGGATTTGCTCGCCTTTGTGTTCCTGGGTTTGATCGTTGGAGCTGGTGAGTGCGCAAATTGAGCGGCTAAGGCGCCACTGCACGTCGGCGCCGCGTTATTGCTCGTGCTGGAATTACCGGGGCCAGTTCGGAAGTGGACCTGTCCGCGTGCTCATTCCTGGTTTTTTGCACGGGCTCCGCCTGTTCGTACGGATCTAATCTGGCGAAGAGATAAAACACTTCACCCACTCGTTGTGCACCCAGGAATCTAAAAACGTTGCCCACGACACGGCCCACCTGCAGCCGGGCAACCCTGGGTGGTCTTTCAAAAAGATTTCTTAGCTCCGACTGGGTGACGGCCTCAAGCTCCGGAACGTAATCGTTTCCCGTCTCGCGCACGATCCTGATTGCCATTAGGCGCAAGGCCCGAATCCGGCTGGAGTTATGGCGGTAATACGCGGCGTCAATTTCGTGCCTGCTCGCGCGATCGTCTACGACCTCCTGCTCGCTGCGCAGATAACCCAGGTAAGCGCTCATCACCGGGCCATACTCAGCCTCGGAGATCTTTTTCGAGTTTTGCCCGAGAACCGAGGTCGAGAGCATTAGCCCGAGGGACACGCAAAGTAGAGCGAGGGCTTGAGGCTTTAGCCTGATGAACTGTTTTGTTTCTTTCATGGTTCTCCCGGCGTCCCACGTGGCAGCCTGGTTATCTGTGAGGCGCATTATACGAGCGAACATTTGAAGTGATATTGCGCGTCCACTTCAGCAATGTTACATTTCTCTTTGACAAATTCCGACCTGAAATTCAAGTCCCGTATGGCATCTGAGTCAAATGATCAGGAATCCGTGGTCGCACGCGTGGCCCTGGGCGTAAGCGGGGGCATTGCGGCCTACAAAGCGGCCGAGGTCTTACGCGGTTTGCAGCGTGCAGGTTGCGAAGTCCGCGTAGCAATGACGCGACATGCCTGCGAGTTCATCCGGCCGCTCACGTTTCGTGCCCTCTCGGGTTCTTACGTCATGGTGGATGACTATGCGCCCGACAACCCGGATCCCATCGCACACATCACTTTCTCGCAGACAGTTGATCTACTAATCGTGGCGCCGGCGACAGCCGATATCATTGCCAAGTTCGCTAACGGCATCGCGGATGATTTTCTCAGCTCGACCTACCTGGCGTGCAGCGCACCTGTACTGATCGCGCCCGCTATGAACACGACCATGTGGAATCATCCCGCAACGCAGCGCAATCTTCGCCAACTACGGGCAGATGGCGTGCACGTGATGGACCCAGACGCGGGCGAGATGGCGTGTGGGACCATCGGACCGGGAAGGCTGAGCGATCCAGATAGAATTGTGACGGCGGCGCTCAAGATACTTGGTAATACAGCAGCGCCTGCCGCGAGCGACCTAACGGGCGAAACGTTTCTGATTACTGCCGGCGCAACGCGCGAGGAAATCGATCCCATCAGATTTATTTCCAACCGGTCCTCTGGCCGCATGGGATTCGCTCTCGCTGAAGCCGCCGCCAGTCGCGGTGCTGAAGTCGTTGTCGTCGCCGGCGCGACCTCGGTCGTAGCGCCTGCTGACGCTCGATTGATCAAGGTTGAGTCTGCAGAAGACATGAGGATCGCAGTAATGAAAGAGTTAGGGGCGGCTACAGTTTTCATCGGCGCGGCGGCTGTTTCGGACTATCGGCCAAAGACCCGCTCAACAGAGAAGATAAAGAAGTCTGACCAGGCGATGACAATAGAGCTTGAGCCGGCGCCGGATATCCTTGATGAAGTGTCTCGTAAGCGTAGCCCGGACCAACTGATTATTGGTTTTGCAGCGGAGACGAGTGACCTCTTGCCTAACGCACAAGCAAAATTGGCGGGGAAGAATCTTGACGCTATTGTCGCCAACGACGTATCCCGTGCAGGCGCGGGATTCGACACGGAGACGAACGCCGTAAGCATCATCACACGCCAATCCGATGAGGGTGTCGATGTGCCACTAATGGCGAAAATTGATGCCGCTCATCGCATACTGGATGAGATTGCCAAACTGCGACAAGCGCAGCAAAAGGGAGCGAAGGCAGGCACCGGAGCTGGTCGCTAAATAGAATTGCTCGACCCGCATTCGGCAACTAGCGGCTTGCCGCCACTCAATACACAATGACCCCGGAACCCCAAGACCCTATGGCCGTCATCGAGGATGTGCGCGAGTATCTGGCCTATTTACATGAGCTGGGGGTCCAGGGGATCGAAAGCGCACCCGGTGACTTAAGTGCGCCGGTTGGTAAACCTCAACTTGCTTCTACTGGGTTCGGCTCCGCAACGAGCCAATGGGCTCCCACCGGCGTGGGGCGCGGCGAGAAACATCACAAGGCGGAGACGCCCAGCCTCTCTCAGGACTTTCTTTTCGGCGACGTAGCGCCCGCTGCCGACGGAGGTCTCGCGCCGTCATCAGAATCCCTCGAAGACATCTGGGCCGACATTGGCGACTGCACCCGCTGCCCACTTTGCGCAGGCCGCACCAACGTAGTTAACACCCACGGTAACCGCAGAGCCCGGCTTATGTTCGTCGGCGAAGCTCCGGGCGCTGATGAAGATGCGCAAGCACGGCCCTTCGTGGGGCGGGCCGGTCAGTTACTCACGAAAATCATTGAAGCAATGGGACTGAGCCGCGAAGAAGTGCTAATCGGAAATGTTAACCGCTGTCGCCCGCCGGGAAATCGTCAACCCACCATGGAAGAGGCAGCGGTCTGCAAGCCTTTTCTGCTACGCGAAATCTCTGTGGTGCAACCGGAAGTCATAGTGGTAATGGGAAACACTGCGATGAAGAACCTGCTGGACACTCGCGAAGGAATCACACGTCTGCGCGGCCACTTTCAGACTTATCGCGGCATTAAAGTCATGCCGACGTTTCATCCCGCTTATCTGCTGCGCGATCCTTCGAAGAAGCGGGAGACGTGGGAAGACATGAAGAAGGTGCGCGAGTATCTAAATAACTCGCCGGCAAAACTCGATGTCTCGTGAAATGTCTGCCGCCGCACAGCCCTCGTCCGGCCTCTCTCTACCCCAATACGCTCAGGTTGCCGTTCCCCTTCATCTGACGCAGACATTTACCTATCGCTTGCCTGCCGCGCTGCAACCACACGCTCGGGTGGGCTCGCGTCTGCTGGTGCCTTTCGGCTCTAAGCCAACCACCGCTTACATAGTCGCCCTGCTGCCGGCTCTCGAGCCGGGCACCAGCCTGGTCGAGACGGACATCAAAGACGCTGAAGCTTTGCTCGACACTGAGCCGCTTCTAACACCGGAGGTGCTGGAGATAACGCGCTGGGTCTCCGATTACTACGCCGCTCCCTGGGGAGAAGTCTTGAAGGCCGCGTTACCGGCTGGAATTAACGCCACTGTCGAGCAGATTGTAGCTATTACGGAAACGGGTCGCGCGCAACTCATAGAGACCGCTTCCGACGGCCCCGACGAAACTAACACGCCGAATGCCAGAACCCGTGGTCTGCAACTGCTGGCCGCCGAAGGCGAGTTCGAGATCAAAACGTTTTGCCTGCGAATGGCCATCGCCTCAGTTCCGAAGTGGTTGCGCGATCTGGAACGTGAAGGACTGGTGCAGCGAACTCATCGCACGCGCTCTGAGCCCGCCGGAACGAAAACGAGAAAGGCCGTGCGGCACCTGGATCATGAAACCAGCGCTGCCACCCCAAAGCTGTCCGCCGCCCAGCAGCGCGTGATTACAACTCTTGCAGCCAACGGAAATAACATGCCCCTGGCACGTCTGCTTGCCCTCAGCGAAACCAGTGCCCCCACTGTGCGCGGTCTGGCTAAGAAGAAAGTCGTCGAGATTTTTGATGACGAAGTTCGCCGCGACCCGCTGGAAAGCGCCGACCTGCCTGCGCATCAGCAATTCAGCCTGACGACGCCCCAGGGCGAAGCGCTACTCGCTATTGAAGAGCAAATGAAGCAGCGCCGCTTTGCTACCTTTCTACTACACGGCGTCACCGGTAGCGGCAAGACGGAGGTATATCTGCGCGCGATGCGGTTTGCTTTGCAGCAAGGCCAGTCGGCGATGATGCTGGTGCCGGAGATTGCCCTGACGCCGATTCTTTCGCGCCGGTTGCGGGCCAGTTTTGGAGATCAAATCGCTCTCTTCCATTCCACCCTGACGAAAGGTGAACGCTTTGACGAATGGTCGCGGCTAAAACGCGGAGAAGCTCGAATCGTTATCGGCACGCGGTCGGCCGTGTTCGCGCCGGCGGAAAACCTGGGATTGATCATCATCGACGAGGAGCACGATACCTCCTACCGGCAACAGGACTCGCCTTATTACAACGCGCGCGACACCGCCATCGTGCGGGCCCGCAAAGAATCGGCCGTAGTGGTGCTGGGATCGGCGACGCCCTCGCTCGAGTCATACCACAACGCGCAGGCCGGTAAGTACCAGTACCTTCAACTGCCCGAACGTATCGCCAGCCGGCCCATGGCGCGAACGGAACTCATTGACATGCGCAGCGTATTCGCACGCCGGGGCAAGCCTGTTGTCTTTTCCGACGAGTTGCTCGCGGCCATCAAAGACACCCACGCGCGCGGCGAACAGTCCATCATCCTCCTGAATCGCCGCGGCTATTCCAGCTTTGTGCTATGTCGTTCATGTGGCGAGTCCATTCACTGTCCCAACTGCGATGTCACGCTGACCTACCATCGCAGCGATCGCACGCTGGTTTGTCATTATTGCAATCACCGGCAGCCGGCCCCCAGCGAGTGCCCGACCTGCAACGGGAAATACATTTATTACGTTGGCGAAGGGACCGAACAGATCGAAGAGCAATTGCGCGCGCGCTTCCCTTCTCTGCACATTGCCCGCATCGATCGCGACACAACCTCGCGGCGGCGTTCTTTTGAACAGGCCCTGCTCGACTTCAGCTCCGGCAAACTGGATATGCTGGTGGGCACTCAGATGCTGGCGAAGGGTCATGATTTTCCCAACGTGACGCTGGTCGGTGTCATCTCGGTCGATGCAGGTTTGGCGCTACCTGATTTCCGCTCGGCCGAACGGACATTTCAGTTACTGACTCAGGTTGCCGGGCGGGCCGGGCGCGGCGATCTTGCAGGCCGCGTGCTGATCCAGACTTATCATCCTGACCATTACGTGCTGCGGCATGCCTGCGCCCAGGACTATTCCGGCTTCTACGAGGAAGAGATTCGCTATCGTCGCAATCATAGTTATCCGCCGTTCGTCTCTCTGGCTTTGCTTCTAATCCATGATGAGGATCAGCGCCGCGTGCAAGCTAACGCGCTGGAACTCAAGCGGGCCCTGGTAGAAGCGAACCAGGATCGTATCTGCCGCATTCTGGGCCCGGCGCCCGCACCATTAGCGCGCCTGCGCGGCGAGCATCGCATGCAGATCCTAATCAAGTCGCGCAGCCGGAAGGGATTGCGCCGAGTCGCGGAGGCGGCCATGCGAAAGGCGGAGAACCTGGGCCTGGATTTACGCTCCATCAATCTCGAAATCGATCCCGTCAACATGTTGTAGGCAAGGTGCGCGATCATTCTCTAATGAGCTAAACTCCCCGCATGAAACTGTCAGAACTGGCCGCGGCCACCGGAGCGAGTCTCGAAGGGGCTGGCGCGGAAATCGAAATCGCCGGCGCTGCAGGCCTGGATGAAGCAAGGGCCGGTCAGGTCACCTTTCTGGCCAATCCGCGTTATGCGTTGCGAGCTAAGACCACCAGCGCTTCCGCCATCTATGTCGCCGAAGATGTAAAAGTCGAAAAAGACATTGCCCTGCTGCGGACTAAAGATCCCTATCTCGCTTACACACGGGCGCTGATCCTTTTTCATCCCGAGCCAGCGGTAGCGCCCTTCGTGCATCCTTCGGCAGTGATCGATCCCACGGCCAGGATTGCCGCTGATGCTTTCATCGGGGCCTACGTCAGCATTGGCCGTGACGTGGAAATAGGCCCGCAAGTTCGCATCCACCCACATGCCGTAATTTACGAAGGGGCGCATATCGGAGCCGGATCGATCATTCATTCAGGCGTCGCTATTCGCGAGCGAACACAGATCGGCCAGCGAGTCATCATTCACAACAACACCGTTGTTGGCTGCGATGGATTCGGTTATGCGAAAGACGAGAACAAGCGCTGGTTGAAGATCCCGCAGACAGGACGAGTAGTCATCGAAGACGATGTGGAGATTGGGGCGGGAACTACGATCGACCGAGCTTCAGTTGGCGAAAGCCGAATTGCCCGCGGCTCAAAGATTGATAATCTGGTTCAGATTGGACACTCATGCACAGTGGGTGAAGACACTCTGCTATGTGCGCAGGTGGGTCTCGCCGGGAGTTCGCATATAGGCAGTCGTGTGATTCTCGCAGGCCAGGCCGGCGTAGCAGGACATTTAAAGATCGGCGACGACGCTGTGTTGACGGCGAAGAGCGCAACCAGTCATGACATCGAGCCCGGCAAAGTAATGTCGGGCAGTCCGGCCTTCGATAATCGCGATTGGCTGAAATCCACTGCGGCCTTCCGGCGCCTGGGCGAGATGCAGCGAATTGTCAGAAATCTTGAACGGCGAGTTAAGGAATTAGAGCGGCCCTCGTCAGAATAAGACGGGGGCAAGCCACCCTTCCTGACTGCAGGTGGGCTAAGTTCAGTTAAGCTCTTAGCAATAATGATTAAGTTAGCAGACTTGCAGTTCGGAAGGTGGGCTTGCCCCCGCTCTTATTCCCATTCTTGTTAAGTCACCGCCCCACCATCCACGATCACGACCTCGCCATTCATAAAGCTGTTGCGGTCACTGACCATGAAGGCCGCATACTCTGCCAACTCTTCAGGGCGGCCAAGCCTCCCGGACGACGCCCAGAAGGCATGCATCTGCAAAAGGCGCTCAGGTAGTTGCTGGGCCAGGTCGGTATCAAAGATGCCAGCGGCGATCGCATTCACGCTGATACCAAAGGTCCCTCCTTCGCGCGAAAGGCATTTGGTAAAGCCAATCATCGCGGCCTTGGAGGTGGCATAGTGGACCGCAGTTGGCAGCGCGCGGATAGCTCCGATGGAAGTAATATTCAGAATCTTTCCTTTACGCTGCCTCATCATTTGCTTAAAAATAGGCTTGGTAACCGCGAATAAACTGCCGATATTCGTGCCAATTACTTCGTCCCAGGCCCGGTCGGTGGTCGTAGCGAAATTGTCCCCGCGATTGATAGCAGCATTGTTGACCAGGATATCGATACCACCCCACTCGGCCACCAATTCCCTGGTCAGATGTTTCATGCCGAAGCGATCGGTTACCGACACTTTGAACGAGCGCGCCCGCCGACCGTGCGCTTCGATCTTCTGGCTAACCTCCGCGGCCAGGTCGTCACGCGAGTTGTAATTGAACGCCACGTCGGCGCCCTCGCGGGCAAACACCTCGCAGAGGGCCGCGCCGATGCCGCGGGTGCCGCCGGTGATGAAGGCTCGTTTTCCTTCCAGTAGAGAAGTCAATTGTTACCGTCTCCCAAAAAATGCCCGCTCAAGACAGCGGGCGCGCAGAAACTCGCCTCTTCCTTTCCGGTAGTCCAGGGGAAGTATGAAGAGCGAGCGATGCAGGGATTAAATCGCGAAAGGATGAAGGCAGTCAAGAAGGTGTGGAACATTCGCCGGGTTTTTCACCGTCCATTTCGGCTTTCGCTAAAATAACGATCGACCACCCGCGGCGAACAACTAGGCTGCGGATAAGAGGGCTTTCTCTGCCGCTTTAGGCAACTCTATAGGAAGGAAATAATCCTGGGGATAGAGGTAGTCTTCACCCGATTCATCAATCACCCGAATATAACCATCGGCAGCGGCAGTCTCATCAGGCAGCACTCGGTACAGCTTCCGAGGCTCCAGATCCTCGCACTCTTCATTCCGAAGAAAGATGACACATTTGCCAATTAGCTTTGATCGTTTCATCGCTTTCACTCTAAATAGCGTTATCTTCAGCTTCTTCTTTCCTATACCCAACAAACAGAATCAGCGGCTGGCTTTAGCCGAGATGCTGGATTGAGCAGTTAGCGCGAATCCTTCAAGCCAAGTCATTATCTTTCGATTAGGCGATGGCCACGTTAAGCGCCAGTCTGAACCTTGCCGTCCCCCGAAAGCTTCCAACCCCGGGTATTCTTAATGTTCGTGTTCACAAGAGCCCATTGAAGAAAATCGTCGTGTGGGTATAAGTACCATCGTTCTTGCCGACGAAAGCAAACCCAGATGTTTTTTCCTTGGTATTTGGCGTCCACGGTAAGTACGCCCTTCAGCTGCACTTTGAGAAACAGGTCACCGCTAATGTGATTCGCAATGAAATCGGCTCCTCTCCAGTCGTCATTCAGCCGAAGAGTTGCGAATCCATAATCGGCGAGCACTGCCGATATCTTTTGGAAGTTGTAATTTTCCTGTTGTCGAGAATTCAGCGAGCGGTAGTCGACTCTCGAAAAAGTGATCTGTGGCATGACCATTAGCTCCAACGACAGAATTCAAATCTTAGGTTGTCAAACTAACGATGCAACCCAACGCTGATGGCCTTCAGCTGCAGCGCGCCGATTAGAATTCAAGCTGAAAGGAACAAGGCTACTTGAGAAGCATGCTATCGCGCCGTGAACTGCAAGGCTTATAGGTTAACGCGGTTCCTTTTCACCTTTGTAGTCCGGTTTTTCTGTCTTAGGGTTGCAGCGGTTGAAAAGAACATGCGGAGTGGGTGTGACGAATTTGCAAGTGCAAGCGTAAGGGAGCCTGAAGGAGTCCCCCCGACGCTTCTAACAAGTCTTTCGCACACCCGCTCTCCGCTTTAGCCCAATAACGAATCCTCAGATGATGTCGCACCCTTAGATCTATCTTGAGCGGCTCTACTATAAATCTTTCGCCGGGCTGAAGAAAAGCATGTTTGTGGGTGGCTAATGCTTTACCAACTACAGCTCGCCGCGGAGGAGCGAAATGAATCAATATGCAGCTTACCTGGGCATAGACTGGGCCGACACCAAACACGACCTCTGTCTGATAGATACGGCCAGCGGCACACAGACGCGCCTGGTCATTCGTCACACACCAGAAGCCATCGCCGAATATTTCACCAGCCTGCGCACTCGTTATCCCGGCCAACGGATCGCCGTGGGCCTGGAGCAGTCGCGCGGTCCCTTGTTGTTTGCGCTCTTGCAGTACGACTTCCTGGTGCTGTTTCCTATTAACCCCACTACGCTGGCGAAATATCGCCAGGCGTTTTCGCCCTCCCGCGCCAAGGATGATCCGACCGACGCCGCCTATGTAGCAGAGTTGTTAATGCAGCATGGCGACCGGCTCAAGGCCTGGCATCCTGACGATGACGAGACCCGCACCTTGCGCTACCTGGTCGAGCATCGCCGCCGGCTGGTGGCTGATCGCACCCGCATCAGCAATCGCCTGACTTCGCTCCTGAAGTGTTACTTTCCTCAGGTATTGACCTGGTTTCCGGATATCCGCACCGAGCTGGTGTGCGACTTCCTCTGGCGCTGGCCGGCCCTGGAGCGACTGCGCGGCGTGAAGCGCACCACGCTTCTGAAGTTCTTTCATGAGCATCACTCAGTGCGTCGCGACACGCTCGAGAAACGACTTGAAGCCATCAAGCAGAGTGTGCCGTTAACCACTGACCGGGCCGTCATCAACTCTTCCGTGTTAATGACCACCGCCCTGGCCGCCCAAATGAAGACCACCATTACGGCTATCAGGCAGTTTGATAGGGAGATTGAGAAACTCTGCCTCGCTCATCCCGACTTTCCCTTGTTCCAATCTTTGCCCGGAGCCGGAGATGTGTATGCCGCACGATTGCTCGCAGTCATCGGCAGTGACCGAACCAGATGGTCCTCCGCAGCTGAGCTCGCTTGTTTGTCAGGCATCGCCCCGGTCATGGAGCGCAGCGGCAAGAGTGTTTGGATCCGCTGGCGCTATTTCTGCCCCAGGTTCATGCGCCAATCCTTTCACGAATACGCCGGTGAGTCAGTGAAGCATTCGTTCTGGGCCAGAGCCTACTACGAACAGCAGATCAGCAAAGGCAAAAGCCATCAAGCGGCCGCCCGCGCCCTCGCCTACAAGTGGATCAGGATCATCTGGAAGTGCTGGCAAACCCGCACCCCCTATAGTGAGGTGAAGTATCTGGAGTGCCTTCGCAAAAAGGGCTCGCCACTGCTGGCTTTTGCAGTCACGAATCCTTCTTAATCTCTAAAAACTTCTTGACTTGTCGGCCTCAGATGGCTTGTTCGGCGGCACGCGCAAGGAGACCCGTTCTTACTAATTACTGCTCTCTCTTTCCTTATCTGCTAAACGCTTCCAGTCATTGTGGGCAGAGGCCAATGGTACCTTTGCCCTCAAAGTGGCACAGCGCGCACCCCGTATCGGCGATTGGCATCCGCCCTCGAAGGGTACGACCCTTGCTGTCAGTCACCGGCACGACGTAAACAGGGGCCATTAGTTTAAAGTTATCCGGCGGTGCTTTGTGAAGATAGCGCGAAAGATCGGGGTCAAATAGTGTGTATGCGCCTACGGTTCCCGGCTGATAACCAGTATAGTACCCACCGCCGCACATTGTTAGACCGCGCGCAGCTGTTTTGAGCCTCCAACTGTAAAAGCTTTTAACTGGCGCCTCGTAACGTATCCCGGTGGTGGAAGAACGCGGGAAGGATACAGAGAACCAGAGCACGTCTTTACGGTTCTCGATTGTCACTTTGATGGGAAGCCCCTCAACGTCGCGATGAAATTCGCCTACTTGTATAGGGAATTCCCACCCTTCAGTCAATTTATCGGATTTTATTTCATAGACGCCCATTTTATCGTCAGTATATTTCCCCTTCCTATGCTGAGCTACGAGAACCAGGGCAATGATGCGACCCTGCTCTCGGAAGATATTGGGATACTGCCCATTCTCTGAATCATACGCGTACAGCCTTTCCTGCGAGGCAGTGAGGGTACCCTCGCGCAGTCGTTCGTCGTCCTGCGCTGAGACAGAGATGGAAACACTGGGGCCAAGGAAGACTGCGAGTAACGCGCCTGCCAAAGTCCACTTACAGATTTGTCTGGTTAAGTAACCCCTGATTTTGGAATGCATTTGTAACCTCTTTCTTAGATAGAAAAGTTCTGCAGTAACCGCAAGAAATACACCTGTAATCAACATGAGCCTTGGCCGGCGAACGGTGGAATTAACCGGCGCGCGATCAATGCCGGTACGGACAAGTTGTCGATGAAGGGCTAGCTAACTCGCGTCCGGTTCAATGACTTGTTAGCGCGCGGCCGATCACACAAGCTTCAGCAGCGACAAGTCTCGCGCTGAAAGCGGAACCATTCAAGCTGCGACCGCAC
>JBDTOI010000114.1:0-13544 GCA_039933315.1 Pyrinomonadaceae bacterium
CTTGTCGGCCAAGACCCGGGAAAGCGCAACTAACTCGTGACTTCGCAGGTTGAGTGTGAATAACGCTACGACAAGCTGAAGCATGTCGGACATGCTTTAGCTTGTCGGCCAAGACCCGGGAAAGCGCAACTAACTCGTGACTTCGCAGGTTGAGTCACCAACCATTTCAAATAGGTCCCAGGGGCCCATCGTTGACGTCGGTTTCGCGCAGCGCTGCTGCCGCGATCCGGCGCAGCATGCCGCCGAATACCAGGTGATGCAGTGGGTAGAGCGCATACCAGTAGAGTCGTCCAAACAATCCGACCGGGTCGAAAATAGCAGTCTGCCGAATCGTTGCAGTGAACTCGTCTCCCGTCACTTCAAACTCCAGCCAGGCTCTCCCGGGGAGTTTCATTTCAGCCGCGAGCCGCAGCAAACGATTAGGCTCAAACGCCTCAACCCGCCAAAAACCAATCGTATCGCCTATGCGCAAAGCCTCGGCAGCGATCCGTCCACGCCTGACACCCACACCACCAAACAGCAGATCGAGAAAGCCGCGCACTCGCCAAAGCCAGTTCCACGCATACCAACCGCTGTCGCCCCCGATGCGTTGGATCGGCTTGAAGGCAATGGCCACCGATTTATCTACTTGCGCGGTTCTTGAATCTACCAGGCGCGTGCCAAACTGCACGCCACCCCACGAATGAGGTTCGCCCGATGACGAAAGCGCGTCAGACCACCGGGTCGCCGCAAATTGCCTGTCTTCGTTTGCCAGCGCTTTGCGCACAGCCTCATCGATTCCGATGGGCCGGATGTCGAACACCTCAAGCGCAGATTTGTCACGTACGACAGTCGAATGAACAATGCTCTCGATCAGCTTTCGTCCAATGCGCGCGTACAAAGGCGTGACCAACCCTAACCACAAGCTCGATAGAAACGGCGTAAGCACCGGCACGGGAATCATTCTGATGCGCATGCCGCGATGTCGCGCGTAGGTACGCATGATATCCGCGTAAGACACCTGGTCCGCGCCACCAATCTCATATACCTGATTCGTGGAGCCGGGCAGACGCAGCGCCGACACGAGGTAGTCGATCAAGTCGTCTATGGCAATTGGCTGCGCCGGCATAGAGACCCACTTTGGCGTTGTCATAATCGGCAGACGCTCAACCAACGAACGAATCATCTCAAACGAAAGACTACCGGAGCCAATAACAACTGACGCGCGGAATTCGACCACCGGCACACCAGATTCGCGCAGAATGTGACCCACCTCCTGACGACTTCGCAAGTGTGCAGACAACTCTTCCTGCTCATTTCCCAGGCCGCCCAGATAGATGATGCGCTTGACCCCTGCGGCTTTTGCCGCGGCGCCAAAGTTCCCCGCCGCCGTTCGATCTTTTTCTTCGAACGATCCGCTCGAACCCATTGAATGCACCAGGTAATAAGCTACGGTGACTCCGGAAAACGCCCCGTCAAGGCTGCTGCGATCCAGAACGTCGCCGCTTACGATATCCGTGACCCCGCCCACCTTCGCCTTCAGAAACTCCGGACGCCGCGCCAGACAGCGAACGCGATAACCCTCTTGCTCCAGGGCGGGCAACAGACGACCGCCAACATAACCCGTTGCGCCGGTCAACAGGATCAGTCCAGGCTCGCTCTCCGTTTTCTTTTCTTCAGTCATTCAGATTTTTCGTGAATCGTAAGCCCAATGAAGCAACGCTTGTCGTTGACGGGGCCGGCACTCGACTTCGCCGCGAGGGCAGTTCTTTCTGATCTGGACAATGTGCCGGCTCATGGCGCGCCAACGTTTGATCTGGCGCTCGTCATCGGGACACCGCCGCCCCATGAAGTAGCGGCAATACCACTGAAACCAGCCGCGCGGATCTTCGTGATAGAGCCAGCCGTTTTTACGCCATTGCGACAATGTTTGCGACGCGTTAACGCCAAAGCAGTTGAGCTTTGCATCATGACGGTCAGAGGACAACCGCGCATTCTTAAACCAGGCGGCGGGAAATTCCGCCCTGCCATCAGTCATGTACTTGCCGCCGAAGACCCCCAGTTCCAGCATTTCCTGCGGGGTCAGTTGCGGATGAAAATCAGCATGAAAGTTCTTCCCTACCGGTTCCACGCAGAAGTAGACATAACCGGTCTGCATAAGGTCGTCGACTGCTACCTGCCGTTTTCTCATCTATCTCTCGCTTGACCAGGTTGTGGCTCAGATGAAATCTGCAAAGTCCTGATCATCCGCTCCGTCTTGAACCCCCGCGTCCGCATCCTTACCAATAGTTGTTGGTAGACGCCTTCGTCCATCCGTGGCGCGCGGCTCAAAATCCAGAGATAGTCGCGACTCGGATCACCGACCACCGCGTATTCGTAGTTTGGGCCAAGGTCCAGAATCCAATAGTCGCCATAGAAAGGCCAGAAGAAAGTCACCTTCAGTTTGGCATTAGTTTTCTGGTCCACGATCTTCGCCTTGCCTTTGGCCGTAGTGTACTCCCCGTTTGTTTTTCGACAGCGGTTCACGACCTCGATCCTGCCGTCAGGCCGCAAAGCATAATCAGCAGTAACTGAGTCAGCGCACTTCTTTTCAAATCGATTTGGCAGACGCGCAATCTCGTACCAGCGGCCAGCGTACCGAGAAAGATCGACGGAGTCGACTACCTCGAGGTCACCCTTTCGGTCGTCGCTCGTAATGGCCGCCATTAAAGTAGAAGCGATCATGGTGATCACAATAAGGCTGGTTGTCATTGCTCCATCCTTTCCCGGGGAAAATGGATTGTCGAGAGTAGGACCGTGGCCTTCTTTGCCGAAATTCGCCGCCGGCCCTCTCCCTTTGCTGTAACTTCCTACGCTGCCGCCGCAGTTGCGGGCATCAGCACGGTATCGATGACGTGAATCACGCCGTTGGTCGCCTGGACATCCGGGGTAATCACCTTTGCATCATTAATCTTCACTCCGTCCTGCTTACTAATTTTCAGCGTCTGCCCCTGAAGTGTCGTCGCCGAATCCAGGTTTGCCACTTCGTGCGCAGTCACTTTGCCGGGCACAACGTGATAAGTCAGAATCTCCTTCAGTTTGGCCTTGTTCTCAGGCTGGAGCAGTTCGCTTAATGCCTGCGGCGGAATTTTCGCAAAGGCATCATCGGTCGGCGCAAAGACAGTGAAAGGACCTTCACTCTTCAAGGCCCCGATCAAGCCGGCGGCACCCAGGGCCGCAGCCAGCGTCGAAAAGTTACCCGACGATAATGCTGTGTCAACTATATCTAACTCTTTTTCCATTCTTAACTCTCCTTCTATTGGTTGGTTAATTGTTGACTCTCTGAAACGACTTCAAGCCGCTCACATCTTCGGCATCAGCACTGTGTCGATTATGTGAATGACGCCGTTGGAAGTCATAATATCGGTCTGCGTTACCCTGACGTTGTCAACGCGCACACCATGCTTGGTGCTTACCTTGATTGAGCTGCCCTGTAGCGTCTTCACTGAACGGCCATTTAGTCTCATAACTTTGCGGGCTGTCACATTACCCGGCACAACGTGGTAGAGCAGAATCGCTTTCAGCTGCTCTTTGTTCTCTGGTCTAAGCAGAGACTCAACTGTGCCCGCAGGAAGTTTTGCGAACGCTTCATCTGTTGGTGCGAACACCGTGAACGGTCCGCTGCCCTTCAGCGCATCAATTAGGCCGGCTGCTTCCAGCGCCGCCGCCAGCGTTTTGAACTGGCCGGCGCCGACCGCGGTCTCGACGATATCCATCGGCTTGACCTTGGGTGTTTCAGCCCGCGCTGACATCGGCGTGACTGCGGCGATTGCCAGTAAGGCCAGCAAAGCGCCGCCGGTAACAAGCTTCTTTCCTATCCATTTGTTCAGCTTCATGGTAAAAAGTTTCTCCTTTTGCTTTAAGCTCCCTCGGGAGCTCTGTTGTTATTCGTTCGTAAAACCAGTGAACTATCGTTCGCCTCGGCTCTGAGATCCGCAATGCCCGTGTGAGCGGATTGAGCGGTTGCACTATAACTACTGGCGAAGCGGAAGTCAACTACTGTGTGGGAGCATCTAATATTGCTGTACGGTTTGGGCGGTTCTCATGTTATTCTATTGCCGAGGAGCGATTGAACCGCGATGGAAAACAAGAATCTGACCACCAAAGAGGTTGCGCGATTGCTTCGCGTCAGCGAAGCAACCGTGAAGCGTTGGACTGACGATGGTCGACTGCGCTCCGACAAGACCGTTGGCGGTCACCGCCGGTTTAGTATTCAGGCCATCGCACAGCTGCGCCGTGAGCAAGGGATCGGACCGGACAGTCAGCCTCAGTCTCGCAGGGCCGCGAGAAGCAAGGCCAATAACGAGCCTTTGCCTTCATCCGCGAGCTTTGCAGAATTTCTCTTGCGCGGTGATGAAAGCGAAGCCGCGGCGGTTCTGGTGGATGCCTACTTGCACGGTCAAGCGCTCGCTTCCGTCTTTGATACGACCATAACTGAAGCGATGCGCCGTATCGGCGATCTGTGGTTCCAGGGAACTATCACCGTCGCAGATGAGCATTTGGCGACCCGGGTGGTGCTCAGTGCGCTACAAAAGTTGCGCAGCATCGCTATGCCCGCTCAACCCACCGGTTTGAAAGCCATCTGTTGTGGCATCGAAGGCGACCTTCACGAACTGCCGATTCATATGACTGAATTGATTCTCGAGACCGAAGGGTGGGAAGTTAAGAACCTCGGACCCAACACACCGCTCTTCGCGCTGCGCGAGATGGTGGCGCGGCAGCGCCCGCAACTTGTCTGCGTCTCGGCCAGGAGCATAGCCGATTTAGATCGGGCGACAACTGAGTACTCTCAACTCCGTAGAGTCACGGGAAAACTCGCGGCCACAGTTGTGATCGGTGGCGAGGGTTTTCGGGACCGAACTCTTCGCGAGCGTTTTCCTTCCGAGTTTTACGGTGAAGACTTTACCGGTCTCTCCAGGTTCGCTAGAGCATTGGCAAAGAAGAAAGCGTAAATAGCCCAACCGGCTTGTTCGGCCAACCTGAGCTACAAACGCTGAACTCAAAAACGATCCCGCAGAAGTTGTAGGGGCGGCACTCCGTGGCCGCCCCCTTCTTCTGTCAGTACCACCTGCGGTAGCGGAAGGGTTCTTCCTCTTTTTGAGATCTCACATTTCAGATTTTAGATAGCGGAGGAAAATCCAAAGCGGTGTCGCCGCTCCGCCACCTGGAACTAACGACGGTCACAAAGGGTCTTTGTTCGTGTTCGTTGGTGTCGTTTCGTGTGGTTCGTGAATCGTGTGCTCGGGATAGAAACCACAACAATCCACGAAACACACGAACCTCACGAAGTAACACCTTCGTTGTCCAGATTCGAAACAGCGACGCACCTCGTCCGCACTCTTTCGCCACGCCTTGCCCCCCAAAACCCTTACTTTGAAGGACTCTCTGCGGCGCCTCAAATTTGCATAAGGGATTTCGACCATGAACCGAAGAGTGCGCCAGTTCCTGCTTTTAGTCGCTGTATGTTCGTTGATGGGTCTGGGTGTGTTCGGATTCCTTCGTTATCAGGAAATAAGACTTCTTCTCCAATCCGACTATTCAGCCAATGAAGCAAACCCGCCAACCACAGATGCTGACCTCTGGGCCCGGGCCGTCGCCAAAGTAAAAGAAGATCGAGGCGGAAGCGGAAGCGCCGCGATTGAGATTCCCACACAGCTCAGGCATTACGAAGACCGGCACAAACTATCCACAGATTACACAGAAATCAAAAACATTAAGACAGGCAGAGGATCAGTAAGCACACGGAGTCAAAAAAGCTTCTGCTTGTCTGTGATCTCCTTTGAATCTGTGTAATCTGCGTAATCTGTGGATTCCATTCGTCAGTGGCCGAGCAGTAGCAACTGTAAACAACGCGCGCATAACCATCCTTGACAGAGTCAGGGACGCGCTTGTATCACTATTCCCGCTCATTAACTTTCATTATCGTCACTCGGGAGGTTCTTGCATGTTGTTCAGGACCAAACTCGTCGTCATCAGTGTCATCGCGGCATCATTCTGTTTGTCGCTCGCCGTTAAATCCCAAACCAGGTTTCCCCTCGCCCACGAAGCGATGTGGATGATGAAACGCGTCGGCGCGCCCAATCCGAGTCCTGATGGCAAGTGGATTGCCTTTTCTTTGATCGAGCCCGCCTACGACGAGAAGGACCAGGTCTCCGATCTGTGGATTGTGGCGACGGAAGGATCAGCTAAGCCACGGCGTCTGACTTTTTCAAAAGGCGGCGAGAGCGGCGTCTCCTGGAGTCCCGACAGCAGGCAAATTGCATTTTCGGCAAAGCGCGAAGGCGACGAGGTAAACTAAATCTACGTGCTTGATGTGGGGGGTGGAGGCGAGGCAGTGCGGGTGACTTCGATTTCTACCGGCGCACGTTCACCGCAGTGGCGGCCCGATGGCACGGTGCTGCTTTTCATCAGCTCAGTGTATCCGGGCGCGGCTGATGATGAAGCCAACAAGAAGATTGCGGCTGAACGGAAAGCGCAAAAATATCGAGTGCGCGTTTACGAAAAGTTTCCCATACGCAATTGGGACAAGTGGGTCGAGGACACGCTGTCCCATCTTTTTGTTCAGGACGCACAACCCGGCGCCAGGGCGAAAGATCTTCTGGCCGGCACGAAGCTGGTTAATGAGCGAGGGTTTGCTGGTCGCGTAACCGACACTGGCGAGGAACTCGATCCGGTCTGGACGCCCGACGGTAACGACATCATCTTCGTCGCCACTACTAACCGGGACGCGGCGGCTTATGCAAACTCGAACACGTCGCTGTTCAAAGTATCCGCAAAGGGCGGCGAGCCGGTGCGGATTACAACTAGTGGTGACAGCTTCAGCCGGCCAGTGTTTCGGCCGGACGGAAAAGCGCTTTACGCAATTTTCGAAATTCAAACCGATAAGAAAGTTTATCACCTTGAGCGACTGGCGAGGATCTCCTGGCCAAATGAAGTCAGAACCTCGACTGGTCGGGGTAGTGACCTGCACACGTTGGCGCCCGTGATCCTTACAAGTAACTGGGACCGCTCCGTCGGCAGCTTCGCCTTCTCGCCCGACAGCCGAGCGATTTATCTGACGGCGGAAGAAGCCGGCAACGAGAAAGTCTTCACCGTGCCGGCCGACGGCGCCGAAGTGCGTCTCGCCATGGACATGACTCGTGGCGTCTACACGAACCTGAAGATTCCTGCCAAGGCACCGTCAACCAAAGTGTTTGCCAGTTGGGAAAGCGCGACCGATCCGCCTGAAGTCGTCCGTCTCGATCTGCAATCCAAAACGCAGCACCCGCTCACTTCATTTAATGCTGACCAGGTGGCGAAGATCGATTGGCAGCCGCTGCGTCACTTTTGGTTTACGAGCAAAGCCGGCAAGCGCATTCACAGCATGATCGCGCTGCCGCCAGATTTTGATGAGCATAAGAAGTATCCGCTGTTCGTCGTGATGCACGGCGGACCGCACAGCATGTGGCGCGACAATTGGGGCCTGCGCTGGAACTATTTCATGCTGACGCGCCCGGGTTACGTGGTGCTGCTGACTAACTATTCGGGATCGACCGGATTTGGTGAAGCGTTCGCGCAGAGCATTCAGGGCGATCCTTTCAAAGGTCCTGGAAATGAGATCAACGAAGGGGCTGACGAAGCGATTCGTCTTTACTCCTTTGTAGATGGAACGCGCCAGGCTGCGGCCGGGGCGAGCTATGGCGGGCACCTGGCCAACTGGATGCAGGCGACGACCACGCGTTACAAAGCGCTCGTCAGTCACGCCGGGCTGATCAATCTCGAATCGCAATGGGGAACCAGCGACACGATCTATTCGCGCGAGGTTAATAGCGGCGGGCCGGTTTGGGAGCAAGCTGTCACCTGGCGCGAGCAAAATCCCATCCGGTTTGCCGCGAATTTCAAAACGCCGATTCTGCTTTCAGTCGGTGAGAACGATTTCCGCGTGCCGCTCAATCAAACGCTGGAAAACTGGAGCGTGCTGCAGCGTTTGCGGATTCCCAGCAAGTTAATTGTCTGGCCCGATGAGAATCACTGGATCCTGAAAGGCGAGAACAGCCGCTACTGGTATCACGAGCTTCATGCGTGGTTGAAGAAATATCTGGACTGATCCAGAAGGTCTGGAAGCGAGGGCAACCCCGACGTGTTGTGACCTCCAGCCCAGGGTTGCCGCTTCGGCTACCATGGGAAACGACCAGCACAATCGTTTCCAACCCTGCAGGGCTTGTGCCGTTTTTCATAGCACGCCCTTGCAACGTTCACATTGTTACGACATTGGGAATGACAACCCCGTTGGAGTTTGGATTTGATCGGGAGGTTAGTTCGTGTTCCTTTAGTGTCCTTTCGTGTGTTTCGTGGATCGTGTGCTCGGGATAGAAACCACAACGATCCACGAAACACGCGAACCTGACGAAGTAACACCAACCATAAGACGCATTTCTCATTGATCGCATTTGACCGGCGCAGCGATTCGCCGCGAGGGTTCGATCACCGTGGAGGTAATAAGATGAGCGACCGCAAATACAATCAGCGCGGCTATATGAGTAGCGACCGCGAGTCGCAGCGACCCAAACCGCAATCAAAGTCGCAATCAAAACCTCAGGATCGTGAAGGCCCACGATCGCCACGCATGATGGCGTTTAGCGAGACGTCGAAGTGCACCGCGTGCGGAGCAAAGGCTCCGCCGAACATCAACGTCGACAGCTCTTGCCCAAAGTGCAACGCTGACCTCCACAGCTGCCGTCAGTGCACATATTTCGATCCCAGCGCCCGCTTCGAATGTAGTAAATCGATCGCTGCACGGATAGTGAATAAACACGCGCGCAACACCTGCGAACTGTTCGCGGCTCGAATCGTGGTCGAGCGCGAAACTTCGTCAGCACCTCCGACGGATGCTCGTCAGGCGTTCGCAAAACTGTTTAAGAAGTAAGTGTCTCCGATGTTGCTGCGCCTAACTTTGAACCCACCCGCTACTGCGTGGTGGTACTGACGTCATTGGACCGCAGCAGGCATGTGCACAACTCGATCTCTTATCCCCCTCCCTCTGGGAGGGGTTAGGGGAGGGACGAAGTTAGGGGGGCAAGGAACAAAATATTAGTGCGCGGGCTTAAGCCCGCGAGAAGGTGCGTTGGAGGGGCAGTGCCTACAAGCCCTCCCCTAGCCCCTCCCAGGGGGAGGGGAACTCTATCTTCCCACCAGGACTAATCCTTCTCGGTATCTTCCATGTGCTGCCAAACGTCCGGGCTGGTGCCGTCCAGATCCGTGAAGCCATACACTCGTGCCAGTTCGCCAGAGGTGACCGACTGCTGATTCCAACGCTTGCGATCCGGATCCAACGCCAACGAGACGATGGCGCGACCAACGTAGCGAGGCGACTCTGAGAGCGCGAAGTCGGGCGGCGCCACGGGTCCACTCATCTCAGCGCGGGCCGGATCGAGCGCATTCCGCCAGTTGTCCTCGGAAACACCAAAATGCTCGAGCATCATCTCTGACCGCATCCACCCGGGCGTGACACATACCGCTGTCGCTCCATACGGCGCGAGTTCGTGTCCCTGTGAGAAGGCGAGCCGGTTCACTGCGACTTTGGCCAGATCGTAATAGACCGAAATTCTGTAGTGCGACGCGTTGTACTTCGCCGTGCCATCAGTAACTTCGATGACAAGTCCACCCGGCTGCAAAATGAGTAAAGGCAGGAGATACTTTGAAGTAATGATGTGAGTATCAATTGCGAGCCGCAGGATCCGTAGACCCTTCGCTAAGTCGAGATCCCAAACGGGCGTGTTCCACTCGGACGGGCCGCCCTTAAGAATCTCCGCACCCCAGATGTCGTTCACCAGGATGTCAATTTTTCCGAAGTCGTTATGAAGTCGTTCTGCCAACCCCTTCACTTCATCCGGCTGGAGGTGGTCCGTTGCTATGGGAATCCCCTTCCCGCCCAGCTTCGTCACTAACTCCGCGGTTTCCTCGATTGTTTCGTTACGATCATAGTCGGACTTAATGGCCCTTTGAGTGCTGGTTCTTCCGGTGCAGATGACAGTGGCACCTGCCTCGCCGAGCGCCGCGGCGATACCTCTACCAGCGCCCCGCGTAGCACCAGCGACTACAGCTATGCGCCCACGCAGTGCGTCGTGATCGTAAGGTAAACTCATGCGGTCAATTTCACGTTTAAATTCGATCCTTCTTATTCCCCCTCCCTCTGGGAGTGGTTAGGGGAGGGACGAAGTTAGGGGGGCAAGAAACAAAATATTCTTGCGCGGGCTTAAGCCCGCGAGAAGGTGCGTTGGAGGGGCAGTGCCTACAAGCCCTCCCCTGGCCCCTCCCACGGGGAGGGGGACAAAGCGATGAAACGGGATCGGAGCAATACGATCCGCGAATCACGCCAAGCTACATGAAGGCACACGAAATCAGACTCTTTGTGCAAAGCCATTCAGAGACTCACCCTCCCCACAATAGGCAGCTCATGTGTTCTCAGTGCCCGAAAAACTGTTGAGCCATGGCTTTGCGAAACGCCTGGTCACCGATCTGCAGGCGCATGGCGTCGAATTGCGGCGCTCCCGACTCACTTCAACTTTTCGTATTCCTTCTTCGCTTCGATCAGCACCGGCAGATCCGGATCGGCATCTTTCCAGAGCGCAAGGAAATCCTGATAAGACTGGCGCGCTTTCGTCGCGTCGCCATTCATCGCCGCCGCGCGTGCCAGCCCGAGATGGGCCAGCGGGTACAAGACAGAGAGTGGAGACTGGCCTCGATGATCGAGAATCTTCTGGAATTCCCCGGCGGCTTCTGCGCCACGCCCGAGTTTCAAGTAAGCCTGACCGCGAAGGTATTGCGGCCAGAACTCGGCGGCGGTTTCGTAGCGGACCGCAGGCTCCAATGATTCGATCGCTTGCGGCGCATTGCCGAGTTGTAGTTCCAACGCGGCGCGGATCACGGGCAGCCAGATCCCGCTGATGAGGGCGTCTTTGGGATACCGCTGGACGAGTTCGTCCCCAAACGACCTCGCCTGAGCAGTCTCTCCGCACAGCGCAAGCGCTAGCGCGTCACGCGTCAGCGATAGTTGATCGCGTGAGAGCGCAAGCGACTGCGTTGCCATTGATTTGGCTTCGGTAAACTGATCGAAGATGGCGGCGCGCAACGCCTGTTCGACGATATATCGGGCGGCAACTTCTTGCGCGCCACTGCGCGTCGCCAGGTCAATCGCGCGGCGCGAGAAATCTTGAGCTTTACCCCACTCGCCGCGAAACGAAGCCGTTCCTGTTTGCAGATCGAGCGCGAAGTATTCGTCGCGTTGCCCGCTAAACCAGGCGAGCTGGCTGGCCATCGCCGCTGTCCCATCTTCGATGAAGGCAATCTGATACAGATAGCTGTGAAACCATAAATTATCCAGGTTCTGCTCAGAGGCTTGCTCGAATACTTGTCTCGCTTCGACATAGCGATTGAGACGAAGCAACAGCTCTCCCAGGTTTACATAGTTGACCGCGTTGGCTGAGTTGAGGTTCAAAGCTTCGCTGGCCGCGACTACCCCTTTTTCGAATCGCCCGATGCGACAATAAATATCTGAAAGGTAAGTGTATGCTCTTTCGTCCCGTGGGTATGTCTGCTTATATAGCTCCAGCGTTCCAATTGCCCTGTCGAATTCTCCGGTGGCCATAGTGTAGAAAAAATAGGTGATGCGGAGTCGCTCCAACTCGCTCACCCTGTCACGTAACTCGAATGCCTTATTCACGTATTCGGCCGCTTGTCTCGGCTGAGTCGTATTGTCGTAAATCGCCGCTAGTTCTATGTAGGCATACGCAAAGTTCGGATCAAGTTCAATCGCCCGTTTGTAAAACGGAATCACCTCAGGATTCCTGCCTTTGAGGCGTAACTCCAACCCAAGCGACAAAACCTTGAGTGCTTCAAGCGACGAGGTCGTCAGTTCCAACGGGGCGTCGAACCGCTCAATCGAACTCAAACTCTCACCCAACTTCTCGCGCAATCCGCTGGCAGCCTTCCCCAACGCCTTGAGGACATGCTCTTTGCTCTCGGCTTCCACCTGTTCGCGGGCCACCACCTCGCCGCTGTTGCTGTTGATTGCCATCAGGGTCAACACATAATGACTGCCTAGCGGCGCAATGGAGCCGGCGATCGTCGCCTTTAGGCCCTGCCGCTGGCAAATCTCTTGCCCGATCTCGACCGTCAGGCGGCCTTCGGGAGAACGATTCATCAGCTTCAATGTATCGCGCACCCGAGTGTCCCCGAAGAGATTCAAAAACGGCGACTGTTCGAGTTGCACGGCCAGCCCTTGCTTGAGTGTGCCGTCGAAAATTGCATCGCCCGTCTTGTTGTCGAAATCCGCGATCAGGATTGTATCCCGCTCACTCAAAGCGGCCACCCGGTTGTGTTTGAAGTGGGAGAAGGAAGCAAGAAATGCCGCCATTCCCTGTCTCACTTCCTTCAACTCGAGCGCCACGTCTTTGATCGTTTGATATCGCTCCTCGCGATCCTTTGCGAGACAACGGCGGATAACTCTCTCTAAGTCAGGAGGAGCTGATGGATTGAAGTCTTTGATTGGTGGCGCGTCTTCGTATATAGCTTTGTGCAAAGATTTGATAAGTGACTCGTCTGCGAAAGGCCTTTGCCCAGTCACCGCTTCAAACAGAATGCATCCGAACGAGAAGATGTCCGAGCGCTGATCGATCTCTTTCACCTTGCCCTGCGCCTGCTCCGGCGACATGTAGCCGGCGGTCCCCATCACCATGCCGGGAATCGACTGCTGCGCCATGATTGCCGTGCCGGCTTCACTCGCTAGAGCGACGCCTAATCCAAACGATCTCTGTGTCTCAACGAGTTTCGCCAATCCAAAGTCGAGAATCTTGGCGTAGTCGTCACGCGTGATCATGATGTTGTCGGGCTTGAGATCACGATGCACGATCCCGGCCGCGTGGGCTTTTGCCAGACCTTCAGCCACCTGCTGCAAATACTTCAAAAGCTTTCGCAGTTCGGTGTGCTCGCTATGAATCTTCGCGCGTAACGTGACCCCATCGACAAATTCCATTGCGATGAAGTTCACCCCATCGGCGGCGCCAATCTCGTACATGTGCGCGATGTTGGGATGATTGAGGGCGGCGGCGGCTTGCGCCTCTTGCTGGAAGCGACGCATTCGATCCTGATTGGCAGCAACGGCGGCAGGTAGGATCTTCAGCGCGACTTTGCGATGCAGCCGCAGGTCTTCCGCCAGGTAAACTTCGCCCATGCCGCCTTTGGCCACCAGCGAGCGAATCTCATAGCGGTCGAGACGGGTGTTGGGAGCAAGTGAAGGGGCACCCTCAGCGTCATTATCCTGAGCCAGGTACATTCCAGCGGCTATATCGTCCGGCGGTTTCTCGGTATAGGCCGCGCGCTGCTCATGCGCAGCCAGCAAAGATTCCAACTCGCGCCGCAACTCCACATCGCCATCGGATACCTGGTCAAGATAGGCGGCACGCTCGTCCGGGGCAATCTCCAGGGCGGCATGAAACAACTCCGTTAACCGTTCGTATTGTTGCGGCGTCATACTTCAGGAAGCTCTG
>JBDTOI010000115.1:0-13505 GCA_039933315.1 Pyrinomonadaceae bacterium
GATCGCAACTCCGCCAATTATCCAGGGCCAGACACTGCGCCGGGGCGGTTGAATGACCGGCATCGGCGACCACGCCGGGGAGGACCGCATCTGGTTAACCGTTGGCGTGTTGCTATGGCCACTTGAGGCGCCGGGGAGAGATGGAGGCGACGCGTCAGGAGCACCGGCGTTGTACGACGGTGGATGATAAGGAGGTGGGGGAACGTCCGCACCGGCTAACGGCGTGCCGTCATGCAAACAATAGCTCAGCGACTCGTCCGTGTAGGTGCGCTGGCAATTGGGGCAACGCTTCATAGACCGCCTCGTTTCAAAAGACAGAGTTTTCGGTTCAACGGCCGGCAGTTCGCGATACAACTTGGAAGAAGGGAAGTGGCGTTTGTAACGGGCCGGGCGCCCAAAGAATAAGGCGGCGCAAATCCCGCGTCAATAACGCAGGACTCGCGCCGCCCCAAATGAAACGTAAAGCTCAGAGTTGAAAGATTGACAAGCGCTGTCTCAGCGGGCGCCGGCGGCCTTCTGTTGCTCCTTCTTTGCTTCTTCCAGACGCGCGCCGAGTTCCTGTGCTTCTTCCTCGCTCAGCACTTTCTTCGCCTTCTTGAACATCTCGCCTTCTTCTTCTTCGACGTGATGCTCGACGTTTTCCTGAAGCACCTTGAGCTTGGCCCCCCAGGTTTCGTCGTCCTTCGCCAGTTTGTCGAGTTCCCCCAACAAGGTCTTTATCACCTTGTGCTCCTCGTAACCTTCCAGAATGATGTCATGAGTGGCGTCTGCTTCGCGCAACGCCGGATAGAAGATCGTTTCTTCAATCCGCGCATGAACATCGAGTTCATTCTTCAACTGGGTAAACAACGTTTCTCGTGTCTTAACACCGCGCTCGGTGGTAGGTTCAAGCTTCTCAAAAATCCCAGCAACCTTCTTGTGATCTTCCTTCAATAGTTGAAATGCGTTCATAACTATTCCCCCTGTCTGCAGATGTGTCTATGGTTTAGCCTGCGATGCATGTAATCGGTACGCGTTTCCGTTCTAACAAGGGGGTAATAGCAACCGCAATGCCAATAGCTGCCCATCAAGAAAAGACCGCGGATGCACGCCTTTCACGGTCGTTTAAGAGACTGGCAGATCAACACAGCACTGTGCGCATCGGGACGCCTTCAGCGGGATCGTGGACAGGCAGAACGGACAATCCCTGGTTGTGGGCGTGGCCACCTCCCCCCGGTTCTTGAGCTTGTTCACACTCTTTACTATTAGGAAGACCACGAAAGCTACAATCACAAAAACAATCACATCATTGATAAAGGCGCCATAGGCAATAACTGGAATGCCTTTAGCTTTGGCTTCCGCCACCGAAGCCGGTATGCCTTTCGAATGATCCAGCAGGTAAAAGAGGTTGGCAAAGTCCACGCCGCCCAACAGTAAACCGACCGGAGGCATGATGATTCCATCCACCAGGGACGAAATGATCTTGCCGAACGCAGCCGCAATGATCACCGCGACGGCCAAATCCAGCACATTACCGCGGGCGACAAAGTCTCGGAACTCTTTGAACATTACGTCTCCTTTCAAAGTGGCGCTCACACCAAACGTGGCGTCCAGGCATTGGGCGAATTTCACAGTCACTGAATAAGGACTCTCGTGTTAGCATTGCACACCGTGCAAGAGCCCAACAATGACGTTATATCGGAGCTGCCGGAGGGCCGCGCCGCCCTGGTTATTGCGCATCCGGGCCATGAGCTGCGCATATACCAGTGGCTTCGCTTGGCCCGCCCGTCCGTGTTCGTCCTTACAGACGGTTCCGGTCACGCTGGTAATTCCAGATTGGATTCTACATCAAAAATTCTCGAAGACCTGCAGGCGGTTGCAGGTTGTATTTATGGTCGGCTCACCGACCGGGCTATTTATGCGTCGCTAATGGCCCATGAATTTGAACCGGTGCTCAGTCTCACTGGTGAGCTCGCCACGGCCCTGGTGAACGAAAGGGTTGACTACGTCGTGGGTGATGCAATGGAGGGTCATAATCCGGCCCACGATTTATGTCGCTTCATGATTAACGGAGCGATTCAAATCGCCAGTGGTATCCGGGACCGCCAGATTGCTAATTTCGATGTGCTGCTAACGAGCGAACCGAGAGACCATGGACCAGAAACACTAAACGGCGCGGTATGGCTGGAGCTCGATAGCCGGACAGTTGCAAAGAAAATTGAGGCAGCATTTGGTTACCCCGAATTGACCGCTGAAGTTCATGGGATCATCGAGAAAAACGGCACACACAGTATTGGGATGGAGTGCCTGCGTCCGGCGTCTGGCGGTTTGGTTGCCGAACAGCTGTCGGCGCCTCCCTTCTATGAGTGTTACGGCGAGCAGCAGGTCGCCGCGGGCCATTACCAAAGCGTCCTGCGCTATCGCGAGCATGTGCTGCCGCTCGCCCAGGCCATTCAAAACTATGCGGCGGCCTATGGCCAAAAAGCAGCTTGCGCATACTAATCACTAATAACTCGCTTTCAGTTCGCGCTGGTACCCAGCTCTATGTCCGGGACCTCGCTATAGGACTACTGCGTCGCGGCCACACACCGATCTGTTACAGCCCCGGTCTGGGCGAGGTGGCCCAGGAAATCCGGGCGGCGACCGTTCCGGTGATTGATGACCTCGAGGCTATGGCCATGCCGCCGGACGTGATTCATGGCCAGCACCACCTCACTGCGATGACGGCGCTGCTCCACTTTCCCGGAGTGCCAGCAATTTATTTTTGCCATGGTTGGCTTCCCTGGGAAGAATTGCCGCCGCGATTCCCACGGATCCTGCGCTACGTGGCGGTGGACCAAACCTGCCGCGATCGCTTGACCTGGGAGCAGGGCATTCCCGATGACCGTGTACGAGTACTCCTCAACTTTGTCGATTTGGAACGGTTCAAGTCTCGCGGCCCGCTCCCCCCGCATCCGCGTCGCGCGCTGATGCTCAGTAATAATGCCTGCGACCAGAACTCGCTGAGACCCGTGCGGGAAGCCTGTGACCGCGCCGGCATAGCCCTGGATGTTTTGGGCCTGGCCGTGAACCAGGTATGCGTCGCGCCGGAAGTGGTGATCGGAAACTACGATCTGGTATTTGCCAAGGGCCGCTCTGCGCTGGAGGCACTCGCCGTGGGAACAGCAATCATATTGTGTGATGTCACGGGCTCTGGCCCGATGGTTACAACCGAGAATCTGGGGCGCCTGCGATCGCTCAACTTTGGGATTCGAGCGTTACAGGAACCGGTAAACTGCTCGGTGCTCAGCCGCGAGATTGCCCGCTACGATCCATCAGATGCGAAAAAAGTCTCCCAGGAGATTCGTGCCACAGCCGGACACGAGGCAGTGCTCGACGAACTGCTTTGCCTCTACCGGGAAGTAATTCAAGAGCACGCCAACTCCACTGACAATATGACAGCGGAACATCGCGCCGCCAGCGCTTACCTGCGGGCGATGTCCGCCGGGTTGGCGGCGAAGGAATCTGAATTGGATAGGATGGCTGGATCGAGGGGCATGCGAATGCTCCATCGGCTGGCTACGATGAGGCACAATGTTTTGAGTGACGTTTCAACCCAGGCTGCCAGGCTATTCAAACGGCGGGCCACCGACAATAGAAACGGACGAAAGGCGTCGCTGTGATTACAGCCGGCCCCATGACCTGGCCCCAGTTACCAGGACTCTACTGGCACTTCCGTGTCTGCTTGTAACCAGCCTTTTGCGCTTCCTCGACGTCTGTGAAGAGAACGCGGTTCGCGGGGGAGACATCCTTTGCGGCCGCGCAACCGGGCGGATAATAAAGTTTGGTCTGCTTGTCGCCAATGAACGCTACTTCGGCCGCCTCGGCTTCTTCTTGGGCGTTCGCTGCTTCTTCCCTCCGGCTGGTCAAGGTGTGCTCTGCCACGGTATCGGTTAGGCGAAGGCCGGGACTGCCTCCCACCATCGAAGCGAAGATCTCGACACCATCGCAACTAATCAATTGTCCTCGACCCTTCGCTTGCCATCTGCCTGGCAGCCCAAGCGCTTTCCCAAAGCCGGCGACGAACTCGTCTAACTTTTGCCATTTGAAACCGGCGTCGTAGCCGACCCACAACTCAATCAGACGACCATCCAGAAAATTGAAGGAAACGGTGCGCACGCCCTCGAAGCTGGTCGCGTCAAATCTCGAATCAAAGTGGGGATTAATGCTGGTCTTGGAAAGGCCGAACTGATCGGTGCGACCAAAGACGACGGGGGGGACCCGCGCCTTCACCTGGTCCATGGTCATGCCCAAACGGAAACCACGTAATTCGCCCGCGTTGGGTAGCTGTTCGAGTTTAAGAGTGCACGTCGTCTCCTGCGCAGTTACCCCACAGGTCCAAAACGGGATAAAGAAACACAACGCGCAAATAGTTTTCAGATGCATGATGCCAGGGCAAACAATAGCGATACTATTTCGCTGACAGATAATTCTCTATGAGCTTCTCCAGGGTCTCGGGATCAAAGGCGTCGAGACATATTCGTTGCTGCCGGCCTCCAGCGCCGGGGCGCGATATTGATCAGCGGCGTAGGCTGATACTGTGATGATCGGCACGTTGCGCAGAGATTCATGCTGGCGCATGTTGCGCGTTGCAGTCAACCCATCCATGCCCGGCATTTCTACATCCATGATGATCAGATCCGGCGACTCTCGCAAGGCAACTTCCAACGCTTTTTGCCCATCGGGGGCTTCCACTATGCGATAGCCTTTCTTGCTCAGCCACACAGGCGTGTCCTCGAAATCCTCCACCACCAGAATGGTAGGGGTCGGGCTATCGGCATTATTACTTTCGCGCATCATCGGCAATGATTTAAGACTCGACGGTCGGGAAGGCCAAAAAAACCGGTTCAAAGCGGGAGGCCGTAGCGCTATGAGGCAGGCGCGCATTGGCTTTCAAATTTGCCTGCCGACTGTGGAGGCGATCGATCTCACCAGGGCCTCAGGTTCGATGGGTTTTGCGACATGCACTTGAAAGCCCGCCGCCAGCGCCCGATCGCAATCTTCCTGGGTCGCATAAGCGGTCAGCGCAATAGCGGGAATCTCCTTCGCGCGCTTCGATCTTTGTTTTCTTAGTTGCCTGATCAGGTCGTATCCGTCTTCGACCGGCATGCCGATATCACTGACCAGGAGATCGGGTTTCCATTCGCGGAAGGCCTTGAGGGCTTCCTCTACCGACTCGCAGCTATTCACTTCACTGCCGCAACGAATAAGGATGGTGCTTACTAACTCGCGCGAATCAGCTTCATCGTCAACGATCAGAATTCGCAGACCTTCGAGGATTTTGGCAAAACCGGCCGGCAACCCGTTGCCCCCGGGGTCGGCACTGACAATATTCTGCGCCGCCTGTACCGGAACGGCCGATTCACGCGGCAGAGTCACGGTAAACGTAGAGCCTTTGTCTCTTCCCTCACTCTGCACCTCAACGGTGCCCTGATGAAGTTGCACCAGATGCTTCACGATCGAGAGACCGAGACCCAGCCCGCCATGCATACGTGTAGTTGATCCATCGGCCTGTCGAAAACGATCGAAGATATACGGCAAAAACTCGGAGCTAATGCCAATCCCTGAATCCGTCACGGAAACACTAACTGTCGAGTCCACCGGCTTTACCTCAACGCGCACGGTGCCTCCCTGGGGCGTAAACTTTACAGCGTTGTTAAAGAGGTTCCAAAAAATCTGTTGCAAACGGTGGGCATCGCCTGACACGGCGCTCGGCGCCGAACCCACCACAGTTTCGAACGTAATTTTCTTAGCTTCAAAAGCCGGGCTTACTGCATCAACTGCCGCCTCAATAACGGAACGAAGATCCACCGGCTGCGGCTCTATCTCGAGCTTTCCGGTGATAATGCGCGATACGTCGAGTAAATCATCGATCAGCTGCGATTGGGCGCGGGCGTTCCGTTCGATTGTGTCAAACGCGCGCGTCATCTGCGACTCATCAAGTTTCCCGGTGCGCACCAGGTGGCTCCAGCCAAGAATGGCCGAAAGCGGTGTGCGCAATTCGTGGGACAGGGTAGCGAGGAATTCATCCTTAGTGCGATTGGCTTGCTCAGCTTCGGCCCGCGCTGCCTGTTCGCTCAGCAAGAGTTCGGCCCTGGCTTCTTCGACCTGCCTGCGTTCGGCGATCTCCAACTGCAACTCCACTGCATGCAGTTGCGCATCGCTATACAGCCTTGCATTCTCGTAGGCGATTGCCACCTGAGTCGCGAGTGTGGCCGCCAGTCGTTCATCTGCTTCGCTAAAATCATCGGCGTCCAGCTTGTTGAGCATGTACACCCAACCGTACGCGCCGGATCCGGAAACGATGGGCGCCCCGAGGAAGGAATGAACTGAAGCGGGGGTTTTGCCGTGGTCGTGGAGCAGCTCATCCGTCTCATTTAGTCGCAGCGGACGGCGCTTTTTGATCAAACGATTCAAAGTGTGGCGGCTGATTTTGGGAGTTCCATTGTTGGAGCCCAGATCGTCGTTCTTCGCGCAATGAAAGAAATACTTAAGTGACTGGCCGTCCTCATTGACTACCCCGACAGCCGCCTCCTCCGCCTCCACGATCTGTCTGGCAGAGCGGCAAAAGCTTTCCAGCACGCGCAATGGGTGATGCTCAACCGCCAACTCATGCCCGAGGTCGATAAGCATGTTGAGGCGCGCCAGGTTGGCATTCTCCAGCTCCAGGTTCTTTTCCTTCAGCAGTTCGGCCTGGCGCTGGATTTCCTGCGTCTTCTTAAACAACTCGACAAAGACGGCGACCTTCGATCGCAGGATGTCAGGCTCAATGGGTTTGACGATGTAGTCCACTGCCCCCAGCGAATAGCCCCGGCTCAAATGGCGTCCGCCGGTGCTGTCGGCGGTCAGGAAGATGATGGGAATGTTTCTCGATCGATTGCGGCCGCGAATCATCTCAGCGGTTTCCAGACCGTCCAGGTCCGGCATGTACACGTCCATCAAGATCACGGCCACTTCATTGTCCAGAAGGTACCGCAGCGCCTTCTCTCCCGAAGAGGCACTAATAAGCTTCCGGTCCGGAGCCTGCAGGATTGCCTCCAGCGCCAACAGATTCGTCGGGCTGTCGTCAACCATCAGAATGTTTATCTGTTCTTCAGGTTCCATAGTGAACGGCCTTCGGTCCGTGGGCGGTCAAGCCGCCGGCAGTGGCAACGTCACATAGTTTTTCCAGGCGTGGCGCAATCTCCGGCAGCGGCAGAATCCAGTCCACATGGATTCGGGTAATCGCCGCTTGCGGCATCTCCGCGCGGGCAGCAGTTACTGGATCTTCAACTAGGGCCAAGCCGCCGCGCGACTTTATCCTGGCCAGGCCGCGGGTCCCGTCCTGATTAGCCCCGGTTAGTATCACACCAATAGCCCGGTCTTCGTATTCGTCGGCTGCCGATTCGAAAAGCACGTCGATAGAAGGACGCGCAAAAATCACCGGCGGATCGGTTGATAAAGCAAAACTCCCGTCCGCAATCAGCAAGTGGTAATCACGCGGCGCAAGATACGCATGACCCGGCAGCAAAGGTTCCTTGTCCTCCGGTTCGCTCACGGGCAATTTGCTGCCCTGATTAAGGAATTCACACAAGCCGCTTTCCGAATCCTTTCCCCGGTGTTGCACCAGGACGATGGGCACAGGAAACCCCGCGGACAGTCCCGAAAGCAAAACCGGTAATGCCTTCAGCCCGCCAATTGATGTTCCTACGACCACGATCTCAAAGCTCAACTACATTACCTTTCTATATAACTTGTCATTCGTATTCAAATGCTCGTACGCAGAGGCCCGCGGCGTGAATTGCAAACTCTCCTTGTTCCCCAGCCCAAAGACTCCAAACATGCTCAAACTATCGTAAAGCAGCTTATGCACGCGCGCCTGGAGGTCTTTGTTGAAGTAGATCATTACGTTGCGGCAGAGAATCACCTGGAACTCATTGAATGACCCATCGGTGGCGAGATTGTGTTCCGAGAAGACCACGTTGTGCTTTAACCCGGAACTAAAAATGACACTGTCATATTGCGCCGTGTAGTAGTCAGAAAACTCGTGTACACCACCGGACTGATGGTAATTGTTGGTGTAGTCGCGCATTGCCGCCAGGGGGAAAATCCCATCACGGGCCCGGCGCAGGACCGCCTGGCTGATGTCGGTGGCGTAAATGCGGCACTTCTCGTACAGCCGCTCTTCCTGCAGCAAAATTGCCAGCGAGTAAACTTCTTCACCGGTAGAACAACCTGCGATCCAGATTTGCACGGTGGGATAAGTGCGCAGCAATGGCACAACCTTGCGGCGGAACGTGGAATAAAAACTGGGATCTCTAAACATCGCGGTGGCATGCACGGAGAGACCGAGCAGGAACCGATCGAGGGCGGCGGCATCATGCAGGATGCGGTTTTGAAAGGCTGAGACAGTCTCAAGTTTTTCCGCGCGCATCATTTCCAGAATTCGCCGCTTTATAGAGGCGCGCGAATAGTCCCGGAAGTCAAAGCCATGAGCGCGGTAAAGCCCTTCCAGCAGCAAACCAATCTCAATGTCTTCCAGAACCGAGGTTTCGGTTGCGAATGTGCTCATTAACCTTCTTCCGGTCGATACAGCCATACCCGCAGCAACGACAGCAGCTGATCAATATCCAGTGGCTTCGAAATATAGTCTGACGCGCCGACGGCCAGACAGTGGTCGCGATCGGCCTTCATTGCTTTGGCTGTCAGTGCGATGACAGGAAGCTGTTTGAACTCTTCAATCTGACGGATGGCGGTGATGGCTTCGTAACCGTCCATCTCCGGCATCATGATGTCCATCAGCACGGCTTCAATGTCGGGATTGGCCTGCAGCGTATCAAGACCTTCCTGGCCGTTCTCGGCATGGAGCACATCCATGTTGTGGGCTTCGAGCGCGCTGGTTAAAGCAAAGATATTGCGCACGTCGTCATCCACTACCAGGACCTTGCGGCCCGTCAGTATGGGATCGTTGCGGTGAAATCTCTCCAGCATGCGTCGCTTCGGCTCCGGCAGATCCGCCTCAACGCGATGCAGGAACAAAGCTGTTTCAGCCAGCAGCCTTTCAGGGGAGCTCGCTTCCTTGACGATGATCGCATCGGCCACCTGCTTGAGGTGCAACTCCTCCTTGCGAGTCAGTTCTTTGCCGGTGTAGATGATGATGGGAAGGTCATAACGCCCCAGATCGGTTTGCAGCCTCTCGATCAGTTCGAAGCCAGTCATGTCAGGTAGTTTCAAATCCAGCACCATGCAATCGAATCTCTCGTCCTTAAGGAGATCAAGGGCCTCCTGGGCGGTGGCCACGGCGGTGGTCTTGACGTCGCCGTTGCCAATCAGTTCCACCACGCTCATGCGCTGAACGTCATCATCCTCAACTACCAGTAGTTTGCGCACCCGGCGCTCGGCAAAATCTCGAATCTCGTCGAATGACTTGCCCAGGTCCTCACGGGTGACGGGCTTCTGCAAGTGCGTGAATGCGCCCTGTTGCAGCGCGCGCTGGCGTCCTTCCTCCACCGTAATAATATGGACCGGGATGTGGCTCGTCTCGGCGTCGTGTTTCAGACGATCCAACACTGTCCATCCGTCGCGATCAGGCAGGCGAATGTCGAGCGTAATCGCGGTCGGTTTGTATTTCTGCGCCAGCACCAGGGCCGTAACCCCGCTGGTTGCTACCACGCCTTTGAATCCTTTTTCGCGCGCGAGCTCCAGCAGGATGCTGGCAAAGCTAAGGTCGTCCTCGACAATCAGCACCACGCGATCGCCGCTCTCAATATCGAAGCGATCGTCCGGTATCGCCGCAGGTTCGCTGGACAGCAACGCCATCGCATGGCTATCAAACGGTTCGACCGGGGCCCAGGCAGCTTCGATCTCTTTGACGTCTCTAATTCTTGACTGGTTTGCCTGCGTATTGGTCGCGCCGGCCGGTACGTAATTGCGTGGCAGGTAGAAGGTGAATGTGCTGCCCTCGCCGGGAGTGCTGAGAACTCGAATCTCGCCCCCCAACAAGCGAGCAATTTCGCGGCTAATCGAAAGTCCCAGACCGGTGCCACCATATTTCCGGCTGGTGGTGCCGTCCGCCTGCTGGAAGGCTTCGAAAATGATTCGCTGTTTCTCGGCGGGAATTCCTATACCCGTATCGGTGACGGAAAAGGCCACCACCTCACCGGCGCGATTCAATGAGTCGAGGTGATAGGTCTCATGCTTTGGCGCCGGAGCAATGGTAAGAACAACTTTGCCCTCCTCGGTAAATTTGAAAGCGTTTGAGAGGAGGTTCATTAGTACCTGCTGCAAACGCTTATCATCTGTACGAACGGTTGGGCTCAGTTCCTTTGCGCGCTCGACGAGGAACTCCAGGTTTTTGTCCTTGGCAAGTTGATGGAAGCTTCGCTCCAGTTGCTCCGTCATTTCATCTATCGAAACTTCACCGACTTCAATGCCCATCATGCCGGATTCAATCTTGGTCAAATCAAGGATGTCGTTGATCAGGGAAAGCAGATCGGTTCCGGAGGAATGAATAGTTTCCGCAAACTGCACCTGTTTGTCGCTTAGGTTAGCGTCGTTGTTTTCCGCCAGCTGCCGGGAAAGAATCAGCATGCTGTTGAGCGGCGTGCGCAGCTCGTGGGACATGTTGGCGAGAAACTCTGACTTGTACTTCGAGGTCAGCGCCAGCTGTTCGGCCTTTTCTTCCATTTCCCAACGGGCTTCTTCGACCTCCCGGTTCTTGGCTTCAACCTCCGCCTTCTGCCGGGCCAGCAGCGCTGCCTTCTCCTGCAGTTCTTCGTTGGTTTGCTGCAATTCTTCCTGCTGGCTCTTGAGCAGTTCTTCCGACTCGCGCAGCGATTCGGCCTGCTGTTCCAGTTGCTCGTTAGTTTTCTTAAGCTCGTCCTGCTGGCTCTGTAGTTCCGCCGCCAGTGACTGCGACTGCAACAGCAAGTCTTCTGTCCGCGTGTTAGCGGCTATGGTGTTGAGCACGATGCCGATACTTTCGGTCAGCTGATCGAGGAAGGTCAGATGCGTTTCGCTGAAGGTATTGAAAGTGGAGAGTTCAATCACCGCTTTAGCTTCGCCTTCGAACAACACCGGTAGCACCACGATGTTATTTGGCGGCGCTTCGCCCAGGCCCGAAGTGACGTGCACGTAATTGTTGGGAACGTTGGTCACCAGTATTCGTTCGCGCTCCACCGTGCATTGACCTACCAGACCTTCCCCAGCGGTGAATTCATTAGCGAGATTTTTACGTTTCTTGTAAGCGTAACCAGCCAGCAACTTCATTACCGGCTGGCCGTTTTGGCTTCCGTTTACGTAAAAAACGCCCTGTTGCGCATCGACCAGCGGGGCCAGTTCGGAGAGTACCATCTGGGCAACCGTAGTCATGTCGCGCTGCCCCTGCAGCATTCGGGTGAAACGGGCCAGGTTGGTTTTCAGCCAGTCCTGCTCCATGTTCTTCTGCGTGGTTTCCTTGAGATTAAGGATCATCTCATTGATGTTGTCTTTCAGCGCCGCAACCTCGCCCTGGGCTTCGACCGTAATCGACCGGGTCAGATCGCCCTTGGTCACCGCCGTGGAAACTTCGGCGATAGCGCGTACCTGCGTCGTGAGGTTAGCTGCCAGCCCGTTCACGTTGTCTGTCAGATCGCGCCAGGTGCCGGCCGCGCCCGGCACGTTTGCCTGTCCTCCCAGTTTGCCTTCCACACCCACCTCGCGCGCCACCGAAGTAACCTGGTCGGCAAAGGTGGCGAGCGTGTCGGTCATGTTATTGATAGTGTCAGCCAGTTCTGCGATCTCTCCTTTGGCTTCCACCGTCAGTTTGCGTTCCAGGTCGCCGTTGGCTACGGCGGTGACTACGCGAGCAATACCTCGCACCTGATCGGTGAGGTTGCTGCCCATTGAGTTCACGTTATCGGTCAAGTCTTTCCACGTGCCCGCCACGCCGCGCACATCCGCCTGGCCGCCGAGTTTTCCTTCGGTACCTACTTCACGGGCCACGCGGGTAACTTCCGAAGCGAAGGAGTTCAACTGGTCCACCATCGTATTGATAGTGTTCTTCAACTCCAGAATCTCGCCCTTCACGTCCACCGTGATCTTCTTGGAGAGGTCGCCGTTGGCCACGGCGGTGGTAACGTCAGCGATGTTACGCACCTGGCCGGTGAGGTTGCTGGCCATCGAGTTCACATTGTCAGTCAGATCTTTCCAGGTGCCGGCCACGCCGCGCACATCAGCCTGCCCACCCAGTTTGCCTTCGGTGCCGACCTCGCGGGCCACGCGCGTAACTTCCGAAGCGAAGGAGTTCAACTGGTCCACCATGGTGTTGATAGTGTTTTTTAGTTCAAGAATCTCGCCTTTAACGTCCACCGTGATCTTTTTGGAGAGGTCGCCGTTGGCCACCGCCGTAGTGACTTCCGCAATGTTGCGCACCTGGCCGGTCAAGTTGCCGGCCATGAAATTCACGTTGTCGGTAAGATCTTTCCAGGTACCTGCTACTCCCATAACCTGCGCCTGACCACCCAGTCTTCCCTCAGTACCTACTTCGCGGGCGACGCGGGTAACTTCCGAGGCAAACGAGCTCAGCTGATCCACCATTGTGTTAATCGTGTCCTTGAGCTCGAGAATCTCGCCCTTCACATCCACCGTGATCTTCTTCGAGAGGTCGCCGTTCGCGACGGCGGTAGTTACTTCCGCGATGTTACGCACCTGGCCAGTCAGGTTTCCGGCCATCGAGTTCACACTGTCTGTAAGGTCCTTCCAGGTGCCGGCAACTCCCCGCACATCCGCCTGGCCCCCCAACTCTCCTTCCGTTCCCACTTCGCGCGCCACGCGCGTAACTTCCGAAGCGAATCCGTTGAGCTGGTCCACCATCGTGTTGATAGTGTTCTTCAGCTCGAGAATCTCGCCCTTGACGTCCACTGTGATCTTCTTGGAGAGGTCGCCGTTGGCCACCGCGGTGGTGACCTCGGCAATGTTACGCACCTGGCCGGTAAGATTGCCGGCCATCAAATTCACACTGTCAGTAAGATCTTTCCAGGTGCCGGCGACACCCTTAACGTCAGCCTGACCACCGAGTTTTCCTTCGGAACCCACTTCGCGAGCCACGCGCGTAACTTCGGAAGCGAAGCCATTAAGTTGGTCCACCATCGTGTTGATGGTGTCTTTGAGCTCGAGAATCTCGCCCTTAACATCGACCGTGATTTTCTTGGAGAGGTCGCCGTTGGCCACCGCGGTGGTAACTTCCGCGATGTTACGCACCTGGCCGGTCAGGTTGCCGGCCATGAAGTTCACGTTATCAGTCAGGTCTTTCCAGGTGCCGGCTACCCCGATCACCTGCGCCTGCCCACCCAGTTTGCCTTCGGTGCCGACCTCGCGGGCCACGCGCGTAACTTCCGAAGCAAAGGAGTTCAACTGGTCCACCATGGTGTTGATGGTGTTCTTCAGCTCCAGGATTTCGCCCTTCACGTCCACTGTGATCTTCTTGGAGAGGTCGCCGTTGGCCACGGCGGTGGTAACGTCAGCGATGT